>CBIHPE010000093.1:0-14054 GCA_966212015.1 uncultured Frankiales bacterium | reverse complement strand
CGCCGGTCGTCAAGGAGCGCAAGCTCGCCGAGGAGATCGCCTGGACCGACCACGCCGCGGTGATGGAGGAGGGCGTCGCGGCGCGCGACGACCTGCGCTCCAGCCTGGGCCAGGCCTACCTCGTACGCCGGATGTCGGAGCTCTCGGCCGAGGTGCACCGTCGCGTCGCCGCGACCTGCGCCGTCGCGAGCCGGCTGTCCCGACGCAGCAGCCTGCTGCTGCACGGCCTGCTGGCCACCGCCACGGTCTCGGGCGCCTTCCTCGTCGAAGGCGGTCACCTGTCAGTGGCGTCCCTCGTCACGCTCTTCCTCGTCACCTCCTCCTTCGTCGCGCAGGTCGACCAGATCAGCCGGCACCTGCCGGACTTCCAGCAGGGGCTCGGGGCGCTCGCTCGCCTCCGTCAGCTGCTCGGCGTGCAGCCCGAGCCGGTCGGTGGGCTCCCGGTCCCTGACGGTCCGCTCGAGGTGTCCGTCCAGGGGCTCTCGTTCTCCTACCCGCACGGCTCGTTCTCGCTCCGCGACATCGACGTCGAGATCCCCGCCGGCCGCACGGTCGCCCTTGTCGGACGCACCGGGAGCGGCAAGTCGACGCTCGCCGCCCTTCTCTCGCGTGCGACGGACCCGCCACGCGGCACGGTGCTCGTGGGTGGCGTCGACGTGCTCGACCTCGACCTGCAGCAGCTCCGGTCGGTGGTGGGCGTCGTGACCCAGCGCACCGAGATCCTCGCGGGGACGCTGGCGGACAACATCACGCTGTTCCGCGACGTCCCCCGGGCCCACGTCGAGGCCGCCGTCGCGCGGCTCGACCTGACCGAGTGGGTCCACGGCCTGCCCGACGGGCTCGACACCCTGCTCGGCCCCGGCGGGGTCTCCCTGTCGGCGGGTGAGGAGCAGCTCGTCGCCTTCGCGCGGTTGCTCGTCCGCGACGTCCGGGTCGTCGTGCTCGACGAGGCCACCGCCCGGATGGACCCGGTGACGGAGGCCCGCGTCGTCCACGCCGCGGAGGAGCTGCTCGCCCACCGCACCGGCGTCGTCGTCGCGCACCGCCTCTCGACCACGGCTCGCGCCCACACCGTCGTCGTCCTCGAGAACGGCCGGGTCCTGCAGCAGGGGCACCGGTCAGCCCTGGTCCGTGAGGACGGGCCCTTCCGCGACCTGCTCCTCGCGGCCGAGAGCGAGACCGGCGCAGACGTCCGCACCGACGCGCCGCTCGGCAGCGCCCGGCGGGTCGGCGCTCCCCGCGAGCTCACCGAGCCCGGCGACGGCCCCGGCCTGGCCCGCGGCACCTGGCACCTGCTGCGCATCCACCCGTGGTGGGGGCTCTGGTCCGCCTGGCTGTTCCTCGCGCAGGCCGTCCTCGGCGCCTTCGGTGCCCTCACCGGGCTCGCGTGGGGCCGGATGGTGTCCGACCTGCAGGCTCACCGGTCCGCCTGGCTGTCCGGCAGCCTGCTGGTGGCCAGCCTGCTCGTCGGTCCGGTGCTGCTCTCGCTCGCGACCCGCTACTACCCGCAGTGGTGGGTCGCCACGATGCTCCGGGTCCGGCTGTCGGTGCTGCTCGGCCAGACCGCCCAGACCCGCCTCGCCCGCACCCCGCCCGGCGAGGTCGTCTCGCGGGCGCTCGACGCCGACCGCTTCGCGAGGTACGGCGACCGGTGGGTCGACTTCGTCAACGGCCTGCTGATCGTGGGGGTCACCGCCGTCGCTGCCCAGGACCCGCTCGCGGGGGCGGTCCTCGGCGCCGTCATGCTCGTCTCCGCCGCGGCTTCCAGGGTCGGCTCCCCCCTCGCCGGGCGCTCGGTCGTCGCCTCGTCCGCCGCGCGTGCTCGCTTCGGCCGGGCCCTCGTCTCGTGCCTCGAGTCCGCACGCTCCGTCAAGCTGGCCGCCGCGACCCCCGAGGTGCACCGTCACCTGCAGGACGTCGACAGCGGCCGCGTCGAGGCTGCCGTCTTCGAGCACCGCGTGCAGGCGATCCTCGACGGCGTCCCGGTGGTGCTCGTGAAGACGGGCGTCGTCGTCGCCTGGCTCGCCTACTTCGAGGGCGGCTGGTCGCTCGCGACCGCGCTGCTCGTCACGACGGCGGTCAACGGCTTCGAGTGGTTCGGTCGCGTCTCGGGGGCCGTCATCACGGAGTCGCGCGGCGTCCGGGGCTGGCTGCAGGCGACCTGCCGGCTCGCCGGAGGCGCCGACCTGATGGACCTGCCCGACGGGGTCGACCTCGTCCACGGCACCGCGCCCGACCCGCCGCAGGTCTCCACCGTGCCGCTCCACGAGCTGCGGCTGCGTGACCTCAGCGCCGTCCACGACGACGGGACCCTCGGCGTCGAGCACGTCGACCTCACGGTCACCTCGGGCGAGCTCGTCCTGCTGCTCGGGCAGGTCGGCTCCGGCAAGTCCAGCCTGCTGTCCGCCCTCGCCGGCCTGGTCGACCACACCGGATCGCTGACCTGGAACGGCACCGAGGTCGAGGAGCCCGAGCTGTTCCTCCGTCCCGGCCAGGTCGCCTACGTCGGCCAGGTCCCGCGCGTGCTGTCGGGCACCTTCGGCGACAACGTCCGCCTCGACCACTCCCGGGACGTCGAGGACGCCCTTGACGACGCCCGGATGAGCCTCGACGTGAGCCGCGCCGGCGGCCACGGCTCGCTCGTCGGGCACCGCGGCGTGCGCCTGTCGGGCGGCCAGGTCCAGCGACTCGCCCTCGCCCGTGCGCTGGCCACCGGCGCCGAGCTGCTCGTCGCCGACGACGTCTCCAGCGCCCTCGACGCGCACACCGAGGTCGAGCTCTGGGACGCGCTGCAGCGCCGTGGAGCGACGGTGATCGGCGCGACGTCCAAGCTCGCGGCGCTCCGCAAGGCCGATCGCGTCGTCGTCCTGGCCAACGGCCGGGTCGCTGCTCAAGGGCCCTGGTCGGCCCTGTCGGCCGAGTGGGGCCACCTCGCCGGATGACCAACGGCAGAATGGCTGGCATGCTGCTGCCCGTCCTGCCCCCGGTGTCGCCGATGCTCGCGAAGTCGGTGCCCGACCTGCCGGTCGGCGACTTCCTCTACGAGCCGAAGTGGGACGGGTTCCGGTGCGTCGTCTTCCGGGACGGCGACGAGGTCGAGCTCGGATCCCGGAACGAGAAGCCGCTGACGCGCTACTTCCCGGAGGTCGTCGAGGCGATCAAGGCCAACCTGCCGGAGCGCTGCGTCGTCGACGGGGAGATCGTCATCATCTCGGGCAAGGGCCTGGACTTCGTCAACCTGCTGCAGCGCATCCACCCGGCGGACAGCCGGGTGCGGATGCTGGCCGAGACGACCCCGGCGAGCTTCGTGGCGTTCGACCTGCTCGCCCTCGGTGACGACGACCTGACGAAGGTGCCCCAGGGCGAGCGTCGCAAGCTCCTCGAGAAGGCGCTGGGCAAGGCGAAGGACCCGGTCTTCCTCACTCCCGTCAGCGAGGACCCGAAGGTCGCGCAGGAGTGGTTCGAGGTGTTCGAGGGCGCGGGGCTCGACGGCGTCATCGCGAAGCCGAAGGCGCAGACCTACCAGCAGGACAAGCGCGTGATGTTCAAGGTCAAGCACGCGCGGACGTGCGACGTCGTCGTGGCGGGCTACCGGATCCACAAGAGCGGGCCGGTGGTCGGGTCGCTGGTGCTCGGGCTCTACGACGACCACGGCGACCTGCAGCACGTCGGGGTCGCGGCGTCGTTCCCGATGAAGCGGCGCGCTGAGCTGATCGAGGAGCTGGCGCCGTACAAGACCGAGGGTGACCACCCGTGGACCGGTGACGCGGTGCCGGAGCGCAACCCCAACCAGTCCGCCGGCTCCCGCTGGAACTCCGGCAAGGACCTGTCGTTCGTGCCGCTAAGGCCGGAGCTCGTGGCCGAGGTCGGCTACGACGCGATGGAGGGCACCCGCTTCCGGCACACCGCGCAGTTCAAGCACTGGCGGCCGGACCGCACACCCGAGTCGTGCACCTACGAGCAGCTCGAGCGGCCGGTGCGCTTCGACGTCACCGAGGTCCTCAGCTCGTGAGGGTCCGCCTCCTCGTGGTGGCCCTGCTCCTCGCGGGCTGCAACGACATCAACAAGCCGGCCGCCGGCCCGAACGAGGCGCACTCGCTGTGCCAGCTCACCGACCGGCCGCACGCGACGAGCGTCGAGCGGACTCAGCTTCGCGACAGGGCGAAGGCGGGGATCAAGGCCCTGACATCGGTCCCGACCGACCGGCGCGGCAAGGCCATCTTCGCGGCTGCCCTCGAGATCACCACCTCTGGTGTGGAGCTGCCTTCGAACCTCCCGTCGCCGTTGGCAACGGCCCTCGCGCCGAGCGGCTCCCCCTATGGCCTTCCCACCCTGGAGCGCGCCCTCACCGACCTCGGGAAGGCCTGCGACCAGTGACCGCGACGCTGGTCGCGAGCGAGCTCACGGTCGTCCGTGGGCCGCTGCTCGTCCTGTCGAAGGTCTCGCTCACGGTCGCGCCGGGCATGCGGATCGGCGTCGTCGGTCCCAACGGCGTGGGCAAGTCGACCCTGTTGTCCTGCCTGGCAGGCGATCTCGTCCCCGACGGCGGGTCGGTGACGCTGGCTCCCCCGACCGCCAACGTCGGCCTGCTGCCCCAGGAACCCGACCGCGTCCACGGCGAGACGGCGCTGCAGTTCCTGCTCCGCCGCACCGGGGTGACCGCCGCGCAGGCCGCGCTCGACCACGCGACGCAGCAGATCGAGTCCGACCCGCACCTCTACGACGAGGCGCTCCAGCGCTGGCTCGACCTCGGCGGCGCGGACCTGGAGTCGCGCGCGGAGGAGGTGTGCGAGGACGTGGGGCTCTCGCCTGCCCTGCTGGCCGCCGAGATGACCACGCTCTCCGGCGGCCAGGCTGCGCGGGCCTCGCTCGCCTCCGTGCTCCTGAGCCGCTTCGACGTGTTCCTGCTCGACGAGCCGACGAACGACCTCGACTTCCGCGGTCTCGAGCGGCTCGAGCGGTTCGTCGACGAGCTGCAGGCCGGACTGGTCCTGGTCTCCCACGACCGCGAGTTCCTCTCCCGCACCATCGCGTCGGTCCTCGACATCGACGGCCCGCTCCGCACCGCCCGCCTCTACAACGGCGGGTGGGACGCCTACCTGGAGATGCGCGCGCTCGCCCGGCAGCAGGCACGCAACGCCTTCGAGCAGTACGCCGACAAGCGCGAGGGACTCGTGTCCCAGGCGCAGCGACAGCGCGAGCAGTCGGTACGAGGCGCGCTGCGGGCCAAGGGGAAGACGCCCGACAACGACCGCGCGGCAAAGGGCGCTCGCATCGAGGCGGCCACCCACGCTGCGGGACGGGTCAAGACGATCGAGGCGCAGCTGAACCGGCTCGACGAGGTCGACGAGCCCCGCAAGGAGTGGGTGCTGCAGATGTCGATCGCGGCTGCCCCGCGGTCGGGCGACGTCGTCGCGGTGCTCTCCGGAGCAGTCGTCTCGCGAGGCTCGTTCACCCTCGGACCGATCGACCTGCAGGTCAGCGCCGGCGACCGGATCGCGATCGTCGGCCCCAACGGCGCCGGCAAGTCCACCCTGCTGAACGCGCTGCTCGGCCGGGTCCCGCTCACGGCTGGGCGCGCGTCACTCGGGTCAGGGGTGAAGCTCGGTGAGATCGACCAGGCCCGGTCGCTGTTCAGCGGTGAGGCCTCGGCGATGGACGTGATCCGGGAGCGGACGGAGTGGGTCCCTGCCGACGTACGCACCCTGCTCGCCAAGTTCGGGCTCCGCGGCGACCACGCACTCCGGCCCGGCAGCTCCCTCTCGCCCGGCGAGCGGACCCGGGCCTCACTGGCGCTCCTGCAAGCCGTCGGCGTCAACCTGCTCGTCCTCGACGAGCCGACGAACCACCTCGACCTGCCGGCCATCGAGCAGCTCGAGGAGGCCCTCGACGCCTACGAGGGGACGCTGCTGCTCGTAACCCACGACCGCCGCCTACTGGAGGCCGTGCGCATCACCCAGACGGTGTCGCTCGCCTGAGCTGCTCGTCGTACAGCGAGAAGAGCGAGCCGCACGAGTCGTCCGGGCCCGGAGGCAAAGGTGCGGCCGATCCTGTTGACCGCCTCGAGGATCGCGATGCGCTTGACGTCCTTGTGCAGGTCCCGCAGCAGCTCCTCGTGCATGCCGAGGAGGTAGCGGGTCAGCGTGGCCGACGAGTCGCCGCACTGCGCGGTGTAGGTGTCCCAGGCGTTCCGGTAGCGCTTGTCGACGCTGTCGGCATCCACGGTGGGGAGCGTCGTCCCGTCCAGCCCTTCGAGAAGGGCTATCGGGTCGATGCGCGCGACCGTCGGCGTCGGTGTCGGCTTCGGGGACGCGCCGGGATGCCCGTGCTGGCACCCGCTCACGGCCAGGACCGCCAGTGCGGTCACGGCCAGCCCACGTCTCATGCGAGGAGTTCTAGCAGGTTTCGCAGGCCGTCACCGGGCGTCATCACCCGTCCTGACAGGATGGGCGGGTGAGCGACAAGACCCCCCTCGAGCGCCTCGTCGATCTGCTCGACCTCGAGCAGATCGAGGTCGACATCTTCCGCGGCAGCCAGCCGACGTCCGAGCCGCTCGGCATCCGGGTCTTCGGCGGCCAGGTGGCGGGGCAGGCGCTGGTCGCGGCCGGGCGCACCGTGCCCGACGACCGGCCGGTGCACTCGCTGCACGCGTACTTCCTGCGCCCCGGTGACCCGTCGGTGCCGATCGTCTACGAGGTCGACCGCATCAGGGACGGCCGCTCCTTCACGACCCGTCGCGTGGTGGCCATCCAGCACGGCAAGGCGATCTTCCACCTGAGCGCGTCCTTCCAGACGCTGGAGAAGGGCCTCGAGCACCAGCGGCCCATGCCGGACGTGCCGCCGCCGGACGGCCTGGCGACGCTGCAGGAGCGGATGGCGCCCTGGAAGCACGAGCTCGACGGCTGGTTCAGCAGGCCGCGACCCATCGACATCCGCTACGTGACCGACCCGCCGCGGGTGCTCCGGGACCGGCCGGGGCCGAAGGAGGCCCAGTCGCGGGTCTGGATGCGCGCCGACGGCACGCTGCCCGACGACCCGCTGCTGCACGTGTGCGCCGTGACGTTCGCGAGCGACATGACGCTGCTCGACTCGACGCTGCTGACCCACGGCCTCGCCATGGGCCAGGACCCGGTGATGCTGGCGTCGCTCGACCACGCGATGTGGTTCCACCAGCCGTTCCGCGCCGACGAGTGGTGGCTCTACAGCCAGGACTCGCCGCGCACCATCGGCAACCGCGGGCTCGCCCACGGCGAGATCTACACGCAGGACGGGCAGCTGGCCGTGACGGTCATGCAGGAGGGCCTGATGCGCGTCGTTGGCTGACCGTGGGGTGATCGCCGAAAGCCGCCCCTTTCGTCCCTGGTGCGGTCCACGTCGCGGTGCCAGCATCGGGACCGTGGCCGGATCCGCTCTGGCTTTCCGGCCCCGAGCCGGACGGGGGTGTCCCTCTATGGGAACCAGCATCAAGAACATCGAGCGTGACGGGGAGACCCGCACCTTTCCTGCGCACGGGCACGCAGTGCTGGGAAGCGCAGGTGGTCTCACGCTCCTGAAGGGCACGTTCGAACCGGGCTGGCGGTGGTCGCAGGACATCGCGCCGATGGCCGGTACGAAGAGCTGCCAGGTCCACCACCTCGGCTACGTCGTCTCGGGTCGGATGCAGATCCAGCTCGACGACGGCACGCAGCTGAGCGTCGAGGGCGGGGACATCTTCGACCTGCCCGCCGGTCACGACGCCTGGGTCGTCGGCGACGAGCCGTGCGTCATGGTCGACTACTCGTCGGAGGCGACGCGCTACGCGACCAAGCCCGGCATCGGCTCGTCCGACGACATCTACGTGACGCTCGTGAAGCGCGGCTACGCCGCGTTCAACACGGGCGACATCGAGACCCTGCGGACGATCCTGGCGCACGACGTGACGCAGCACGTGCCGGGCAACAGCCAGGTCGCCGGCGGCTACAAGGGCATCGATGCGGTGCTCGGCTACTACGGCACCCTGGCGCAGCTGACCGACGGTACGTTCCGGGCCGACCTGCTGAACGTCTTCAGCGACGGCATGGGGCACGTCACCTCGGTGCACCAGATCACCGCGACGCGGAACGGCACGACCCGCGTCAGCAAGGGCGGCATCCTCTTCACGTTCCTCGGCGAGCGGGCCACCGACCTGCTCGAGATGCGCGAGGACCTGCAGGGCGACGACGCGTTCTTCGCCTGAGGCTCAGCACGTGGCCTGGCCGCCCGTGGATCATCACAGATGCTGCGACGTCCGGGGGAGAGCTCATGCACCGTGAGCGCGCGGGCTTCCTCATCCACGAGGTTTCGACGAACGGGCGGTCAGCCGTTCGGGTAGTTGGGGTCGGGCGGGTCGCCGCGCTGCCGTCGCTTGCGTGACGGCTGCACGCGCAGCGGCTCGCCCTCCTGCTTCGCGAACTGGGGCGGAAACGGCGCCTCGCCCTCGCCCTGCGACGCGTAGAGCTCGAGCAGCGGCGTGATGTCGTGGTGCACGTCGTCGATCGCGGCGTGCACGTCGCCGAGCTCGGCGAAGCGCTCGCGCATCGTCCAGATGTCGAAGTCCTCGACCCGTGCGGTCGTGACCTCGCCCCATGTGAGGGGCGCTGACACGTAGGCGTTCTTCGTCGCTCGTACGGAGTAGGCGGACGCGATCGTCTGGTCGCGGGCCATCCGGTTGTAGTCGAGGAAGACCCGCTCCCCGCGCTCCTCCCGCCACCACCGCGCCGTCGCCAGCTCGGGGCGGCGCCTCTCGATCTCGCGCGCCACGGCGACGGTCGCGTGCCGCACCTCGGTGAACGTCCACGACGGCGCGATCCGCAGGTAGACGTGGATGCCCTTGGACCCGCTCGTCTTCGGGAACGTCACGAAGCCCAGCTCGTCGAAGAAGGCCTTGAGCTCCATCGCGACCTCGACGACGTCGTCCCAGTCGGTGCCCGGCATCGGGTCGAGGTCGACGCGCAGCTCGTCCGGCGACTCGGTGTCGGCCCGGCGCGACGGCCACGGGTGGAAGTCGAGCGTGCCCTGCGTCGCGGCCCAGGCGACGTGCGCCGAGTCGACCGGGCAGAGCTCCCGGGCCGTCCGCCCCGACGGGAACGACACCGTCACTCCCTCGACCCACGCCGGCGCGTGGTCGGGCAGCCGCTTCTGGTAGATCGCCTCGGTCTCGGCGCCACCGGGGTGCCGCTTCAGCACGGTCGGCCGCTCCCGCAGCGCGCGCACGATCCCGTCGCCGACCGCGAGGTAGTACTCGACCAGGTCGAGCTTGCGGCCCTTGCCCTCCGGCAGCCCGGAGAAGTACGTCTTCTCGGGGTTGCTGACCTTGATCACGCGCTCGCCGGTCGGCGTGTCGACGGTGATCTCGATGAACGGGTCAGGCATGCGGTCAACCTACGACCTGTAACGCCGGGGAACACGGAGGGACTACCGATCGCTGATGATGACGTGAGACTGCTCAAGAGGTTCAGGAAGGATCGCCCTGTGGACAGCACCCGCACCTACCCCGTCCAGAAGTCCGAGGAGGAGTGGAAGGCCGAGCTGACGCCCGAGGAGTACCACGTGCTCCGCGAGGCCGGGACCGAGCGCGCGTTCACCGGCGAGTACACCGACACGAAGACCCTCGGCACCTACTCCTGCCGGGCCTGCGGCGCCGAGCTGTTCACCAGCGAGGCCAAGTTCGACAGCCACTGCGGCTGGCCGAGCTTCTACGAGCCGACCGACAAGGACAACGTCGAGCTGCTCGAGGACAACAGCTACGGCATGCGCCGCGTCGAGGTCCGCTGCGGCACCTGCGGCAGCCACCTCGGCCACGTCTTCGACGACGCGCCGCAGACCCCGACCGGCGACCGCTACTGCATCAACAGCGTGAGCATCAAGCTCGCAGCCGCCGAGTAGCCGCCCGTCCCGACCCACACACAGGGCCGCTCCGGCAGGGCTGCTCACGCTCGAGGCCGGCTGCCCGGGGCGTCTTCGACCGGCCCACGTGTGGGTGCGCTCAGTCGCAGCCGCCGTGAGAGGTGTGGAGCGGCTGCATGACGACCTGGACGCCGCGGCTCGTCCGGTACTCCAGGACCCGCCCCGGCTTCATGAGCGTGACGAAGCCGGGGTCGTCGTCCCTGGCGTACTTCTCCGGCGAGTCCGACTCCGGCAGCGGCCGTTCTGCCTCCCACTTCTCCCCGTCTGCGAACAGGTACTGGAGCCCGCAGTGGGTGCGCAGCAGGTACGGGTACTCCTTGCCGGGCACCATCCCCTTGGCGCACGGGACCTCGTTGGCGTGCCCGAAGGTGCATGCCTCGTGACCGGTGTAGGGGTCCTGCCCGCCGACGATGGTGACCGCAGCGTGGGCGAAGACCTCACGCCGAGCGACGAGCAGCAGCGACCAGTTGAGGTAGGAGCTGCCGGTCAGGGCGTCGTGTGACACGGCGACCTTGATGGCGAAGGTCTCCGAGCCGTGAGCGGGTACGGGATGGGCTTGGGCGCAGTTCAGCCGGTACTGGAGCTTGGTCTTGTCCGTCCAGACCAGGTACGACGGGCAGGGCTCGAGCGCGATGTCCGCGTCCGTGGGGTTCGAGAGGGTGACGACGACGTCGTTGTCCTCGCCTGCGCGAAGCGTGCCTGTCGTGGCGATCGCTGCGTTCAGGTGCTCGAGCGTGAGCACGGAGTACGTCAAGGGCTCGTTGGGCTGGCCGAGCTGGTCGACCGACATCAGCAGCCCGGAGTCGCACCCGAAGCCGATGCCCGCACCGGCGACGTCGACCGTGCCACCCAGCAGCGCGAGCCTGATGTGGGTCGCCGTCGGCGTCGACGAGGGCTGGGGGCCGTCGCACCGCGGGTAGTAGGACCACCTCACAGGCGCGGTGTCCCCCGGCGACAGCTCTGCGGGCCGGAGCGGCGCCTGCGGCGGTCCGCCGGACCCCAGGACGAAGTCTCGGCGCTGTCCGTCGATGAGCCCGGACACGCCGTCGACGGTGCCGCTGAGCGCACACCGGCGAGATCCCGTGTTGCGCAGCACCCAGGCCCGGAGCAGCGTCCCGCCAGCGCCGTCGGCCGTCCCGTTGTCGGTCGCCGAGAGCTCGTCCGCTCGGCACGTCGGGAGCGAGGAGTCGGGGGTGGGGCGGGGCAGTGGCGACTCGGAGATCGTCGGCCCGGCGGCGAGGGCAGCCCAGGGGACCTCCGCGACCGGGAGGACCGAGGGTGACGGCACGGGCGACGAGACCGAGGGGGTCGGTGTCCCGGCGGGCAATCCACCTCCCTCGACCCTGGTGCTCTGGAACCAGGCGGCTCCCCCGACCACCAACAGGACAGCGGCTGCCGCAGCCGCCACCGGGAGCCAGCGTCGCTTCGGCCTCCGCCGAAACGCGGGTGGCCCTCCGATCGCCGCTGCTTCCGTCGTACCCCAGGTCGTGAGGCGCTCCTCGAAGTCGCTCACCCGGTCACCTCCAGCTTGCTGCGTAGGGCGCGACGGGCGTCCGAGAGCGTGGAGCTCACGGTGCCGGTCGAGCACTGCATGACCTCGGCGCACTCGGCGACCGGGAGGCCCAGGACGTAGAACAGCTCGACGGCGAGCCGCTGGCGCGGGGGCAGCTCGGCGACGGCGCGGGACATGTCGAGGTGCGCCTCGACGTCGGAACCTGGGTCCGCGACGTCGACGAGCTCTGACGTCGGGCGGACCCCTCGCCAGTGCTTGCGGCACCGGTCGTGGACGAGCAGGAGCAGCCAGGTCCTCACCGAGCCGCGGGAGGGATCGAACGTGGACCTCTTGCGCCAGGCTGTCTCGAGCGCCTCCTGGTAGACGTCCTCGCGCGCCACGGGTCCGGCCAGTCGCGTGGCCAGCGCCCACATCGCAGACAGGTGCGGTCCGACGAACGCGTCGAAGTCGACGTGGTCCTCGGTCACCGTCACATCCTCACTAGCCAGGAGTGGGCCGGCTCGTTGGGTGGGCCCTGTGGAGACCGACGGTGGCCGAATGCTACCGGCGGTAGGATCGAGGCATGAACGAGCCGGCGTTCGAGAAGGTCAGTGTGACGCTGCCCAGGCATCTCGTGGCCAGTGCACGGGCACGGGCCGGCAGTCGAGGGCTGTCGGCCTACGTCGCCGACGGACTGCGGATGGCCGAGCACATGGCGGACCTGGAGGAGTTCCTCGCCTCCCACACAGCCGATCACGGGGCGATCCCCGGCGAGATCATGGAGGAGGTGCGGCAGGCATGGCCCGACCCAAGGCCCGCAAGCCCCCCGGTCAAGGCCACGCGGCGACGGCGCTCGTCCTCGACAGCGACGGGCTGAGCAAGGCAGCGGCCGGTGATCACCGGGCGGCAGCCTGGATCGCCCGGGCCCGCGAGCTGGAGCTCCCACTCGTCCTCAACGCGGTCACGCTCATCGAGACCCTCCGAGGCAGTGGGCGTGACGCCCGGATCCACCTGCTGACGAAGAACGCGCTGGTCGACGTGGTCGACGCGACGCTGGCCGCGGAGGCGGGCCGCCTGCTCGGGCGGACCCGGCGGAGCGACACCGTCGATGCCCTGGTCGCGACGACGGCGATGCGGCGGGGGCAGCCGACCTTGATCCTGACGAGCGATCCGCGGGACCTGGCCGCCCTGACCGTCGGGGCCTCGCACGTGCAGATCGCGACCGTCTGAGCCCTACCCGCCGAGCGTCTCCGGATCGGCGAGGAAGCGCTTGAGGGCGTCGAAGTAGATCGCGCACTGCACGCCGTCGACGAGCCGGTGGTCGCCGGTGAGGCACAGCGTGAACTGGGGTACGACGACGACCTTGCCGTCGCGGACGACCGCCCGGTCGGTGACGACCCCGAGGCTGATGTAGACCGGGGTGCGGGCGAACGGCAGCGGGGCGAGGAAGACCTCCTCGACGCCGAGCGGCTGGACGTTGCTGATGAACACCGAGCCGAGCGGGTTGCCGTCCTGGCCGAGCAGCGGCTTGCCGAGGCCGCCGAGCCAGGTGGAGCTGACCATCATCAGCGGCCGCATCAGGGGCCCGGGCACCCAGGCGGCGACCTTCGTCGTGGTGTTGAAGCCCTGGTCGACGCCGGCGCGGAGCTGCTTCACGCCGGCCCACACCTGGTTGGCGATCTCGGCCGGGGTGAGCTGGTCGGCGTTCGAGATCTTGCAGGGGGCGAGGTCGGTGCCCTGGCCGATGTCGACGGCGAAGCCGACGGAGATGTCGTCGAACGGCACGATCCGGCTGCCGCGGACCCGCGCGTTGGCGGCGGGGACGGCGTGCACGGCCTGAGCCGCCGCGGCGCCGAGCACGTGCATGATCGTCAGGCCCTTGGCGCCGGCGGCGCGACGGCTGTCGACGTAGGCCTGGACCGGCTCGGCGTCGATGACGATGCGGGTCATCAGCCGGCCCTCGACCGGGGCGTGCCAGGTGGCGACGGCGATCTTGCGTCGCAGGGTCTGCGCGCGCTCGGCCGGGTCGGTGATCGCCAGGGACTGCTGCTTCTCCCGGAGGGCCATCCCGCCGAGCACGGCGGAGGCGAGCAGGGCGGTACGCCGGAGGCTGGGCACCAGCGGACTCTAGGGCCGTTGCACGGGTGCTGCAGGATGGACGGGTGCTGACAGGCCGGACGGTCCTCCTGACGGGCGCGACCGGTGGCCTCGGAGGCACGCTCGCGCGGCGGCTCCACGCGGCCGGCGCCGACCTGGTGCTCACCGGACGGCGCGCCGACGACCTCGCTGCGCTGGCGGCGGAGACCGGTGCCCGCGCGATCCCGGCCGACCTGTCCGACCCTGCCGAGGTGCAGCGGCTGGTGTCGGAGGCGGGCGCCGTCGACGTGCTCGTCTCGAACGCCGCGCTGCCCGGGACGGGCGCGCTCGGGTCCTTCACGGTCGAGCAGGCCCGCCGGGCGCTGGACGTGAACCTGGGGGCGGCCGTCACCCTCGCGCACGGCCTGCTTCCACGCATGCTGAGCCAGCGGTCCGGGTCGCTGGTCTTCGTTAGCTAGCTCGCGGGCCTCACCTCGACGCCGCACACCACGCTCTACAACGCGACCAAGTTAGGGCTGCGCGGCTTAGCGCGGTCGCTGCA
>CBIHPE010000092.1:0-14201 GCA_966212015.1 uncultured Frankiales bacterium | reverse complement strand
GCCGGGGGCCCCCCCCCGGCGCCACCCCCGCGCGGTGGTGGTGGCCCGGGGCGGGGCGGCCCCCCCCCCGCGACTCGGTCGCCCCCGTCACGGCGGCCGTGTGCCGCCGGACCTGCGCCGCTGCGGTCTGAAGGGTGTAGAGGGTCTCGACCTGGCCGGCGGCGAGCTGCTCGGTCAGCGCCTCGACGAGGCGCCGCCCGCTGGCCTCGATCTCCACGATCAGGTCGTCGGGCTCGCTGTCCGGGTCCGCGTGCATGCGTCGGTGCCTTCCTACGGCCGAGGGGGTCGGCGATGCGATCGTCTTCGGCAGGATAGTCACGCCTCAGGCGCTCGGCCCGGGGCGTCCGTCCGGTCGGTCAGTCCAGTCCGGCGAGGCAGGCGGCGTGGGGGCTGTCCGCCACGGCGGCGCGCACCTCGTCGGCGTTCTCCACGAAGTCCTCGAGCCGCGTCGGGTTGATCTTGCGCAGCGACGACCCGACGTCGCACGGCTCGACGCCCAGCGCGGTGAACAGCCGGGCGGTCACCTCCGCCCAGGCGGCTGGGCCGGGCAGCAGGTCGTCCTCGTAGACGACAGGGAGGGCGGGCAGGCCGGACAGCTGGAGCAGCTCGTCCTGCACCGCCTGGGCCCGCAGCCCCATCCACCGGAGCAGGTCACCGGTGTCGACGACGAGGCGCGGGACCTCCCTGCCGTCGCCGGCGACGAAGTGCGAGGTCGCCATCTGGTTGCGCGTCATGTTGCTCAGCACGTGCAGCAGCGTGTTGCGGCGCTGCAGGTGGACCAGCAGCCACCCCTCCTCGTGCCTGCGGCCCAGCCACCGGCGCGGGTCGTCGACGCCCTGGAAGTCGGTGAGGTGGTAGGGCTTCACGTGGCAGCCGTAGTGGCGCGCCGACGACCGGGCGCGCAGGCCGTTGAGGTAGGCACCGGGTGCGCGCACCGCCGCCCGCAGCACCTCGTTGCCGAAGGCGACGTCCGGGTGGCTCGACAGCAGCGTGCCGAGCAGCGTGCTGCCGAGGCGGCCCTGGCCGTACAGCAGGTAGGGGCGACCGGCGACCGTCCTGCCCAGGCCCCGCGCCGAGATGCGCGCCTGCAGCCACAGGGGCACGGGCGGCAGCTCGGGGGGCAGCAGCGAGCGCGACGGGACGACACGGCGGTGCGGCAGGTGCAGCAGCTGGGTGGCCACGGGGTGTCAGTTCGCTGTCAGTCCGACAAGTCCTCCTTTCGGTTGCGGATGCGTTACGGCCGTCAGTCCTGGAGCAGCTTCAGGGCCAGCGTCGGGCACGCCGCGGCGGCGCGCTTCGCGTCCTTCACGAGCTGAGCAGGCAGCGGCTGGTCGTCGACCGCCGGGTAGCCCCACTCGTCGAGCGACACCCACTCCGGCAGCAGCTCCGCGCACAGCCCGTGCGCCGCGCAGTCGATCGGGTTCACGCGCAGCCTCATGCCGCGGCCCTCCTCGGCACCGGCAGCACCGGAGGCGCCTGCGCGCCTGCGCACGGCCGCCCGGCGCGGTGCGCGGCGACGTCCTCGGCGAAGACCGCCAGGCCGCTCAGCACGAACCGGACCGCCCCGTCGGGGTGCCGGCAGGCGCCTCGCCCCGGCACGACGCCGAGCCAGCGGTCGAGCGCGGTCATGGTCGTGTCGTCCCACGGCCCGATGGCCAGCGCGCGCACCGCGTTCGCGATGGCGGGCAGCCCGTTGAAGCACGGTCCGCACTGACCGGCGTTCTCGTTCGCGAGGTACGCCGCGACGCGCGCGGTCTCGACGACGCCGCAGGACCCGGTGGGCAGCGTCAGCACGATGCCCGCGCCCAGGGCGCCACCAGCAGCCCGCAGGTCGCGGTGCGTGAGGCTCACCTCGCGTGCCTGGGCCACCGACAGCCAGGCACCGAAGTAACCGCCCACGAGCACGGCCTGCACGCCTTCGAGGTCGGCGACGTCTCTCAGGGCGGAGCCGCTCGGGACCTCGACCACGGTGCCGTTGACGGTGAGCAGCTGCGTACCCGGCTCCTCACGGTCGCCCACCTCTCGGAACCACTGGGGTCCGCGGCGGGCGATGAGCGCCAGGTGGGCAAGGGTCTCGGCGTTGTTGACCAGTGTCGGGCGCTTGCCGATGCCCTGCTCGAACGGGCGGGGTGGCGTGAACAGCGGCTTCGCCGTGCCCGTGTTGACGAAGCTGACGAGGGCCGACTCCTCGGACGCCGTGTAGGCGTGCGGCAGCTCGTGCAGGACCACCGGCTCGCGGCGCTCGGCGAGCGCTGCCCGCAGCACCGGCAGGGAGGGGCTGCCGGCGTGGACGGCGAGGTGCTGCTCCCGGGCACCGACGGCAGCAGCGGCCGCGGACAGCCCGTCGAGGACCAGGTGCGGGTGCCGGGTCAGCAGGGTCAGGTCCTTGCTGCTGGCCGGCTCGCCCTCGCACGCGTTGCCGAGGACGACGGGGTTCCTGCCTGCGGCGACCGTGCGCATCTTGCGAGCCGTCGGGAAGCCAGCTCCTCCTCGGCCGAGCAGCCCGGAGGCCTCGACGGCGTCGAGCAGCTGCGCGCGAGGCGGCAGCGAGAGCGGGCCGTAGCCGGCCTCGTGCTCCCCGAGCGTCGGGCCCGAGTCGGTGAGCAGCCTCATCGGACGACGCTCCGCACCGGTGCCGGGTCGTCGCGAAGGGTCGCGCGGGCGCCCGTCGCCCCTCCGACGAGGACCGCGGCGGCGATGGCGATCCAGAGCCCGAAGCTGCCGTGCGCCGAGTCGGTGCCGTTCTTGAGGAAGTGCAGCCAGGCGAGCGGCCAGGCCGCGTAGGAGCTGAGGTGGACCCACCGCCAGACGCCGGCGCTCATCCTGAGGCGCAGCAGGCTCGTGAGGACGATCGCCAGCATCAGGTCGGACGCGAGCGTGCCGACCCCCGTCCAGAGGTTCTGCTTGTAGCCGCCGCTGGTGAACGGGATCAGCGTGTTCCACCAGCTGATCGGCACGAAGCCGTCGGCGATCGTCACGACCACGTGCGCGACGAGGAAGCCGATGCCCAGCAACGACACGTTGCGGTGCAGGCCCTGGGTCGCGAACCGCGGCCACGCCGGGCTGGCGAGGGCGCGCCGGGTCGAGGCGATGCCGAGGCAGAGGGCCACGGTGAGGAGGACGAAGCTGACGATGCCGGTGCTGCGGGACAGGTACCAGAGCGGTGCCTGGCCCAGGGTCGGCGCTGCCATCAGTCCACCTCCTCCCGGGGCCAGTCCCCGACCGTGGCGACGGAGCCGTCGTCGTGCACCAGTCTCGCGCTGAACCCACGCGACCGCAGCCAGCTCTCAGCGTCCGCTCCGGCAACGATGGCCGCGGTGCTCGCCGTGTTGGCCAGCGCGCACGTGGCCGCCACGACGCTGACCGTCCGCCAGGGACCCTGGGTCGGCATCCCGGTGCGCGGGTCGAGCAGGTGGTGGACCAGGCGCCCACCCCGGTTCCACGTCCGAGCCCGGGTGCCGCTCGTCGCGAGGGCACCCGTCAGGTCGACCACCTGGCCGCTGTCGTCTGTCTCCTCGTAGTCGCTCGTGTCCCGGACCAGCACAGGCCAGCTCCGGTCGCCGGCAGTCGCCAGGTCGCCGCCCAGGCCGACGAGGACGTGCTTGCTGACCTGACCAGCGGCCTCGGCGCAGAGGTCGGCGGCGACGCCCTTGGCGGTGGCCCCGAGGTCCAAGCCCTCCGGTGCGCGCACCCGCTCGCCGTCGATCTCGAGGGCCCGCCAGCCGACCGGACGGCGGACAACCGTCACCGGTGCGCCCTGCACGATCGCGGTGTACGTCCGGTCGTACCCGAGGTCCCTGAGGCTCGTGCCGACGGTCGGGTCGACCAGCCCGTCGGTCCACTCGGCGGCGTCCCGGGCGACGGTGAGAAGCCTTGCCAGCAAGGGGGAGACGGTCGCCCACTGCCCGACAGGCAGCTTGCTGAGCTCGCTGTCCTCGCGGAACCGGCTGGCGGCGAGGTCGACCTCGGCGAGCACCTGCTCGACGGCCGCGCGGGCCTCGTCGAGGTGGTCGGTGACGACGAGCTGGACCCCGGTGCCGAGCGCCCGCCAGGTCGCGGACTGCAGCCCCTGGGCGGCGGCGTTCGCTGCTTGCCGCTCGCCCCGGGTGGTCATGCTGCTCATGATGTCGTGCGCAGGTCGTAGACGGTGGTCCCGCCGACTGTCGTCGTCGTGTAGCTCGAGGCCACCCAGCTCGCGATGTCGCTGTTGCCGCCACCGGGGCCGCCGCCCATGCCGCCCCCGACGACGTAGTAGCTGATCCGGCCCTCGGCGACCCACGCCTTGAACTGGGCCAGCGTCGGCGCCGCGTCGCCCCCGTTGAAGCCGCCGATCGCCATCACCTGCTTGCCGCTGGCCAGCTGCAGGGGGGCCGAGCTCTGGGAGCCGCTGGTCGCGGCGGCCCAGGTCGTCGTGGTCGCCTTCAGCAGCGCGACCAGAGCTGTGTTGCTCGTCGTCCCGTCCCCGCCCATCGAGCTCGAGACCGGCCCCGCGCTCGGGATCGACCCGGAGTGCGGGTGAGAGGCGGTGCTCACGGCGTACGCGGCCGAGCCGCCGAGGCCCGCGATGACAGCCGCCACCAGACCGACCGTCGCCACCTGCCTGATGCGCGCGCCCCACACCATGGCGGTCACGGCGACCGTCGACGCCATCACGACCAGCGCCTTGACCGTCGGCTGCCACGAGCCGAGCAGGTGCACGTCCCAGAGGACGGTGGTCTCGACGACGGCGGCGGCGCCGAGGCGAGCGACCAGGTCGTGCCGCTGCTGCCAGCACAGCGCGCCGGTGATCGCGAGGACGCCGGCCATCAGCGGGGCGAGCGCGATCGTGTAGTAGGGGTGGATCACGCCCTTCATCTCGCTGAAGACGAAGGCGGTGACGAGCAGCGAGCCGCCGAAGAGGATCAGCCCGGCGCGGCGCTTGTCGGTCCTCGGCGCCCTGCGGCTGAGGTAGAGGCCGAGCACCAGGGCGAGCAGGGCACCCGGCAGCAGCCAGGACGCCTCGGTCGCCATGTCGCTGCGGAACAGCCGGCCCAGCCCGGTGGCGCCGCCGAAGCCGCCGTTGCCACCCATCCCGCCGCCACCGCCAGCGCCGTTGCCCTGACCGCTGCCGAAGAGCCGGCCCAGGCCGTTGTAGCCGAGGGCCAGGTCGAGCTCGGTGCCGTCGGTCGACCCGCCGATCCACGGCCTGTCGCCGGGCCACCAGGTGACGAGCGCGATCCACCAGCCGGCGCCGACGACCATCGGGACCAGGCTGAGCACGAGGTGCCTGATGCGGGTGACCAACACGGTGGGTGCTGCGACGAGGTAGGTCAGGCCCATCGCGGGGACCACCAGCAGGGCCTGGCCCATCTTGGTGATGAAGCCGAGGCCGACGAGGAAGCCGGCCAGCGCGAGCCACCGTCCCGAGGCGTGCTCGAGGGCCCGGACCACGGCGTACGCACCGCCGGTCAGCAGCAGCACCAGCATGGCGTCGGGGTTGTTGAAGCGGAACATGAGGACCGCGACCGGCGTGACCGCGAGCGCCGCGCCCGTCGCGATGCCCCAGACCCACGAGCCGGTGAGCCGCTTGACCGCTGCGTGGGCCAGCGCGACGGTCGCGACGCCCTCGAGCGCCTGCGGCACCAGCATCGACCAGCTGCCGAACCCGAAGACGCGGGCACTGAGCTCCATGGGCCACAGGAAGAACGCGGGCTTGTCGACGGTGATCGCGTTGCCCGCGTCCAGCGAGCCGAAGAGCATCGCCTTCCAGCTCTTCGTGCCTGCCTGCACGGCCTGCGCGTAGAACGAGTTGGCGTAGCCGCTCGCGCCCAGGTCCCAGAGGTAGAGCAGGGCCGTTCCCAGCAGCAGGGCCGCGAGCGCGGGGCGCTCGAGGCTGCGACGGGCGGGCGGCGGCGTCACGACGGGCGTCGGCGGAGCGGTCATCAACGTGGTCATGGGCTTCAGCGTCGGGCGGCTGCCTGGCGGTTGCCCTGGAAGCCCGCTGTGGGGTCCCTGTGATCGGTGCCCTAGCTGATCGTGACCGTCTTCGTCGCGATCACCGTCGCCCGGCCCTCCGCCGAGACGAGGTACGCCGTGACCTGGTGCTCCCCGGCAGCCGCGTCGAGGACGAAGCGGCCGCGCGCCCGGCAGGACGTCAGGGCGGTGGCGGGGACCAGCAGCCCGGCCGGCGGCTGGTGCGGGCTGTCGAGGGCGAGCTCCACCCTCGCGTCCGCCGGCCCCACCGCCTGCCAGGCGATCGCACCGCCCTTGAGCACCTCGGTCCGGCCCAGGGCGAACGCGGCGGTGGTGCAGGACGGCTCCAGGGTCGTACCGCCGTCTCCCCCGCGCTTCACCGCGCGGGTGACCAGCACCAGCCCGAGGAACAGGGCGAGCACCCGGGTCGCACGCATCGACCGCGGCATCTCCGCGGCCTCGGCGAGCTGCGCGTACTGGGGATCGACGCGGCGAGCCGCCCGCTCGAACGGGTCGGGGGGCGGCTCGCGGCGGCGCAGGACCACTAGGGCGTGGGTGGCTGGGGCGGACCGCCGTGCGGGTGCTCCGACTCGCCGCCGGGGGCGTCGCCGGGCTCGGTGCCCGTGACCTCGGCGCCGAGGTCGGGCGTACCGCCGGCCGGCTCCGGGCTGCTGGCCAGCTGCGGGTTGTCCGCTCCTGCCGCGGCCTCCGGGCTGCTGCCGCCCGGGGCGACTCCCACCGGGACCTTCTTGCCGAGGGAGCGGGCGAGGATCTGGCTCACGTCGAGGACCTCGATCTCCTCGCGCGCCTCGCCGCTCTGCTTCTTGGCCGTGACGGCGTCCGACAGCATCGTGATGCAGAACGGGCAGGCCGTGCTGATGATGTCGGAGTCGGTGGCGAGGGCCTCGTCGGTGCGCTCCACGTTGATGCGCTTGCCGATCTTCTCCTCCATCCACATCCGGGCACCGCCGGCGCCGCAGCAGAAGCCGCGCTCCTTGCAGCGGGGCATCTCGGTGGCGACCAGGCCCTGGACGGCCTCGAGGATCTCGCGCGGTGGCGTGTAGACCCGGTTGTGCCGCCCGAGGTAGCAGGGGTCGTGGTAGGTCACGGACTTGTCGACCGGCTCGACCGGGGTGAGGTGCCCCTCGGCGACGAGCTTGCCCAGCAGCTGAGTGTGGTGGACGACCTCGTAGTCGCCGCCGAGCTGCGGGTACTCGTTCTTGATGGTGTTGAAGCAGTGCGGGCAGGTCGCGACGATCTTCACGCCCGTGTCGCGGGAGGCGCCGACCGAGTTGAGGACCTCGACGTTCTGCTGGCCCAGCATCTGGAAGACGAACTCGTTGCCGAGGCGGCGGGCGGGGTCGCCCGTGCAGGACTCCATCGCACCGAGGACGGCGAACTCGACGCCTGCGGTGTGGAGCAGCTCGGCGAACGCGCGGCTGACCTTCTTGGAGCGGTCCTCGAGGCCACCGGCGCAGCCGACCCAGAACAGGTACTCGACCTCGTCGGGGATCTGGCCCTCGACGACCTTCACCTCGAAGTCGAGGCCGTCCATCCACTCCGTGCGGGAGCTGTTGTTCATGCCCCACGGGTTGCCCTTGTTCTCGAGGTTGCGCAGCATCACGCCGGCCTCGCTCGGGAACGCGGACTCGATGAGCACCTGGTAGCGGCGCATGTCGAGGATGTGGTCGACGTGCTCGATGTCGACGGGGCACTGCTCGACGCACGCGCCGCAGGTCGTGCAGGACCACAGGACGTCGGGGTCGATGACGCCCCCGCTGGCCTCGTCGCCGACCAGCGGGCGCTCGTACTGCTCCTTGTTGGAGCCGAGGATGCGGCCGAACCCGTTCTCCGGCACCTCGTGGTTCTCGTGGTGCTCGTCCGCGACCGACCCGGCGTTCTCGAGGACCTTCTCCGGGTTGCTGGCGAGGATGTACGGCGCCTTCGCGAACAGGTGGTCGCGCAGGCCCATGATGAGCAGCTTCGGGCTGAGCGGCTTGCCGGTGTTCCAGGCCGGGCACTGCGACTGGCAGCGCCCGCACTCGGTGCAGGTCGCCATGTCGAGCATGGCCGTCCACTTGAAGTCCTCGACCTTGCCGACGCCGAAGACGTCGTGCTCAGGATCGGCGTTCTCGAAGTCGAGCACCTGACCGTTGCTCATCATCGGCAGCGCAGCACCGAGCGACGGGGTGTCGGGGTCGGGGTCGCGCTTCACCGAGACGTTGATCGGCGCCAGGAAGATGTGCAGGTGCTTGCTGTAGACGACGATCACCAGGAAGCCGAAGATCACGGCGATCTGGGCGAGGATGAAGAACGTCTCGAGCACCACGTTGGCGTCGTGGCCCAGGGGGTCGAGCGCCTTCGCCACGATGTTGGACGTGAACGTCCACCACGGGTGGTCCTGGTAGGGGAAGGTGCCGTTGTTGATCTGCGGCCCGCGGTAGCCGAACAGCGTGATCGCGACCATCGAGATCATGAACAGCACGAGCCAGGCCGGGCCGGTGTGGCTGCCGTAGAAGCGCGAGCTGCGCTCCTTCTTCGCCGGGTCCTCCTCGCGCCGGATGAGCGCGAAGGTCGCCAGGCTGACGAGCAGCAGCGTGCCGATCAGGTCCTCGGCGAGGCCGACGACGCGCCACTGGCCGATGATCGGGATGTAGAAGTGCGGGTCGAACAGCGCGCCGACGGCCTCGATGATCGTCAGCGTCAGGATGATGAAGGCCCAGAAGGTCACGAAGTGCGCGACGCCGGGGACGCTCCACTTGAGCAGGCGGCGCTGGCCGAAGACCTCGACGACCTGGATCCAGAGGCGCTTCGGCAGGTCCTTGAGCCGGCCCGGGCTGGGCTGGCCGCTCGTGATGAGCTTGGCGAGGAAGAGCACTCGGCGGCCGGCGATGCCGAGGCTGACGGCCATGATCCCGAGCCCGAGCACGAGCCGGATGATCTGGTCGGTGTCCACTGGTCCTCCTGGTCGCACGGTGCCGAGGGCAGGCGCGAGCCTACGCGGGGCGCCGCGACCTGCTTGGTACCCGGATGCTACCCGTGAGTAACCTCAGGGCGCGAGGCGGGACGGGGCTCGGGCACCCGCCCGCCGGTCGCCCCGTCCGTCAGGTCCACGAACCCGCGAGCGACGTCCTCGGCGTGACCGCTGCGGCACACCGCTGTGACGCCCAGCACGGCCACCGCCGTGACTGCTGTCCACCCGACCAGGACCCAGAGGAGAAGCCCCACGGTCCACCGCCTCCCTGCGTGCTGCCGGTGCGCCCACTCACAGAGTGGGCCTGTCATCCATGACTCGTGATCGTGACACGCCGGTCTCCGGTTACGCGGGCCGGGCTGCCGACACGGGGTGTACGCCGCTGGGCGCGACCTAAACCACCACCGCGTGCCACAGATAGCTGCCCACCCGCCACAGGAAGACCGTCAGCGGCCCGCCCAGCAGCAGGATGAGGACGAGGGCCAGTGCCCGGGTCCCGAGGTGGGGGCCGCCGTCCCGCCCGCGCATCCTCGTCAGCACCACCCGATGCTCCCACCCGACCCTGGGCGCGACGAACGGATCCGTGCCGTGCGCAGGCTCAGGAATCCTGAGTGGGGCGGCACGGATCGCCGCTGGCCGGATGATGTGCGCCTCCCAGCGTGGTTCCTGAGCGCGAGGTGCGCACGCATGACCCGCTTCGACACGGGGACTTGAGCCGGGAACACTCAGGTCTGGTTGACCGTTGAGGAGGGTGTCGGGCAACATGAGCCCGCTCCACTCAACCCCGTCCAACGTAAGGATCCACCTCCATGGCACGAGCAGTCGGCATCGACCTCGGCACCACCAACTCCGTCGTCAGCGTCCTCGAGGGTGGCGAGCCCACGGTCATCGCCAACGCCGAGGGCTCCCGCACGACGCCGTCCATCGTCGCCTTCGCGAAGAACGGCGAGGTCCTGGTCGGCGAGGTCGCCAAGCGCCAGGCGGTCACCAACGTCGAGCGCACCATCCGTTCGGTCAAGCGCCACATGGGCACCGACTGGACGACCGAGATCGACGGCAAGACCTTCACCCCGCAGCAGATCAGCGCGTTCGTGCTGCAGAAGCTCAAGCGCGACGCGGAGTCCTACCTCGGCGAGACGGTCACCGACGCGGTGATCACCGTCCCGGCGTACTTCTCCGACCACGAGCGCCAGGCGACCAAGGAGGCCGGCGAGATCGCGGGCCTCAACGTGCTGCGCGTCGTCAACGAGCCCACCGCGGCCGCCCTGGCCTACGGCCTCGACAAGGGCGACAAGGAGCAGACGATCCTGGTCTTCGACCTCGGTGGTGGCACCTTCGACGTGTCGCTCCTCGAGATCGGCGACGGCGTCATCGAGGTCAAGGCCACCGCCGGTGACAACAAGCTCGGTGGTGACGACTGGGACAACGCCCTCGTCGACCACCTCGTGAAGACCTTCAGCAACCAGAACGGCATCGACCTGTCCAAGGACAAGATGGCGATGCAGCGCCTCCGCGAGGCGGCGGAGAAGGCGAAGATCGAGCTGTCGTCGAGCCAGGCCACCTCGATCAACCTGCCCTACATCACCGCCGGCGCCGACGGGCCGCTGCACATGGACGTGTCGATGACGCGGTCGGAGTTCCAGCAGCTCACGCAGTCGCTGCTCGACCGGTGCAAGGGCCCGTTCTCGCAGGTCATCAAGGACGCGGGCGTCTCGCTCTCGAGCATCGACCACGTCGTCCTCGTCGGCGGCTCGACCCGCATGCCGGCCGTCGTCGACCTGGTGCGTGACATGACCGGCGGCAAGGAGCCCAACAAGGGCGTCAACCCGGACGAGGTCGTCGCCATCGGCGCGGCCCTGCAGGCCGGTGTCCTCAAGGGCGAGGTCAAGGACGTCCTGCTCCTCGACGTCACCCCGCTGTCCCTCGGCATCGAGACCAAGGGCGGCATCATGACCAAGCTCATCGAGCGCAACACGACCATCCCGACCAAGCGGTCCGAGATCTTCTCGACGGCGGCCGACAACCAGCCGTCCGTCGACATCAAGGTCTTCCAGGGCGAGCGCGAGATGGCCGCCTCCAACAAGAGCCTCGGCAACTTCGAGCTCACCGGCATCGCGCCGGCGCCGCAGGGCGTGCCGCAGATCGAGGTCACCTTCGACATCGACGCCAACGGCATCGTCCACGTCCACGCCAAGGACCTCGGCACGGGCAAGGAGCAGTCGATGACGATCACCGGCGGCAGTGCCCTGCCGAAGGAGGACATCGACCGGATGATCAAGGAGGCCGAGCAGTACGCGGAGGAGGACGCGAAGCGCAAGGAGGAAGCGGAGACCCGCAACCAGGCCGACGCCCTCGTCCACCAGGCGCAGAAGTTCCTCGCCGAGAACGGCGACAAGGTCCCGGCCGAGGGCAAGGCCGAGGTCGAGTCCGCGCTGTCGGACCTGAACGGCGTGCTCGGCACCGCCGACGTCGCGACCGTCCGCGAGAAGAGCGAGGCGCTGGCCAAGAAGATGCAGGAGGTCGGTGCGAGCCTCTACTCGCAGGAGGCCCCTGCCGCCGCGGACGCGCCGGCCGAGGACGACTCCGTGGTCGACGCCGAGATCGTCGACGACGAGAGCACCGAGGGCGAGTCGAAGTGACCGATCCGGAGACCCCGGAGCAGCACGAGCCGCCGATCGTCTTCACAGACATGCGCCGCATCAACCCCGACGGCGACGTGCCGCTGGAGGTCGTCGTCGACGAGCCCGCGGTGCCCGACCGCGAGGCGGAGCTGCTCGCCGACCTCCAGCGGGTCACCGCGGAGTACGCCAACTACCGCAAGCGCGTCGACCGCGACCGCGTGACGGTGGTGGAGATGGCGGTGTCCGGGGTGCTCGAGGGCCTGCTCCCGCTGCTCGACAACATCGAGCTGGCCCGGCAGCACGGCGACCTCGAGGGGCCCTTCAAGGGCGTCGGCGAGGGGCTCGAGCAGCTCGCGGAGCGGCACGGCCTCGAGCGCTTCACCGAGGTGGGCGACGGGTTCGACCCCGCCATCCACGACGCGCTCATGCAGGCGCCGGACAACCCCGAGGCGTCGGTGCAGACCGTCGCCCAGGTGCTCCAGCCGGGCTGGCGCATCAAGAACGGCCGGGTCCTGCGGCACGCCTCCGTGGCGGTCGCGGAGCCGGGCAAGAGCACGGAAACCCCTGAGGGATAAGGGAAGGAGGGACGCCGATGAGCGTGCGTGACTACGCCGAGAAGGACTACTACGCCGCTCTCGGCGTCCCCAAGGACGCATCGGGCTCGGACATCAAGAAGGCCTACCGCAAGCTCGCTGCCGAGCTGCACCCGGACCGCAACCCGGGTGGCGAGGACCGGTTCAAGGAGGTCTCCGAGGCCTACGACGTCCTCAGCGACACCGCCAAGCGCAAGGAGTACGACGAGACGCGCGAGCTCTACGCCGGTGGCGGTCCCCGGTTCGGGGGAGCCGGCGGCTTCGACCCGAGCGACCTGTTCGGCCGCGGTGGGGGAGGCGGCTTCTCCGACCTGTTCGGCGGCATGTTCGGCGGCCAGCGCGCTGGCGCGCGCCGCCCGCAGGGCCCGCGTCGTGGCGCCGACCTCGAGACGTCCACGACGCTGTCGTTCCTCGATGCGCTGGCCGGGACCACGGTGTCGCTGCGGCTGTCGAGCGAGGGCGCCTGCGACACCTGCCGGGGGAGCGGTGCCGCGCCGGGCACGTCGCCGAAGACCTGCGCGACCTGCCACGGGCAGGGCCTGGTCAACCGCAACCAGGGCGCCTTCGCCTTCGCCGAGCCGTGCCCTGCGTGCCGCGGCACCGGGCAGGTCATCGAGACCCCGTGCCCGACCTGCCACGGCACCGGCGCGCAGACCAAGGACCGCACCATCACCGTCCGCATCCCCGCGGGAGTGGCCGACGGGCAGCGGATCCGCCTGGCAGGCAAGGGATCTCCCGGCAACCCGCCGGGCGACCTGCTCGTCCGCGTGACCGTCACCCCGCACCCGGTCTTCGGGCGCAAGGGCCACCACCTGACCGTGATGGTGCCCGTCGGCTTCGCCGAGCTCGCCCTGGGCGGCACCGTCTCCGTACCCACCGTCGACGGTCACGTGACCCTGCGCGTCCCCGCCGGCACCCCGTCCGGCAAGACCTTCCGCGTCAAGGGGAAGGGCGTGCCGTCCAAGAAGGGCCCGGGCGACCTGCTCGCGACCGTCGAGGTGCAGGTCCCCACTCAGCTGTCCGACGAGGAGCGGGAGGCGCTCGAGGCGTACGCCGCCGTCGCGGCCCCGCCCCGGGAGGAGGTCCGGCCGTGAAGGACGTCGTCTTCGTCATCTCGGTCGCCGCCGAGATGGCCGGCATGCACCCGCAGACCCTGCGCCAGTACGACCGCCTCGGCCTGGTCAGCCCCGGCCGCACCGGGGGCGGCGGCCGCCGCTACACCGAGCGCGACGTCGAGCTGCTGCGCGAGGTGCAGCGGCTGTCGCAGGAGGAGGGGGTCAACCTCGCCGGCATCAAGCGCATCATCGAGCTGGAGCACCAGGTCGAGGCGCTGCAGGCGCGGGTCCAGGAGCTGAACGAGGAGCTCGCGCGCACCGAGGCGACCGTCATGGCGTCGATGCGCCGCGACCTCGTGCCGCTGCCCAAGACCTCGCTCGTCGTGTGGCGGCCGGAGCCGCGTTAGCCCGAACGGGCCTGGCCTGGGGGTGCGCGTCGTCCGACGCTGAGAGGGCCTGACCCGCTCCCCCGTCTCCAGCCCCGGAAGGTGGCCATGTCCGCGCGCGCCCACGTCGTGGTCGGCGGTGCGCTCGCTGTGGTGTGCCTGGTCTACCTGACGCTGCCGAGCCTGGCGGCCTCGGTCGTCGAGAGCGGGCTGGGGGTGGCCTGCGTGCTGGTCATGTCCGTCGGGGTGCTGCGACGCCGGACCGCCCGGCTGCCGTGGGGGATGCTGACCCTCGGCATGGCGGCGGCCGTCGCGGGTGACGTGCTGTGGACGCGGGACCAGGTCCGCGGCGTGCAGCCGTCGGTCCCGTCTCTCCCGGACGGGCTCTACCTCGGGAGCTACCCGCTGCTGGCGATCGGCCTCTACCTGCTGCTGCGCAGGCACGGCAGGCACGAGTGGGTCGGCTGGCTGGACGCCACGATGTGGACGGTCGGCGCGCTGGTGCTCGCCTGGGTGCCGCTGCTGGCGCCCTACGCGCACGACGCGGCGCTCGGCACCGGGGAGCGGGTGACGGACCTGCTCTACCCGCTGCTGGACCTCCTCCTTCTCCTGGTCGTCCT
>CBIHPE010000091.1:0-14325 GCA_966212015.1 uncultured Frankiales bacterium | reverse complement strand
GGTGGCTGCGGCGGGGGCTGCGGCCGGGGCGCCGTTGCTGCCCTCGGGGTGGTAGTCGGCGAGGAACGCCCGCCAGGTCTCCGGGACGCTCTGCGGGTCCTTCTGGTAGTCCTCGTAGAGCTCCTGGATGTACCACTCGTTGGCCCCGAAGTCGGGGGTGCTGCCGGACTGCTGCTCGGATTGCGTCGACACGCTGAGAACGCCGCCTTGGTGAGGAAGGTCAAGTGGCTGGCTGCCGAAAGGCAAGGCTACTCGCGTGTCACGCTCGAGTGGGCAGAACCCGCGCGTGGCGTGCGCCTCGTCCGCTCAGGCGCCGACGGCTCACCCCTGACAGACTGAGCGGGTGCGCCGCCTCCCTGCAGCCAGACTCCTCGGCACAGCCCTGAGTGCCCTCGCCCTGGCTGCGTGCAGCAGCGGCTCGTCGACGGGCGGCGCGCCGACGCCGACCGTGCCGGTGACCCCCTCTACGGCGGTCCCCACGGCGACGACCGGCAGCTCGCCCGGGGCCACGAACGCCCCGACGAGCGCTGCGCCGAAGCCGGCTGCCCTCAGCTGGCACGGCTGCGGCAGCGGCTTCCAGTGCTCCACCCTCACCGTCCCGCTCGATCCCGCGAAGCCGGCGCTCGGCAACGTCGGCATCGCCATCACGCGGCACAAGGCGACGGGCACGAGGATCGGCTCGCTGCTCGTGAACCCCGGTGGTCCGGGCGCCTCGGCGGTGGGCTTCCTGAAGGCGACCTACACGTCGTACCCCTCGACCCTGCGCCAGCACTTCGACCTGGCCGCCTTCGACCCCCGCGGCGTCGGCCTCACCGCTCCCGTGCGGTGCCTGTCGACCTCGGAGCTCGACGCCTACTTCCACATCGATCCCGTGCCGGACACCCCGGCCGAGGTGTCGGCGCTGAGCGCGGGCAACCGCAAGCTGACGGCCGGCTGCAAGGCGCGGTCGGCGCGGATCCTGCCCTACGTCTCGACCCGGATCGTCGCTCAGGACATGGACCGGGTCCGTGCAGCGCTCGGCGACGACAAGCTCACCTACCTCGGCTACTCCTACGGCACCGCCATCGGCGCGTCGTACCTCGACCAGTTCCCGACGCACGTCCGAGCCATGGTGCTCGACGGTGCCCTCGACCCGTCGACGACCTGGGACCAGCTGCTCGCGGGGCAGAGCAAGGGCTTCGACGTCGCGCTGAACGCGTTCCTGGCCAACTGCGAGCAGACCGGGTGCGCCTTCCGGAAGGCGGTCACGGGCGACCTGACCAAGGCGTTCGACGACCTGGCGGCCAGCGTCGAGTCGCACCCGCTGCCGGGCAGCGGCAAGAGGACCGTCGGCCCGGGCGAGTTCACGCTCGGCGTCGGCGCCGGCCTCTACAGCCGCGGCAACGGCTGGCCGGCGATCGCCCAGGCGCTCGCGGACGCCGTGCACGGCAAGGGCGCCTACCTGCTGGCGCTCAACGACAGCTACCTCGACCGGGACTCCGACGGCTACAAGAACACCGACGAGGCCAACTTCGCGGTCAACTGCGTCGACCGGCCGTGGCCGACGACGGAGAAGCCCTACTACGACCTCGCCGCGCAGGTCGGCAAGAGCTATCCGCGCTTCGGGCCGGCGATCGCGCTTTCTGGTCTGGGCTGCGCGACATGGCCGGTGCCTCCGACGGGTAGACCCCACAAGGTGACCGCCGCCGCGAGCCCCCCGATCGTCGTGATCGGGACGACCCGCGACCCCGCCACTCCCTACATGTGGGCCCAGTCGCTGGCGAAGCAGCTCGCGCACGGGATCCTCCTGACCCACGAGGGCGACGGCCACACGGTGTTCCGCAACGGGGCGCCGAACTGCATCATCCGGCCGGTCGACGACTACCTCGTGAGCCTGAAGGTCCCTGCCGCAGCGACCTGCTAGGCGAACGCACAGCCGCTGTTCACCTTCGTGGGTGACCCTGGCACCTCCAGTCCGACCCTCCGCCCGTCGAAGGAGACGTGTGACCGCCCTCCACGGCATCGAGATGCCACCCCTTCGCTCGATGCTCGGGCGGATCGGGTTCCAGGTCGTCGAGGCGACGCTCGTCCCGGCGGCCCTGTTCTGGGGGGTGCTGCAGCTGTCCGGCCTGGTCTGGGCGCTGTTCTCCGGCCTGGCCTGGTGCTACCTGATGATCGCCCGCCGCTGGATCAAGGGCGGCGCGCTCCCCGCGGTGCTGATGGTCGCCGCGCTGCTGTTCACGACCCGCACGGGCGTCGCACTGGCCTACCACTCGACCTTCGTCTACCTGCTCACGCCGACGATCAACGCGTTCGTGCTGGCGGCTGCCTTCCTCGGCTCGGCGGTCGTGGGTCGGCCGCTGACCGCGCGCTTCGCCCAGGACTTCGTCGGCCTCCCCGCCCACGTCACTGCCCTCGTGCGCGTGCACCGCGCCCTGCGGCTGCTGTGCGGCGTGTGGGCTCTCGCCAACGTCGTCAACGGCTGGGTAGCCCTGCAGCTGCTCGTCGCCGACCGCTACGACGCCGTGATGCTGGCCCGCTCGGTCCTCACCCCCGTGCTCACCTCGGTCGCCGTCGCCTGCTGCGTGCTGCTGGGCCGCCGCGCCCTTCGCCAGGAGGGCATCCATCTGCACCTCCGCTGGCGCGACGCCCCTTCCTGACCGCGACTGGACACTGCCCTGCGTTTCAGCGTCGGATTCCGCAGCGCTGTGTCCCTTCGCGGTCCGTTCGCGGACGGTCAGCGGTCCTTCAGGCGGACGACGAAGGCCTGGCCGGACCAGGTGGCGTCGATGGCGCAGACCTTGACGTCCACCCGCCCGTGCGCGAGCCCGTAGGCCCGCACGACGTTGTCGTCGAGATCCGTCGGCACGCCGCTCGCCTTCTTCGGCCAGCAGACCCAGAGCCGACCGGCGGGCGTCACGCGCTCGTGCAGCACCGGCCAGCGCTTCGCGAGCCGCGCGAGGTCGGGGGCGAAGAGCAGGGCCACGTCGTACGTCGAGACAGCCCTCGTCGACACCGGCACCCCCAGGTCGAAGCCGTCCGGGGCGCCGTCGAGCAGCACCCGTGACCCGCCTGAGATCCCGAGCTTCTGGGGGAGCGGCGTTCCCGAGTAGCCGACCGTCACGAGCCGCACACTAGGGAACCGAACCCGAGCCCAGGTGGTCAGTCCAGGTGTGAGCAGCGAACCGGTGGTCTTCGAGGAGGTCGTGGCGGCCCGCTACGACGTGCTCCGGCGCACCGCGTTCGTCCTGACCGGGGACCACGGCCACGCCGAGGACCTCGTCCAGGTGGTGCTGGCGAAGGCCTACCGGAGCTGGGCGCGGGTGTCGCGGGTCGACGACCTCGACGCCTACCTGCACGTGGCCGTGGTCAACGCCTCCCGGACCTGGTGGCGCCGCCGCTGGCACGGCGAGCGCAGCGCCGAGCAGGTGCCGGACGCTCAGGTGCCCGACCGCACCGCGGACGTGGACCTGCGGCTGGCCCTGGTGGCTGCGCTCGGCCGGCTCACTGCGGCGCAGCGCGAGGTCCTCGCGCTCCGCTTCCTCGCCGGCCTCTCGGAAGCCGAGACGGCCGTGCGGCTGGGCGTCCCCGCGGGGACCGTCAAGAGCCGCGTCTCCCGTGCCCTCGCCGAGCTGCGCGCCGGCGGGGCCCTCTCCGACGAGCAGGTGCAGCGATGAGCTTCGAGGATCAGCTGTCCGACCTGACCACCCCGCCGCCGTCGGCCGATCCGGTCGGCAAGGTGCTGGCCCGGGCGAAGCGCGACCGGCGGCGCCGGGCGTGGGTCGCCGTCGGAGCCGTGACCGCGGTGGTGGTCGCCGTACCTCTCGTGCTGTCCAGCGCGACGACGGAGCACCGCTCGGTGCCCGCCGCGACCGTGACCGTTCCCTGGGCCCTGCGTCCCGCCGGCACGCCCTCCGGTGCCTTCCCCTCGGAGAGCGAGACGGCCGGCTTGCCCAGCTGCGAGCTCGGCGAGCTCACGGTCGGCAAGGCGGTCGCCGCCCCCGACGGAGGGGGCGTCACGGTCCCGATCACCCTCACCAACACCGGCCCGGAGTGCGCGCTGCACGTCGACATAGCGCAGGTCGTCATCCGCGACGAGTCCGGTGCGGTCGAGCCGCTCGGGCCCAACGTCGGAACAGCAGGAGTCGGGCACGTGCCGGTGCGCATGGCCCACGGGGAGAAGGTCGGGAGCTCGGTCAACTGGTTCAGCAACTGCGGCACCGAGGCGGGCCGCTGGCGGCTCCGCCTCACCTACGGGGGAGCGGCCCTGGACGGGCAGGTGGCGGAGGGCTCGGCGGTGCCGACGTGCGAGGACCAGGTGCAGCGCCAGACCGTCTACGGCCTCGCGGACCTCACGGTCGTCAACGACCTGGGCCAGCCGCGTGACCACCCGCAGAGCGCCCTCGAGAGCAGCTACACGGCCGACACCTCGGTCGCGATCGGCGGCGTGCTGCACGTGGCGCTGACGGTCACCAACCCCACGCGCGGCGACATCTCGCTCACCCCGTGCCCGGAGTTCGTCTTCAGCTTCGCCAAGACCGGCCGCGGATCGTTCTTCTCCGCCAGTCCCTCGTGGCTGCTCAACTGCCCCCAGGCGCCGGACGCGATCGCGCCCGGGCAGCAGGTGGTCTTCCAGATCGAGCTGCCGGTCTCGTCCGCGCTCGCAGACGGCGGCGTGCAGCCGGGGACCTGGTTCGTCTCGGTCTCGGTCGGCACGACGCACCAGGACCCCTTGCCCGTGACCGTCACGGCTGCGTCCGACCCGACGACCCCGGCTTCCGTCGACTGCGGGTTCCCGCGGGTGCCGCGCGCCGGTGACGACTGGTCGGCGCCCTCGTCGACGGTGACGACGGCTGGCCTGCCGAAGCAGGGCGTCATCGAGACGAGCAAGGGGCCGCTGACCGTCGCGTTCGACGACCGCTCGCCCTGCGCCGTCACCGCCCTGCTCGACCTCGGGCGGCAGGGGTTCTGGGACCGCCGCCCGCTGTCCGAGATCAGCGACGGCCGGTTCCCATCGCTGACCTGGCGCACGGGTGGCGAGGACGCCAACGGCTACCTGCTCCCGCCCGAGGTGCGGCTGGGTACGACCTACCCGGCTGGAACGGTGCTCGTCTACGAGAACCAGGGCGGCTACAGCTCGTTCAGCTCGCTGCAGATCGCGTACGACGACCTGCCGTACCCGCCGGAGTTCACGCCGATCGGCCGCATCACGAAGGGCCTCGACGTCGTGCGCACGGCAGCGGCGGCGGGACCGCGCGGCGCGAAGGACCTGACCATCACGGGGGTCCGCGCAGGCACGTGAACGACGGTTTACAGTCTCCGCATGCAGCGTTCCCTCTACGAGTCCGAGCACGACGCCTTCCGCGACAGCGTGCGCACGTTCTGCGAGAAGCAGGTCGCGCCGTTCCACGCCGACTGGGAGAAGGCCGGCATCGTGCCGCGCGAGCTCTGGCTCGAGGCGGGCAAGCAGGGCTTTCTCGGCACCGACGTGCCGGAGGAGTACGGCGGTGGCGGCGTCAAGGACTTCCGCTACAACGCGGTGGTCGGCGAGGAGGTCACCCGGGTCGGCGGCTCCGGGGTCGGCTTCACGCTCCACAACGACGTCGTCGCGCCGTACCTGCTCAAGCTCGGCACCGAGGAGCAGAAGCAGCGCTGGCTGCCGGGCTTCTGCAGCGGTGAGCTCATCACCGCGATCGCCATGACCGAGCCGGGTACGGGCTCAGACCTGCAGGGCATCAAGACGTCGGCGAAGAAGGACGGCGACGACTGGGTCGTCAACGGCTCCAAGACCTTCATCACCAACGGCATCAACGCCGACCTCGTGATCGTGGTCGCGCAGACCGACCCGTCGGCCGGTGCCCGCGGCTTCAGCCTGCTGGTCATCGAGCGGGGGATGGCCGGCTTCGAGCGCGGCCGCAACCTCGAGAAGGTCGGCATGAAGGCGCAGGACACCGCCGAGCTGTTCTTCGACAACGTCCGGGTCCCCGGCACGAACCTGCTCGGCGCCGAGGGCATGGGCTTCCTGCACCTGATGGACTGCCTTCCCCAGGAGCGGCTCAGCATCGCGGTCGTCGCCGTCGCGGCTGCCCGCAAGGTCCTCGACCTGACGGTCGACTACTGCAAGGAGCGCAAGGCCTTCGGCAAGTCGATCGGCTCCTTCCAGAACACGCGGTTCGTCCTGGCCGAGCTCGAGACCGAGGTCTGCATCGCCGAGCAGTACATCGACCGCGCCATCAGCGAGCACAACGCCGGACGCTTCGACGTGAAGGACGCGGCGATGGCGAAGTGGTGGACGACCGAGCTGCAGACCAAGGTCGTCGACCGCTGCGTGCAGCTGCACGGCGGCTACGGCTACATGCTCGAGTACCCGGTCGCGAAGGCCTACCTCGACTGCCGCGTGCAGACCATCTACGGCGGCACCACCGAGATCATGAAGGAGATCATCGGCCGGTCCCTCGGTGTCTGACGTCAGCTCCTGGGAGCAGCAGCTCCGCTCGGGAGAGGTCGAGCGCCCGCCCGGCGCCCTCCCTCCGCACTACCCCTCGTGCTTCGGCTGCGGCCCGGAGTCGGAGCACGGCCTGCACCTGGTCACGCGCCTCGTCGGCGAGGAGCTCCGGGCGACCTACACCTTCTCGACGAAGCACGCGGGTGCTCCGGGCATCGCCCACGGCGGCACGGTGGCTGCCCTCGTCGACGACCTGTGCGGCTTCTCGCTGTTCATCATCCGCAAGGCGGCGGTGACCCGGAAGCTCGAGGTCGAGTACCTCAAGCCGGTGCTCGTCGGCGTCCCGTACGACGTCGTCGGCAAGGTCGACCGCATCGACGGCCGCAAGGTCTTCGTCAGCGCGGAGGGTCGCAACCCGGAGGGCGTGCTGACCTTCCGCGGCAACGCGCTGTTCCTCGTCGTCGACCTGAGCCACTTCGACCAGGGGATGCAGTCGAGCGGCGACGCGCCGCCGGTGGCGTTCTAGGCTAGGGCAGTCGTACGGTCCGGCGCTTCGCCTCGTAGAGCGCCCGGTCGGCGCGCTGCCGCAGCTCCCGGCCGTCGTCCCCGGCGTGCAGCGCGGCCGACCCGATGCTGACCCCGACGTGCATCGAGGCCCCGACCTCGAGCATCCGGCTGCGGATGCGGTCGGCGAGCACCGACGTCTCGACCTCGTCGGCCCCGACCATCACGACGGCGAACTCGTCGCCGCCCACCCGGCCGACGACGTCCTCGTCGCGGACCGACTCGCGCAGCGCAGAGCCCAGCGCGGCGAGCAGCTCGTCGGCGACGACGTGGCCGAAGGTGTCGTTGGCCCTCTTGAAGTCGTCGAGGTCGAGCATCAGCATCCCGAGCGGGCGCCGGCCGCGGTGCGCGCTCGCGACGGCCTCCTCGACCTCGAGGACGAACGCCGCGTGGTTGAGGCAGCCGGTCAGGCCGTCGTGAGTGGCCTGCCAGCGGAGCTGCTCGGTGAGCGTCTCCTGGATCTCCAGCGACAGCCGCAGGCGGCCAGCGGTGAGCACGCACGTGGCCGCGGTGATCACGAGGGCCAGCACCGTCAGGACGGTCATCCAGAGACCGGGTGAGCGCTCCAGGCAGGTGAGCCCGTACAGGCCGCAGGTGGCGAGTCCCATCACCAGGGCCCCGGTGCGCCCGAAGCCGCTCGCCGTGAAGACGAGCGAAGCCGTGAACAGCAGGCAGAGCGGCGAGGTCCCGCCACCGTCGAGCGCGGCCGAGGCGGTCACGGCCACGAGGAGGGAGGAGCTCCACGCGTAGAGGTAGGGCTCGCGCTCGGGCCCGGTCAGGCGCCGCGTCACCGCCGGGCTGAGCATGAGCGGGCAGCTCACGATGGCCAGGGAGCCGATGAGCGCGATCAGCAGCCGGTGCGGCTGCGACCAGGTCAGCGCGGCGTAGACGAGACCCACGACCGAGCACGTCGTTGTCGAGGCGACGCCCAGCCGGACGTGACCCCTCCAGAACGACTCGCTCAGCGGCACAGGGTGGGGATCGGCCGTGGCACGACGTCCCTGTCGGGCTGAGAGCCGAGGGAGGTTGCTCCGAACGGGTGAAGAACTCGGACATGCGCGACGTTTCGCCGGGCGCGCCACCTGAGAGGGTGGCGGGCATGGGAGATGCCTTCCGCGACGAGCTGCTGGCCCGCGTCGGACAGCCGATGGGACCGTCGCTCACCGCGCCGGACCCGGTCAACGCTCCGATGATCCGGCACTGGGTCGACGCCCTCGACGACCGGAACCCGCTGTACGACGAGGGGACCGTCGCGCCTCCGGCGATGCTCCAGACCTGGACGATGCCGCGCCCGACGATCGACGGGCTCCGGGAGCGCGGGGGAGCGCCCGGTGCCGTCGACCCGGACAGCGTGCTCGCCGTCATGGCCGCGGCCGGGTACACCGGCACACTCGCGACGAACACGCTGCTGACGTTCGGCCGATACCTCTCGCTCGGCGACGTCGTCTCGACCGACTCGGTGCTCGCGTCGGTCTCGGAGCGCAAGCACACCGGCCTCGGCCAGGGCTACTTCATCGCGTGGTCCAACACCTGGAACGACGCCTCCGGTGAGGTCGTCGGCTCGCAGCTGTTCACGGTCTTCAAGTTCGCACCCGGACCTCCTCCGGAGGCACGCGAGCCACGGGTGGCGAAGCCGGCAGAGGAGCTGAGCGGCGAGGAGCTGCCGCCGCTCGACCTGGACGTCACGGCGAGCGTGATCGTGGCCGGGGCCCTCGCCACCCGGGACTTCATGCCGGTGCACCACGACCGCGACTACGCCCAGGCGCAAGGCGCTCCCGACATCTTCATGAACATCCTCACGAGCAACGGGTACGTCAGCCGCTACGTCACCGACTGGGCCGGCCCGTCCGCCCGGCTCACCGGCATCGACACCCGGCTCGGCGCGCCGGCGGTCCCGGGCAACCCGCTCGCGTTCCGCGGCCGGGTGCTCGCCGAGGGCCAGGTGCTCGTGACGGCCGACAGCGCCCTCGGCAACCACCTCACGTCCACGGTCACCCTGACCCGCTGAAGGCGGGATGCGTGCCGCTCGCCCGCGTGAGGATCACGCCTGAGGGCGCACGGATCGTGCAGTGTCGAGACGGGTGCCGTGCGTCTGCGCAGGCTTCTCGCGTGGACGCGCACACCTCGGCGTCTTCGGTGCCCCCGGCAGGATTCGAACCTGCGCTTCTTCCTCCGGAGGGAAGCACTCTATCCCCTGAGCTACGGGGGCTCGGGCACCCGCGAGGCTAGCAGTCGCCCGCTGCCCCGCGGCGGGAGTGTGTAGGTTCCGTGACGTGCCTGGCAGCCTCGGTCGTGTCCTCGTGGTCGACGACGACGACGTCATCCGTCAGCTGATCACCGTGAACCTCGAGCTCGAGGGCTTCGAGGTCGCCACGGCGGTCGACGGTCAGGACTGCCTCGACAAGGTCAAGGACGTCGACCCGCTCGTGATCACCCTCGACATCATGATGCCGAGGCTGGACGGCTGGGAGGCCGCGAGCCAGCTGCGCGCCGACCCTGACACGGCCGGCATCAAGGTCGTGCTGCTCAGCGCCCGCGCTCAGGAGGCGGACCTGCAGCGGGGCAGCCGGATCGGTGTGGACGCCTACCTGACCAAGCCCTTCGACCCCGACGAGCTCATCGCGACGGTGCGACGGCTCGCCGGGCTCCCGGAGGCCTAGCTCTTCTTCGGGCTGGGGGTGGCCGAGGCGGTCGCCGTGGCCGTGGGGGCCGGCGTCGCCGTACCCGGCGTGGACGTCATCGGCGTCGGGGTCTGACCCGGGCCCGCGGCACCGGCCGGCTTGCCCTGGTAGCTCACGTGGCCGTCGAAGCCGAGCTCGCCCTTCGTCCGGTCGTCGCTGATGCCGGTGCAGCTCGCACCCCGCTCCTGCGTCTGCGGGCCCTGCGTGAACGTGGTGAGGAACTTCTTGATCCGCTTGTCGGAGACCGAGTCGACGAACAGCTGCTCGCCCCACGCCTGCAGGCTGACCGCCGACTTGAGGCCCGGGTAGGGGCTCATCATGTGGTAGGCGTCGCCCTTGACCTCGTTGGTCAGCGTGGTGAGGTCCTTGTCCTTGACCTTGTTGGGGTCGTAGGTCACCCAGACCGCGCCGTGCTCGAGCGCGTGGACGGCGTGCTCGTTGGCGATCGGCGTCGTGTAGACGGTGCAGGACTGCCACCTCGAGTTGTGGTTGCCGCCGTAGGGCGGCTGGGTGGCCTCGTCGGGGTAGTCGATGAACTTGCCGTCGACGTGGTTGGCGTCGAGCCCGTGGTGCTTCTGCAGCCCCGAGATCTGGCTCTCCGCGTAGATCAGGCTCGAGTGGTCACCGATGCCGACGTGCGTCGCCGAGTAGGCCAGGATCCCGCCCAGGAACAGCACCAGCGCGCCGACGCCGGCCGCGAAGCCCCACGGGAACGGCTTCTTGACCGGGGCGGGCTTGCGTGTGCGTGCCCGCGCGACGGGGTCTTTGCGACTGGCCATGAGAGGTGGGTCCGTCCAGGTGTGAGGGGGTGCCGCGAGCAGATTAGTAGGTAGAGGCCTCCTAGTAGCCTCACGACGTGACTCCCGTCGAGCTCCAGGACGCCGTCCGCACGGCCGTGCAGGCCTGTGTGGAGAACGGCTCGCTGAGCGTGCCGGTTCCCGAGACGGTCGTCGTGGAGCGCCCGAAGGTGAAGGAGCACGGCGACTACGCGACCAACGTCGCGCTCACGCTCGCGAAGGCCGCCGGAAAGCCACCGCGGGACGTTGCGGCCCTCGTCGCGGCCGAGCTGGAGAAGGCCGACGGCATCAGCAGCGTCGAGATCGCCGGCCCGGGCTTCCTGAACGTGCGCCTCGCCGGAGACGCCCTCGCGTCCGTCGTACCCGCCGTGATCGCCGCGGGCCCCGCCTACGGCACCAACGACCAGGCGGCCGGCCAGACCATCAACCTGGAGTTCGTCTCCGCCAACCCGACCGGCCCGATCCACATCGGCGGGGTCCGGTGGGCGGCGGTCGGCGACGCCCTCGCGCGGCTGCTCCAGGCGAGCGGCGCGAAGGTCACGCGGGAGTACTACTTCAACGACCACGGCGCGCAGATCGACCGGTTCGCCCGGTCACTGCTCGCCTCGGCGAAGGGCGAGCCGGCGCCGGAGGACGGGTACGGCGGGGAGTACATCCACGAGATCACGGCGCGGGTCCTCGCGGACCACCCCGACGCGCTCTCGGCGGAGGACCCTCAGGAGGTCTTCCGGTCCGTCGGCGTGGAGCTGATGTTCGCGGAGATCAAGAAGAGCCTCCACGAGTTCGGCGTCGACTTCGACGTCTACTTCCACGAGAACCACCTGCACGAGAGCGGCGCCGTCGAGCACGCCATCGACCGGCTGCGCAACCTCGGCCGGATCTACGAGAAGGACGGCGCCGTCTGGCTGCGCACCGAGGACCTCGGTGACGACAAGGACCGGGTCGTCATCAAGAGCGACGGCGTGCCCGCCTACATCTCCGGCGACCTGGCCTACTACCTCGACAAGCGGGAGCGTGGGTTCGACCGGGTCATCATCATGCTCGGCGCCGACCACTCCGGCTACGTCGGCCGGCTGCAGGCCATGTGCGCGGCGTTCGGTGACACCCCGAGGGTCAACCTCGAGGTGCTCATCGGCCAGCTGGTGAACCTGGTCCGCGACGGCGAGCCGCTGCGGATGAGCAAGCGGGCCGGCACCGTGGTGTCCATCGACGACCTCGTCGGCGCCATCGGCGTCGACGCGGCGCGGTACGCCCTCGTGCGGTCTAGCGCCGACAGCCAGATCGACATCGACCTCGACCTCTGGGCGCGCAGGTCCAGCGAGAACCCGGTGTTCTACGTGCAGTACGCCGCGACCCGGGCCGCCTCGGTCCTGCGCAACGCCAAGGACCTCGGGATCGAGCCCGGGGGAGACCTCGGGCTGCTGACCCACGAGCGGGAGAACGAGCTGCTGCTCGCCCTCGCCGAGTTCCCGCGGGTCGTGGCCCAGGCCGCGGAGCTGCGCGAGCCGCACCGGGTCGCGCGCTACCTCGAGGAGCAGGTGGCCAAGTCGGCCCAGCGGTTCTGGGACGACTGCCAGGTGCTGCCCAAGGGCGACGAGGAGGTCCCGCCGACGACGGCCCCACGGCTGCTGCTCTGGCAGGCCACCCGGATCGTCCTCGAGAACGGCCTCGGCCTGCTCGGCGTCAGTGCCCCGGAGCGGATGTGACCCTCGTCGAGGGCGTCTGGCCGCAGACCGCCACCGTCTCCGGGGACGGCGTGCTGACCCTCGGCGGCATCGACGTGCGCGACCTCGCGGCCGAGCACGGCACCCCGCTGCTCGTCCTCGACGAGGACGACCTCCGGGCCCGCTGCCGGTCCTGGCGGCAGGCCTTCGAGGTCTGGCCCAACGGTGCCACGGTCGCCTACGCCGGCAAGGCGTTCCTGTCGAAGGCGGTCGTGAAGATCGTCGACGAGGAGGGTCTCGGCCTCGACGTCTGCACCGGGGGCGAGCTCGCGGTGGCCCTGGCCGCCGGCTTCCCGCCGGCCCGCCTGTGGTTCCACGGCAACAACAAGTCGGTCGCCGAGCTGCGCCGCGCCGTCGAGGCGGGTGTCGGCACCATCGTCGTCGACTCCTACGAGGAGATCGTCCGGCTCGCGGCCATCGCCGACGACGAGACGCCGCAGCGGGTCTACGTCCGCGTGACGCCCGGCGTCGAGGCGCACACCCACGAGTACGTCCAGACCGGGCAGGAGGACCAGAAGTTCGGGTTCTCGCTCGCCAGCGGTGCGGCGGCCGAGGCGGTGCGCCGGATCATGACGCTGCCGTCCCTGGAGCTCGTCGGCATCCACTGCCACATCGGCAGCCACATCTTCGACACCCACGGCTTCTCGCTCGCCGCGCACCGGATGGTCGAGCTCCTGGCCGCCATCCGTGACGAGCACGCCGTCGAGCTGGCCGAGCTCGACCTCGGCGGCGGGCACGGGATCGCCTACACCGCAGCCGATGACCCGATGTCGACCGCCGACCACGCGGCCGGTCTGCGGGCCATCGTCGAGAAGGAGTGCGCCAACGCCGGCCTCGCCGTGCCGCACGTCGTCGTGGAGCCGGGCCGCGCCGTCGTCGGCCCAACCACGGTCACGCTCTACGAGGTGGGCACGGTCAAGGAGCTCGTGGGGCTCAGGACCTACGTGTCCGTCGACGGCGGCATGAGCGACAACATCCGGACCGCCCTCTACGACGCGCGCTACACGGCGGTCCTTGCCTCCCGCACCTCCACCGCGGAGCCTCGCAACGTGACCCTCTGCGGCAAGCACTGCGAGAGCGGCGACATCGTGGCGCACGACGTGCCGCTGCCCGCCGACCTCGCCCCCGGGGACCTCGTCGCCGTGCCCGCCTCAGGCGCCTACCACCGCTCGATGGCGTCCAACTACAACCACGTCCCGCGCCCGCCCGTCGTGGCGGTCAAGGACGGCACCTCACGCGTCCTCGTCCGCCGCGAGACCGAGGCCGACCTGCTCGCCCTGGACGTCGGATGAACCAGCGCCTGTTCGCCGTCGCCCTCGTCGCCGTGCTCACGGCTGTCGGCTTCGCGGTCAGCGCCCTCGGGCTGATCGCCCTCGTCGCGTACTGCCTGCTCGTCGTGGGGCTCGTGACCGTCGCGGTACGGCGCCAGGAGCCGCAGCACGACGAGTCCGGCCGCACCTGCTCCTGCTGCACCACCACGGTGTTCGACCCTGTTGCTGTCGTCGACTCCGTCGACCGTGTGCAGGTGATCGAGTGAAGGTCGCCCTGCTCGGCTGCGGCACCGTCGGCACCGAGGTCGTGCGGATGCTGCAGTCCAACGCGGCCGACCTCGAGGCGCGGGTCGGTGCGCCGCTCGAGCTGGCCGGCATCGCCGTCCGCCGGCTGCAGAAGCGGCGCGACCTCGACGTGCCCGACGAGCTGTTCACCACCGACGCGACCGAGCTGGTGAGCCGGCCCGACGTCGACCTCGTCGTCGAGGTCATCGGCGGCATCGAGCCGGCGAGATCCCTTCTGGTGCAGGCGATGTCGGCCGGGAAGTCGGTCGTCACCGCCAACAAGGCGCTGCTCGCCGAGGACGGCGCGACGCTGCACCGCGCGGCCTTCGAGGGCAAGGCCGACCTCTACTACGAGGCCGCTGTCGCCGGTGCCATCCCCATCCTGCGGCCGCTGCGCGAGTCGCTCGTCGGCGACGACGTCAGCCGGGTGATGGGCATCGTCAACGGCACGACCAACTACATCCTCACGCGCATGGACGAGCTCGGGATGGGCTTCCAGGAGGCGCTCGACGAGGCCACCGCGCTCGGCTACGCCGAGGCCGACCCGACCGCCGACGTCGAGGGCTTCGACGCCGCCGC
>CBIHPE010000090.1:0-14350 GCA_966212015.1 uncultured Frankiales bacterium | reverse complement strand
CGCGTCCTGGGTGATTACGTCGCCGTCGCCGGTCATGCCGAGCGCACGCCACAGGTGAAAGCCGTGCGCGAAGTCCATCGGCGGAATCCATTGGCCGTTGCAGGTCGGGAAGTCGGTGCACGCGAGCACCGCGTAGTTCGTGCTGACCCAGCCACCGAGTGCGACCTGCAGCCAGAGCACCGCGTAGGTCGCGATGAGGCCCGCGCGCAAGGCAGCGCCGATGGCCGCCGGCGGTGGCCTCATCGCCCTCGCGTCCGGTGGGGTGCTGCGGCTCAGCCGTCTCTAGGCTGCGCGCATGACCCTGCTTGTCGAGCGCCCCTCCGAGGGCGTCGTCCTCCTCACGCTCAACCTGCCGGACCGGCGCAACGCCATGACCGACGAGCTCACCGCGCTCTGGGGCTCCACGGTCGAGTCGCTGCGCGGTGACCGGTCGGTGCGGTGCGTCGTCGTCACCGGGGCCGGTACGGCGTTCAGCGCGGGTGGCGACCTCGGCTGGCTGCAGTCCGGTGGCCTCGGGGTCGACGCTCTCCGCGACAAGATGCTGCCGTTCTACCGGACCTGGCTGACGCTCCGCACGCTGGACGTCCCGTCGATCGCGGCCGTCAACGGGGCTGCCGTCGGCGCCGGCGCCGCCCTCGCGCTGTCCTGCGACATCCGGTACGCCGGGCCCTTCGCCAAGTTCACGGTCCCGTTCGCTCAGCTCGGCCTGCACGCAGGCATGGCGACCACCTACACGCTTGCCGAGGTGGCCGGCCTCGCCAACGCTCGCGAGCTGCTGCTCACCGGCCGCGTCGTCGGCGCCGACGAGATGCTCCGGCTCGGGCTCTGCTCGGCCGTGTACGAGGACCTGCTGCCTTCGGTGCTCGAGCGGGCCGCTGAGGTCGCCTCGGGGGCTCCCGTGGCCACCCGGCTGCACGTCGAGGCGCTCCGGGACGGCGGGCACGCGTCCTTCGAGCGCGCCCTGCAGTGGGAGGCCCTCGCGCAGCCCGTCACGATGGCCACCGAGGACCTCCTCGAGGGGCTCCAGGCCAAGGCCGAGAAGCGCCCCGCGGTCTTCCGTGGCCAGTAGCCCCACGGGCTGCTGCGGCGTCCTGCTGCGGTGTCGTTGCGGGTTCTGCGGCGTCCGGACGCCGCGCTCGTCACCTCGTCGCGGCGGGCCGGGAACCAACAGAGCCCCCGGGTTTCCGGGCCTGCTCGCCTTCCCCTTGCGAGCGGACCCGGAGCACCGAGGGCTCCGTTGCAGAGCACGCTAGGAGCCGCCCGACGGGCCCGTCAACGCCCGGGTAGGCACCCCTGTGGACACTCCTGGGGGCGGGGTGTGGACAGCGCGGCGTGTTGCTGTGGACAGGCTTGTCCACGGGTTGTGGACAGGCGTGTGGACGGACGTGATGACCCCTCTGACCTGCGATGACGCGCAGGTGGCCTGTGCATGGAAGAAAAGTGGCCGCAAAGAGGACAGCACCGGTCTGCCCGCGGGCCCACGGCGTTGCCGTGGTGTTGCACGGCCATCTCGCGTTCATGATCCACAGCGAGGCGGGAATCCGGCAGAACGCCCTTAGCGGACAGATCGGGACGACTCGGGGTAGCCCACAGGTGAGACGGGTGGGTCAGGTGTCCGATTCGGGCGGGCCCGGCTCCCCATCGAGACCGAACGGTGACTGAGCGTCGTCGTCCAGCTCGCCGTCCAGGTCCTTGTCCAGGGCGCGCAGCCCGGCGTCCCAGTCCGTCGAGGACTCCTCCACCGGCCCCAGCCAGCTGTCGGGGTCGTCGAGGTCGGGCAGCAGGTCCGGGTGGCTCCACAGCGCGTCGCGGCCCTCGAGGCCCCGGCGCTGGGTCAGCAGCTCCCACATCTGGGCCGCCTCGCGGAGCCGGCGCGGCCGCAGCTGGAGCTGGACGAGCTGGGCGAAGGTCTGCTCCGCCGGCCCGCCGGAGGCTCGCCGGCGCCGCACCGTCTCGCGCAGCTGCGCCGCGTGCGGGAGGGTCCCCGAGGCGGCCGCGTCCACCACGTGGTCGACCCAGCCCTCGACGAGGGCGAGGGCGTTCTCGAGGCGCGCGAGGGCGGCCTTCTGCGCCTCCGTCTGCTGCGGCTCGAACAGGCCGCCCTGCAGTGCCTCCTCCAGGGCCGACGGGTTCATCGGGTCGATCCCCGAGAGCGCGTCCTGCATGCCGGACATGTCGATCTCGAGGCCCCGACCGTAGGCGTCGACCGCGTCGACCAGGTGCGCCGACAGCCACGGCACGTGCGCGAACAGCCGCTGGTGGGCCGCCTCGCGCAGCGCGAGGTAGAGCAGCACCTCGTCGGCCGGCACGTCGAGGCCCTCGGAGAAGGCCGCGACGTTGACGGGCACCAGGGCCGGCTTGCCCAGGGGCAACCCGATCTCGGTGGTCCCGAGCACCTCACCCGCGAGCGTGCCGAGTGCCTGCCCGACCAGGCCCCCGAAGACGAAGCCGCCGATCTGGTTCATCATCCCGGCGAGCTGGCCGCCGGCGAGGAGCGCGCCGAGCTCGGCGGGCACCTCGTCACCGCCGGGCAGCTGTCCCTGGAGGGCCTTGCCGAGCGCCCCGGTCACCTGACCGGCCACGGGGTCCACGATCTGCCGCCAGGGCTGAAGGGTGCCGGTGAGCCAGCCGGTGCGGCTCCAGGCCGCGAGCTCCGTGCCGGAGGCGGGGAGGGTCGTCGCGGCGTCCAGCCAGAGGTCCGCGAGCCGACCCGCGTCCGCGATCTGGCGGGTCTCCTCGGCGGTGACCGGCCGGTCCTCGGCCCGGGCCGCGTTCTCCGCGACCTCGCGGGCCAGGTCCCAGTTCACGGGCCCGCCGGTCCAGCTCATCAGCTTCTGCAGCTGGGCGAACATGTCGGGTCCGAACATCCCGAACGGGTTGCTCGGGTCCGGCGGCGTCGTCATGCCTCAACGCTAACCCGCGTTCTCTAGGACATCCTGTGGGTGTGGTTCGCCTACGGCGCAATCGTCCGTCGTCGGAGGTGGTCGCCGTGACGGGCGCCGCCGCCGGTCTGGGCCGCGCCCTGGTGGAGCGGCTGGCCGAGCGGTCGGACCTCGGGGGCCTCATCGGCGTCGACGTCTCGCCGGGCCGGGTGGACGGTGTCGTCTGGCGCACCTGCGACGTCCGCGACCCGCTGCTCGCGACCCGGCTCAGCGGAGCGACGACGGTGGTGCACCTGGCGACGTCGTACGACGTGACACTGCCGTCCGCGAACCGGAGGGCCCTCAACGTGCGGGGGACCGCGCAGGTCCTGGAGGCGGCGCGGGAGGCCGGAGCCCGGCGGGTCGTGCTGTGCACCTCGGCCGACGTCTACGGCGTACGGGCCGACAACCCCGTCCCCCTGCCGGACAGTGCCGAGCTCGGGGCCGCGCCGGACGAGACGACCCTCGCCGGCGACCACGTCGAGGTCGAGCGACTGGCCTCCCATGCCGTCCGCACGGGCCTGCCCGTGACCGTGCTGCGGCCGGCGACGCTCGTCGGTCTCGGGCCTGCGTACGACGCCCAGGTGCTGCGCCAGCTCACCGCGCCGCGGCTGCTCGCGGTCCGCGGCGTCGAGCCGCTGTGGCAGCTCTGCCACGTCGAGGACCTCGTCACCGCCCTCGAGCTGGCTGCGTTCGGTGAGGTGACCGGAGGTTGCGGCGTCGCCTGCGACGGCGCCATCCCGCAGGTGCTCGTCGAGCAGCTCGTCGGCCGCCGACGCCTCGAGCTGCCTGCTGCCGTTGCCTTCTCCACCGCCGAGCGCCTCCACCGGGCCGGCGTCACGGCCTCGTCCCCGCGCGAGCTCGACCACCTGCTCGGCCCGCTCGTCCTCGAGTGCGACGGCCTGCAGCAGGCCGGCTGGAAGCCGACCTGGACCAACGAGGACGCCCTCATGAGCCACGTCGCCGCCCGCGCCGCCGACGGCTCGCGGGGCGCGGCCGTCACTGCCGCCGGTGCGACCGTCGCCCTGCTCGGCACCGCCGCACTGGTCCGTCGCCGTCGCCGCCGTCACGTGTAGGCGATGGTGGGCAGGAACACCTCGGCGGTGCTGGTGCCGACGCCCTTCCGAGCCGTAGGATCGAAGGCGCCGTCCCTGCACATCTCGTGAGAGAGCTGCCCGCCTTGCCTGCCTGGATCCTCTGGCTCAGCCCGGTGATCGTTGCCCCGCTGATCGCCGTCTTCTGGATCTCCTGGTACTCCCGGCCACGCGGTCCCGTCGAGGCGATGCTGACGGTCCAGCAGCACGACCGCTTCCGCGCCGCCCTCACCCAGCCGGTGCCGGTCCCCGCCCCGCGCCGCGCCCGCCGCGAGAAGGCCCGCAGCTAGCAGCGCTTCCGGCGGCTCCGGCCGCCATGGGTCGCACGACGGCACTTCCTGGCGCCGGAATCTGCTGTATCGCGACCCCCACCCGATCTGGTCCGGTCCCTGGCCCGCTGACGCGGCCCGGGGTCGCGCGACGGCACTTTTTGACTCCGGGAACCGCCGTATCGCGACCCCCACACGTCGGGTGCGGTGCTGCCGCCGTACTGCCCAGGCTGGTGACGCGGACGCAACACGCCCCGGAACGCACGAGAGCGCCGCCACCCACGAAGGGTGCGGCGCTCCGGTGCGTACGGGCTACTTGATCAGGTCGTTCGGGATGCCGACGCAGATTCCGTCGCGGGTGCCGTTCTCGTGGTTGGTGCCGAGGACGCAGACCTGGGGGTAGGAGTTGCCGTCGGACTTCTTGCTGGAGGCGGCGTCAGCCAGCGCGGGTGCGGCAACGCCGCCCAGCATCGACATCACGACGGCGGAAAGGACGAGTCGACGCTTCACTTCTGGGTCTCCGAGCACTTGAGGATCTGGGTCTGGGTGGCGAGGGGCGGGATCTGGTCGCACCGGACGACGGTGGTGCTGACCGTCACGGCGTCGTAACCGGTGTGCTTGACGACGGCCGCGGGCAGGTCGGGGCCGATCTGGACGTCGGCGTAGTCTTGCTGCTCGCACGGTGCGCCGCCGTAGCTGACGCCCACCGGCAGGTTCGTGGGTGTGCCGTCGATGCCGGTGCCGGCGAGCCCGTCGCGGGTGTCCGTGCACGGAATGCGGTTGAGGGTCTTCAGCGGCGTGGCGCCGACGTCATGCGGGTGGCGCGTCGACGTGGCGGTCGAGCCCGCACCGCCGCGAGCCCCGTGAGCGGCAGCCGTGGCGTGAGCCGCGGACGTCGTCGTCGTGAGGCCGTGCCCCACCTTCACCGACGAAGCGACGACGGCCTGGGCAGGGGTGAAGGTCGTGGTGCCGCGGTCCGCGCCGAACGGGCTGAGCACCAGGCCACCGAGAGCGGCGATGCCGGCGGCGCCGAGGACGGCCGGGGCCGTGACCCGGTGGGCGCACTTGCGGAGCTTGTCGGCCCAGGTCAGGCCGGCGATCCAGGGCGCGAGGACGGCGAGGCCACCGACGGGGACGGTGCCGCCGCGGAGCTCGTACTCGCGGCGGAGGGCCTTGCGGGCGCGGGTCAGGGTGGAGCGGACGGCAGGCTCGGTCATGCCGAACTGCTCGCAGAGCTCGTCGTAGGACTTGCCCTCGACCTCGCGGGCCCACAGGAGCGAGGCCTGCCGGGACGGCATGGCGTCGAGGGCGTCGAGGGCGGTGCGGGCCTCGTCACGGGCGACGACGACCTCCGCGGTGTCGCGGCCGACGCGGGCGCCCTCGGGCACCTCGGCGACGGACGTCGAGCGGCCCCGGACGCGCAGCTTGTCGATGACCAGGCGACCGGTGACGACGGTGGACCAGGCGGACAGGTCCTCTTCGGTCAGCAGCTGGTCGCGGTGGGTGTAGGCGCGCAGCAGCGCCTCCTGCACCAGCTCCTCGGCCTCGTGGCTGTCGCCGAGCCGCCGGATGGCGTAGCGGTGCAGACGCGGGCGGACCCGGCGCACGGCCTCGTCGAAGTCGAGGGGCGTGGTGGGGACGAGGCGCAGCGCGGGGGGAGCGGCGGCAGCGCCGGCGAGTGGCTCGCCGTACAGACCAGGAAGGTCTTGTGCCGTGGACACTGGGGTTCCTCTTCCGTCGGGGGCTGGGTAGCCCGACAACCCTTCAACGAAGGAGCGCCGGGAACCTCGCGTTCCGGAAAGGTGTATTTCCGGACCTTATGGTGACAGAGCGGGTCAGGTGCTTGCAAGTGTTGCCTATCCCGACGGCAGGGACATGCGCCGTTCGGCTCAAGACGTACTGCACAACGTGCCGAAGGCCATAAGGACACGGGTCGGGGACCGACTCCCAGCCAAGAGCCCGTTGAGCGCCGAGGAGCAGTTGTCATGGAGCACGTCGTCTTCTTCCCCGCCCACGACGGGACCCCCGCCTTCCGCCGCGTCTCGAGCCTCGAGGACGCCGTGCGCCTGGTGGAGCACCTGCGCAACGTGGAGAACGTCGCGGAGCTGAGCGTGCACGCGCTCACCGAGGTCCCGCTCGCGTTCAAGGCCTTCTACCGCGTCGAGGTCCCGGGCGACGCTCCCGCCGCTGACGCGCCGGTCGCCGAGGTCCCGAGCCAGGAGATGCCGCCGCCGCTGCCCGACAGCGTCCCGGCTGTCGTCCCGGCCGTCGTCGCGGACGCCGTCCCCGCGGTCGAGGACGCCCCGCCCGCCGAGGCGCCGGTCGACGAGGTCCCCGTGCCGGCGCTCGCCGCCAGCAACGGCCACAGCGAGGACGCCCCGAGCAGCCTGGGCTTCTTCGCCAGCTGAGCCCCCACTGCAGCACCGCCGTTAGTCTCGTGCGGTGACGCGCCGCAGCCTGACCCTTCTGCTCGCGACCGTTCTGGCGCTCGGGCTCGCAGTGGCTGGGTCCTTCGCCACGGTGCCCTACGTCGCCCTCAAGCCCGGGCCGACCTGCAACACGCTGTCGATCTGCGACAAGCAGCGGGTGCTGTCGTTCAGTCCTGCCTCTGCCTCGCACCAGCGGCAGTCGGGTCAGCTTCAGCTGACGACCGTGTCCGTGTCGGACCACATCAGCCTGTTCGAGGCGATCGCCGGCTGGATCTCGCCCAACGAGGCGGTCCTGCCGCGCGAGATCGTCTACCCGCCGGACCAGACGGCGCAGCAGAACCAGCAGCAGACGACGCAGCAGATGGTCGACTCGCAGGACTCGGCGACGATCGCCGCCATGAGCTACCTCGGCTACAAGGGCACGACGGCCCTCACCGTTTCCGACGTCCGGAAGGGCGCTCCCGCCGACGGAAAGCTCCACCCCGGCGACGTGCTGCTGTCCGTCGACGGCAAGCCGCTCACGGGAGCGGACGCGACAGCCATCGCTGACGACCTGCGCTCCAAGATCAGTGCGCGCACCCCTGGCCAACCGGTCAGCATCGGCTACCAGCGCGACGGGAAGAAGGCGACGGTCACGCTGGCGACGGTCGCGGACCCCAAGTCCAGCCCGCCCCGGGCGGTCATCGGCATCACGCCGGGCAGCCGCACCGAGTTCCCGATCAAGGTGAGCATCCGGCTCAAGGACATCGGCGGTCCCTCGGCCGGCCTGATGTTCGCCCTCGGCATCGTCGACGAGCTGGGCGACACCGACCTCACCGGCGGTCGCAACATCGCCGGCACGGGAGAGATCGACGCCAAGGGCAACGTCGGCGCCATCGGCGGCATTGCCCAGAAGATGCGCGGCGCGAAGAAGATGGGCGCGACCGTCTTCCTCGTCCCGGCCGACAACTGCGAGGAAGCGGCGAAGACGAAGCCGAGCGGACTCCGGCTCATCAAGGTCTCCACGCTGGCGACCGCCCTCGAAGGACTCGCGACGCTCCGCATCGGCGGCGCGCCGCAGGGTTGCTGATCGCGCCCTGACGACCACCCCGCGCTCCTAGACTCCCGCGCATGGAGCCCGGAGTCCCGTTCGCGCTCCTCGGTGCCGTCCAGCTCCTCGTCATCGCGTCCGGTCTCGGCCTGGCCGGCGCGGCCGTCCTCCGTCGCAACGCCGGCGGCTTCGTGCTGGCGCTCGGTGGCGCAGCGCTGTCCGGAGTCGGCGTCGCGACCGCTCTCCGGCTCGGTGACAGCACCTCCGACGGCCTCGCCGTCGCGCGGGGCGTCGCGGGCCTGCTGGTCGCCATCGGCATCTGGACGGGCGGTCTCGGACCTCGCAAGCGGCACGACGGCGTGTACGGCGTGGTGGTGCCGCTCGCGGCTGCCGCGGGGCCTAGTGCGTTCTCCGGCGTGGGCCTGCTCGCCGCCGCGGCCTCGGCCCTCATCGCGCGCCGCGACAACGTCGGCCGCCTCGTCGGTCTCGGGCTGCTGCTCGACGCCGCCGCCGGCTTCGCCTCGACGGCGGCGGACAGCGGCAGCGGCGCGCCGTCGACCGTGCTGGTGCTGCGCGGCCTCGGCTCTGTCCTCGTCCTCGTCGGTCTGGCCCTGCTCGCCCAGGCGTCCCTGCTCTCGAAGGTCGTCGTCTCGATCCTCGTCGGCGTCCTCGCCATGGCCGTCGCCGCCGTCGGCGTCGTCGGCAACGTCGTCGTCACGTCGTACGAGAACCAGGCACGACAGGGCGTGCAGGACGCCGCCGCGGCCCGGTTCATCACGTTCAACGAGTACCGCGACACGGTGGTCAACGAGACCGCCAAGCGCCTTCAAGCCGTCTGCGACCGGGACCCACGAAGCTGCGCTGCGGCCACGCTGTACTCCCCGATGGTGCCGCTGGTCCCCAGAGACGCCCACGACTTCCTGCTGAAGGTCTACAGGAACGGCGGACGGGCCGAGATCGTCGGCACGCCCCGCGTTCCGCGGCTCAAGCAGGCTGCTCTGCTCACCGTCTCCTCGCTCCCCACCGTGCGGGCCGCGTTCAGCGGCGGCACGACCGACGCGATCGGCACGGTCCTTCGCCTGCAAGCGGGTAGCCAGACGGTCGTGGCCCTTGCGGGCATCGTGCCGCAGCAGGTGCGGGGCAACCCGAACGCCAAGCCGTCCTTCGTGTACGTCTACGGGATCGCTCTCGACCAGAAGTTCGCAGCGGAGCAGAACGACACCCGTGGCTTCGGGCTCTACGTGCTCGCGGGGGAACCGCTGTCGGTCGTCGCCAGCAACAAGAGCGCCGCGGCCGGCAAGACGCTCCTCGGCATCGGGGCTCGTGCCCACGTCGGCAGTGGCATCCCTGAGGACGGGATCACCGTCGGGTCGCAGGGCCAGAACCCCACCGTCGCGTTCCACGCGCTGTACGACGCCGCGCACACCCCGGTCGCGTACTTCGCGATCACCCGCGACCCGACGCAGGCGCTGGCCGCCGAGCGGGACGCCCTGCGGCTGCTGATCATCACGTCGCTCGCGGCGCTGCTGCTGGTCGCGGTGCTGGCCATCGTCGTCGGTCGCCCCACCCGAGACCCCGTGCGGCGGTTGACCCACCCGGCCGAGCACAACGCGGCGGGCGACCTCACCGTCACGACAGGCGTCCGCACCCGCGACGAGGTCGGCACGCTGGCCGCGCGGTTCGACGCGATGACGAGCTCGCTCGGTCAGCTGACCGGCGACCTGCGCGACTCGGCGGCGCGGCTGTCCACCGTCCTCGCCTCGATGAGCGACGGCCTGCTGGCGACGGATGCCGACGGGATCGTCACGAGCGTGAACCGGGCTGCGCTGGAGATGCTGGGCCTGGAGGAGATCGACGTCCTCGGCGAGCCGCTCGGCGTCGTCGCAGACGTGCGTGACCTCAACGACACGCAGCTCGCGTCGATCCAGCTGCGGATGCGCGACGAGGCGGCGGAGGTGCTCAGGTCCGACGGGAGCCGGGTCCCGGTGCGCGTCGCGATCACCGCGCTGCAGGGCGCTGAGGGTGTCGTGATGGTGCTGCGGGACACGACCCGCGAGCGCGAGGTCGAGCGGATGAAGACCGAGTTCCTCTCGAACGTCAGCCACGAGCTGCGGACGCCCCTCACCCCCATCCGCGGCTACGCCGAGATCCTCGTCAGCCGGGAGCTCGGAGCCGAGCAGGTCAAGACGTTCTCGACCACGATCCGCGACGAGGCGCTGAAGATGAACCGGGTCGTCGACCTGCTCGTCGACGTCGCTGCCCTCGAGGCCGGCCGCGTCTCGGTCGTCCCGCGCGACATCACGCCGAAGCAGCTGCTCGACGTCCGCATCGACGCGTGGCAGAGCCGGGCGCCCGACCGGGCCAAGGACTTCAAGCGCCGCGTGTCGGCCGGACTGCCGGCGCTGCACGTCGACCCGACCTGGGTCGGCAAGGCGCTGGACGAGCTCATCGACAACGCCGTCAAGTACACGCCGAAGGGCACGCCCATCACCCTCGTCGCCTCGCCGTCGCCGGACGGCACCCGGGTGCGCATCAGCGTCAAGGACGCCGGTCCGGGCATCCCCGAGGAGGCGCAGGCGTCGCTGTTCACGTCGTTCGAGCAGGTCGACGGCTCCGCGACCCGCAAGGTCGGCGGGCTCGGGCTCGGGCTCTCGTTCGTGCGTCGCGTGGCGGAGGACTCGGGCTTCCCGCTGTCGGTGGCGTCGAGGGAGGGCAAGGGGGCTGAGTTCAGCCTCGACCTGCCGGTCTCCGACGCGCCGCCCGCTACTCGTCGAGCGTCGCGAGCAAAGCCTCGCTGAGGCCAGGCACCAGGTCGGTGCCGGTCACCCGCTCGTCCTCCGCACCGTCCTGACCGCGGAGGCGCAGGAGCGACTCGCGGGAGCCGTCCCGGAGGACGCCCACCGTCATGCGTACCTCTCGTCGCTCGGGGTGCTCGTGGACGGCCGTCAGGTCCTCCTCGATCGCAGCCTCAGCCGACGGCGGCAGCACCAGCACCTCGTGCGCGAGGACGACCCCGAGCACCTCGGGTCCGAACACCAGGCTGGCGAGCTGCTCGTCGAGCGGGCCCTCCCCGAGCGGCTCCTGCGCGATGGGTGTCAGTGACCCCGGACGGGCGACGACGAGCCCCATCGACTCGGCCAGCTGCGGCTCGGCGCGCAGCAGGTCCTCGGTGTCGACGAGCGCGAACAGCTGCGGCGGCTGGTCCCAGCCGGCCTCGGCCAGGTGGCCCTCCACCTCGGCCACCACGGACAGGAGCACGGACGTCATGGGACCAGTCTCGCGGATCGCTGTGATTGAGTTCCAGGCATGGCAGTCAGACCTGGCGGTTCCGCCTTCCCCGGACGACCCCGATTGTTCGCCCCGACGCTGGTCATCGTGCTGCTCCTGCTGATCCTGGGCGGCGTCTACGTCGCGCAGTACACGGACTACCTGTGGTTCCAGGAGGCCGGGCACACGAATGTGTTCAGCACGGTCCTCAAGACCAAGCTGCTGCTGTTCGCCCTGTTCGGGCTGCTCATGGCCGTCGTCATCGGTGCCAACATCGCGCTGGCCTACCGGCAGCGGCCGCCGTTCCAGCCCGTGTCGCTCGAGCAGCAGAACCTGGAGCGCTACCGGGTCGCGCTCGAGCCGTTCCTGACGCCAGCGCTGATCGTGCTGAGCCTGCTGTTCGGCGTGTTCGCCGGCCTCTCGGCCGCCGGCCACTGGCGGACCTACCTGCTGTTCACCAACGGCGTCTCGTTCGGTGAGAAGGACGCGCAGTTCGGCAAGGACATCTCCTTCTTCACCTTCACCTACCCGTTCCTGCGGTTCCTGCTGGGCTTCGTGCTGGTCGTGCTGGTCCTGTCGCTGATCGCGTCGGCACTCACGCACTACCTGTTCGGTGGCATCCGACTGCAGACGGTCGGTGACAAGCTCAGCGTCGCCGCGCGCGTCCACCTGTCGGTGCTCGTCGGCCTGATCGTCGCGGGCAAGGCCTACGGCTACTACCTCGACCGCTACGGCCTGGCCTTCTCGACCCGCGGTGTGGTCGAGGGACCGTCCTACACCGACGTCCACGCCGTCCTGCCGGCGAAGACGATGCTCATGCTCATCGCGGGCATCTGCGCACTGCTGTTCTTCGCCAACATCGTCGTCCGCAACGTCCTGCTGCCGGCGGGTGCGCTCGCCCTCCTCGTCGTCAGCTCCATCGCGATCGGCGGCATCTACCCCTACGTCGTGCAGCAGACGACGGTCGGCCCGAACCAGCTCCAGCGCGAGCAGAAGTACATCGAGCGCAACATGGACGCGACCAAGGTCGCCTACGGCATCACCGACGCCGACGTGTCGGTGAAGGGCTACCAGGGCGTCGCGCCAGCGACCAAGACCACGCTGTCCAAGGACGCGGGGACGATCAGCAACATCCGGCTGCTGGACCCGAACATCCTCGGCCCCACCTTCAAGCAGAACCAGGGCCTCAAGACCTACTTCGCCTTCAACGAGTCGCTCGACATCGACCGCTACACCGTCGGAGCCAAGACCGACGACTTCGTGGTCGCCGTGCGCGAGCTCGACCTGACGAGAGTGCCGGCGCAGCAGCAGAACTGGGTCAACCTGCATCTCGCCTACACCCACGGCAACGGCTTCGTCGCGGCGCCCGCGAACGTGACTGACCCGGACAACCCCGGTCAGCCGAGCTACACGGTCGGCGACGTCCCGCCCAACGACATCAGCCCCAACAAGGCCTTCACCGTCGACAAGTCGCAGATCTACTACGGCGAGCAGTCCCCGACGTACTCGATCGTCAACACGAAGCAGAAGGAGATCGACGGCCCGAGCGCCGACGACAAGACCGACCAGGCCACGAGCCAGTACGAGGGCAGCGGCGGCATCAAGCTCAACACCGGGTTCCGCAAGCTGCTCTACGCGCTGAAGTTCCGGGACAAGAACATCCTGCTGTCCGGGTCGCTGACCTCGAGCAGCAAGATCATGTACACCCGCTCGCCCGCGGAGCGCGTGCAGAAGGTCGCGCCGTTCCTGACCCTCGACGGCGACCCGTACCCGGCCGTCGTCGGCCGACGGATCGTCTGGATCGTCGACGGCTACACGACCAGCAGCGGCTACCCCTACTCGCAGAGCAGCACCTTCGGGAAGGTCACGACCGACAGCACCTCTGCGCGCAGCAACAGCGACCAGGTCAACTACATCCGCAACTCCGTGAAGGCGACGGTCGACGCCTACACCGGGAAGGTCACGCTCTACGCCTGGGACGAGTCCGACCCGGTCCTCAAGACCTGGCGCAAGGTCTTCCCGGGGCTCGTCAAGCCGAGGGCCGACATCAGTGATGAGCTGAAGAGCCACTTCCGCTACCCCGAGGACCTGTTCAAGGTGCAGCGCGAGCTGCTCGCGAAGTACCACGTCGCCGACGTGCAGACGTTCTTCCAAGGCACCGACCAGTGGGACATCCCGAGCGACCCGACCAAGGACGCGACCCGGGTCATCAACACCGGCGCGTCTCCCGCCCCGACCGCCGGTTCTTCGAACGGACCGGCCCAGCCGCCCTACTACGTGCTGCTGCAGCTGCCGGGTCAGGACACCCCGGCGTTCTCGCTGACCACGACCTTCGTGGCCCGCAACGCGACGCCCCTGACCGCGTTCGCGGCGGTGTCCTCCGATCCCGCGACCTACGGGAAGATCTCGATCTTCACGATGCCCAAGAACAAGGTCATCGACGGTCCCGAGCAGGTCGCGAACACCTTCGAGAGCAACCCGTCCATCTCCACGCAGCTCTCGCTGCTGCGAGGCGGTGGCTCCGAGGTGGTGCTCGGCAACCTGCTGACGCTGCCGGTCGGGGGCGGCCTGCTCTACGTCGAACCCGTCTACACGCAGGGCAAGAAGTCGCCGAGCTTCCCCATCCTCAGCAAGGTGATCGTCAGCTTCGGCAACAAGATCTCCTACCAGAACACCCTCGCCGACGCGCTCAACGACCTGTTCGGCGCCGGCGGCACGGTCGTCGGCCCCACGCCCTCACCCGGAACGTCGACCCCGCCCACGGACGCCTCGATCGCGCAGCTGGCGGCTGACGCCCAAGCAGCGATCGTCGCTGCCGATGCCGCGCTGAAGCGGGGTGACTTCGCGGAGTACGGCCGTCAGCAGGCCCGGCTGAAGAGCGACGTGGAGAAGCTCGCCTCCAAGACGGGTACGACCGCGACTGCGACGCCGACCCCGTCGCCCCGCCCCTCCTAGAGCAGGTCGAGGACCTTCTCCGGCGGCCGCGCCACGACGGCGCGGTCGCCGAGGATCGCCACCGGCCGCTCGATGAGCGACGGGTCCGCGGACAGCTGCTCGAGCAGGTCGCCCGTCACGCCCGGACGTGCGATCGACGTCGGGTCCTCGAGCTTCGCCATCACCGCCTCGAGCTCCTCGCGCGACGGCGGGTCCTCCAGGTAGTAGCGCCGGTCGAAGTCCACGCCCCTCTCCTCGAGCAGCTGCACGGCCCCCCGGCTCTTGCTGCAGGCGTTGTTGGTCCAGAGCACGAGTTTCACGGCCCCATCTTCGGTCATGTATCGTGGTACGTACCGACGCGGGGTGGAGCAGCTCGGTAGCTCGCTGGGCTCATAACCCAGAGGTC
>CBIHPE010000089.1:0-14409 GCA_966212015.1 uncultured Frankiales bacterium | reverse complement strand
CCGTGGCGGCAGCATGCCCAAGATTGGAGTCGCACGAGCCTCGACGGTCAAGGCCATCGAACCCGACGGGAGCCGGACCCTCCCCCGGATCGCCTCAGTGATTGGCGGCCCACGGCCCACAGACGGCCCAAGCTGCCGGAAGAAGCGCCTGACCTGGGCAAACGCCAAGGATCACACGTTGAAGCGGAACTCCACGACGTCACCGTCCTGCATGACGTAGTCCTTGCCCTCCATGCGGGCCTTGCCGGCGGCGCGGGCCGCAGCGACCGAGCCGAGCTCGACCAGGTCGTCGTAGCCGATGACCTCGGCCTTGATGAAGCCCTTCTGGAAGTCGGTGTGGATCACGCCGGCGGCCTCCGGGGCGGTGGCGCCCTTCTTGATGGTCCAGGCGCGGGACTCCTTGGGACCGGCGGTGAGGTAGGTCTGCAGACCCAGCGTCTCGAAGCCGATCCGGGCGAGCTGGTGCAGGCCGGACTCGTCCTGGCCCATCGACTGGAGCAGCTCGAGGGCGTCGGCGTCGTCCATCTCGATGAGCTCGGACTCGACCTTGGCGTCGAGGAAGACCGCCTCGGCGGGCGCGACGAGCTTCGCCAGCTCGGCCTTGCGCTCGTCGGAGACGAGCTGCGCCTCGTCGAGGTTGAACACGTAGAGGAAGGGCTTGGCGGTGAGGAGCGACAGCTCCTTCAGGAGGGCCAGGTCGAGCCCGGCCGCGAAGGCCGTCGAGCCCCTCTGCAGCGCCTCCTCCGCACGACGGACCTCGTCGAGCAGCGGCTGGGTGTCCTTCTTGATCCGGGCTTCCTTCTCGAGCCGCGGGATCGCCTTCTCGATGGTCTGCAGGTCGGCCAGGATCAGCTCGGTGTTGATGGTCTCGATGTCACCGAGCGGGTCGACCCGGCCGTCGACGTGCACCACGTTGTCGTCGGCGAAGGCCCGGATGACCTGGCAGATGGCGTCGGAGCTGCGGATGTTCGCGAGGAACTGGTTGCCGAGGCCCTCGCCCTTCGAGGCGCCGCGGACGATGCCGGCGATGTCGACGAAGTCGACGGTCGCCGGGATGACCTTCTCGGAGCCGAAGATCTCCGCGAGCTTGCCGAGGCGCTCGTCCGGGACGCCCACGACGCCGACGTTGGGCTCGATGGTGGCGAACGGGTAGTTCGCGGCCAGCACGTTGTTCTTGGTCAGGGCGTTGAACAGGGTGCTCTTGCCGACGTTGGGCAGGCCGACGATGCCGAGGGAGAGGCTCACGCGAGGAAAGGCTACCGACGTCGGCACTGTGCGGGACCCGCGCTCGCGCGCGCGTGGGAGCGCCGCACAGCCCGGAAGTTGTCGGACCTGCCCAGGAACCTGTCGCCATGCTCCTCGTCCTCGCCCTCCTCATCGGCGCCGCCCTCGGCTGGCTGACCGCGACCGTCCTGCGCCGGCCCCAGGCCGACACGCCTCTCGTGCACCAGCTCGACCGGCTGCAGGACCAGCTGCACGCCCTCGAGCTGGAGCGCACGCGCGCCAGCGCCGAGCTGCGCGAACAAGTGAGCACCGTGGCACTGACCAGCGCGCGGGTCGAGCACGAGACCCGGGCTCTCGCGAGCGCGCTGTCGAAGCCGCAGGCCCGTGGGCGCTGGGGCGAGCTGCAGCTGCGCCGCGTCGTGGAGCACGCCGGGATGCTCGACCGCTGCGACTTCACCGAGCAGCTCGTGGTGGGTGACCAGCGCCCCGACCTCGTCGTGCACCTCGCCGGCGGCGGCTCGGTCGTCGTGGACGCGAAGGTCTCGCTCGCGGCCTACCTCGAGGACGCGGAGCAGGGAGGGGCACAGACCCGGCACGCACGGCACCTCCGCCAGCACGTCGACACGCTGGCCAGCAAGGCCTACTGGGAGGCGCTCCCGGAGAGCCCCGAGTTCGTCGTGCTGTTCATCCCCTCGGAGGCGATGCTCGCGCCGGCCCTCGAGGCCGACCCGACGCTGCTCGAGCACGCCATGGCGCGACGCGTCCACATCGCGACGCCCACCACGCTGCTCAGCCTGCTGCGCGCCGTCGCCTACGCCTGGCAGCAGCACCAGCTCGCCGACAACGCGCAGGAGGTGTTCGCCGCGGGCAAGGACCTGTTCGCCCGGCTGGCGACCTTCGGACAGCACGTCGACAAGCTCGGTCGCTCCCTCGGCACCGCCGTCAACGACTTCAACAAGACGGTCGGCTCGCTCGAGCGGACCGTCCTGCCGAGCGCCCGCCGCATGACGGAGCTCGGTCTGGACGGCGACCTGCCGCACCCGCTGCCCGTCGAGGACGTCACCCGGCCGGTGAGCGCACCGCACCTGATCGCGCTGCCCGAGACCGGCTGACGTGCGCCACGACGCACCCACGTGCGTCATCAGTCATCGCACTTGAGAGCGCACCCTCCTCCGCTGAGCGCGCCTGGACGCACACACCGCTACCGGTGGTCGGTCTCCGTGCTCGCGCGCTCGAAGGACAGCTTCATCGCCCTCACCGAGGCGTCGAAGAACCCGGCGACCACCATCGGGTCGTCGGTCGTGAGATGACGTACCAGCTCGTCCACCGTCCAGCCGTCGAAGACGCTGACCCCAAGGCCCGCGTCGAGGCACGGGCCTGCGACGACGCAGATCCCGCGCGCAGCCAGGGCCGCGAGCGCCTCGGCATGGCCTGAGAGGGCGATGCCCTCCTCCTCCGTGAGGTCGGCCGGCCAGTCGGCGCGGGTTGGCGTGAGCGCGACGTAGAACGACTGGTGTCCGTCAGGGCCAGGGTGGGTAACCGTCACCGCCATGAGAACGAACGTACGTCGTTCAGCCTCCGGAGCGCCCCGGGCCGGTACCGTCCGAGAGGTGACCAGCTGGACGACTCCCTCCGAGGGCGCCGACGAGCCGGTGCACCACGAGCACCACCTGCACCTGCCGGCCGGCGCGCACGTCGCCGACCGCCGCGGCCTGACCGCGATGGGCGCCGCGGCGATCGGGCTCGCCATCGGCTTCGTCGGCGCCGTGATCGACGTCGAGACCGGTCGCGGGCTACGAACCACGTTCGCGGTCTGCTTCGTCGTCGGCAGCGCGCTGGCAGCCCTCCTGGCCCACCGTGAGGACCTGAAGGCGACGATCGTCATGCCGCCGCTGACCTACTGCGTGCTCGCCCTCGTCGGCGCCGCCATCGGCCACTACGGAGCACCCGGTGGCTTCGTCAAGCAGAACGCGCTCGAGCTGGTCGCGTCACTCCTCCAGGGCGCGCCCGTGCTCTACGCCGCGACCGGCCTCGCGCTCATCATCGCGCTGGTGCGGCTCAGGACTGCCCGGCAGCCTTGAGGTCGCGCCGCAGCTCCGGCGGCAGGGCGAACACGAGGTTCTCCTCGACCGGCGAGACCGTCTGCACGTCGCCGTAGCCGTGGGCGGCGAGCCGGTCGAGCACCCCCTGCACCAAGTCCTCCGGCACCGACGCGCCGCTGGTCACGCCGACCGTCGTCACGCCCTCCAGCCAGGCCGGGTCGATCTCGGAGGCGTCGTCGACGAGGTAGGACGCGGAGGCCCCCGCACCGAGGGCGACCTCGACGAGGCGCACGCTGTTGGAGCTGTTGCGCGAGCCCACGACGAGCACCAGCTCCGACTCGCTCGCGACCTGCTTGATCGCGACCTGGCGGTTCTGCGTCGCGTAGCAGATGTCCGCTGAAGGAGGGCCCTGCAGCAGGGGGAAGCGCTCGCGGAGGGCGTCGACGGTCACGTTGGTCTCGTCCACCGACAGCGTGGTCTGGCTGAGGTAGGCGACCTTCGACGGGTCGCGCACCTCGACCGTCGCAGCCTCGTCGACGCCGTCCACGAGGTGGATGTGCTCGGGGGCCTGGCCGGTCGTCCCGACGACCTCCTCGTGGCCCTCGTGGCCGATGAGCACGATGTCGTAGTCGTCCTTGGCGAACCGCCGCGCCTCGAGGTGGACCTTGGTCACGAGCGGGCACGTGGCGTCGATCGTCTTGAGCGACCGAGCGGCGGCCTCCGTGTGAACGGTGGGCGCGACGCCGTGGGCGGAGAACACGACGATGGCGCCCTCGGGCACCTCCTCAGTCTCCTCGACGAAGACGGCGCCCTTGTCCTCGAGCGTCTTCACGACGTGCTTGTTGTGCACGATCTGCTTGCGGACGTAGACGGGCGAGCCGTAGAGCTCGAGGGCCTTCTCGACCGTCACCACGGCTCGGTCGACGCCGGCGCAGTAGCCCCGCGGGGCAGCCAGCAGCACCCTCTTCGTTTGAGTCGCGGCCTCGGGGTCCATGCTTCAAGGGTACGTCCGCGAACGAGGAGCCCGATCCGTGCCGAACACCCTTCCCACCCCCGTCGCCGCCGCGCTCGGCGTCATCCCGACGGCCATCGACACGGTCAGGCGCGTACCCGGCCGCGTCGTGCAGCTCCCGATCCTCGCCGTGTCGACGGCGCTGACGAAGTGGGCCGAGGCGCAGCAGCGGTACGACGAGCTGGCCGCTCGAGGCGAGCGGTTCCTGTCGTCGGTGCGCGGCGAGGACCTCTCCGAGATGGAGGTCGACGAGTGGCTGGGCGAGCACGTGCCGACGGAGGACGACCGGCCCGACCCGGTGGCGCAGGTCACAGAGCTGCTCGACCGCGCCGCGGAGAAGAAGCCTCAGCGGCACGACACCGCGGCGACCCCTGACGTCGTCCAGGTCGTCGAAGAGGTCGCGGCCGAGACGGGCCACGAGGACCTCGCGCACGACGAGCTGCCCCTCCCCGACTACGACCACATGACGCTCGGCTCGCTGCGCGGCCGGATCCGCTCGCTCACGGTCGAGCAGCTCGTCGCGATCCGCGACTACGAGAAGGCGCACGCGGACCGGCTGCCCGTCGTGACCCTGGTCGACAACCGGATCGCGAAGCTGGCGCTGGAGGGCGGCGAGCCGTCACCCGGTGGGCCGCTGCCGGTGACGCCGGAACCGTCCGGCGAGGGCAAGGTCTCCGCGCCCAAGAAGACGCCTGCGAAGCGCACCGCCACGAAGGTCCGCACCACGTAGGTTTCCCTGCATGGCCCAGCCGACGTCGCCCGAGCAGCCGATGCCGGTGCGGGTCGTCGCGCTCAAGATCCAGGAGTGGGTCAACCGGCTCGGCCGCATCTGGGTCGAAGGGCAGGTGACCCAGATCGGCGGTCGCGGACCGACGGCGTTCCTGACGCTGCGCGACCCGGTCGCCGATGTCTCGCTCTCCGTCACGGTCCACCGCGGCCTGATCGAGAACGTGCGCGAGGGCGAGCGCGTCGTCGTCCACGCAAAACCCGACTTCTACGTCACCCGCGGCACGCTGTCGCTGGCCGCGACCGAGGTGCGGGCCGTCGGCGTCGGCGAGCTGCTGGCCAGGATCGAGCGCCTGAAGGTGCTGCTCGGTCAGGAGGGCCTGTTCGCGTCCGACCGCAAGAAGCCGCTGCCGTTCCTGCCGGGGACGGTGGGCCTCGTCACCGGACGCGCGTCGGCCGCCGAGCGGGACGTCCTCGAGAACGCACGGCGTCGCTGGCCCGCGGTGCGGTTCGAGGTCGAGAACGTGGCCGTCCAGGGGCACCTCGCGGTGCAGCAGTGCATCGCCGCCCTCCAGCGGCTCGACGGCAAGGTCGACGTGATCGTCATCGCGCGGGGCGGCGGGTCCGTCGAGGACCTGCTCCCGTTCAGCGACGAGGCGCTGCTCCGCGCCGTCGCGGCCTGCCGCACCCCGGTGGTGAGCGCGATCGGCCACGAGCCCGACACGCCCCTGCTCGACCTGGTCGCCGACGTCCGCTGCAGCACCCCGACGGACGCAGGCAAGCGCGTCGTACCGGACGTGAAGGAGGAGGCCCAGCGGATCGCGATGCTGCGCGACCGCTGCCGCCGGGTCCTGTTCGGGACGGTCGACCGCGAGGTCCAGCGGATCGCGCAGCTGTCCTCACGCCCGGTCCTCGCGCAGCCCCAGGTGCTCGTGGCCGAGCGCCGACGCGACGTCGAGGCCCTGCGCGACAGGGCGTCCCGCTGCACGACAGCGCTGCTCGACAGGGCGCAGCAGGACCTGGCCCACACCCTCGCCCGGGTCGTCGCGCTCAGCCCGCAGGCCACCCTCGACCGCGGCTACGCCGTGGTCCAGAACCCCGACGGCTCCGTGGTCCGCGACGCCGACGAGGTCGTGCTCGGCCAGTCCCTCAGGGTGCGGGTCGCCAAGGGCGAGCTGCACGTCACCAACGGCTGACCCTTACCGCGTTCGAGGCCGCGCCGCTGCCGCTGTGACCTACTGCAGGCCCGCGCGGCCACCTGGTGCGAACCACGCCATGGTCGCGCCGCCGAGCACCTGGAAGCCGAAGTCCTCGTAGAGCGGCCGACCGTCCTCGGTCGCTCGCAGGTCCACCCGGGCGATGCCCAGCGAGTGGAACCAGTCCATCAGCGCCTGGAAGACGTCGCGGGCGTAGCCGCGGCGCCGGTAGTCGGGATCGGTGCTCATCGAGGCGATGTGGCCGCGGGTGCCGGACAGCAGGTACGGCGACGGCAGGTGCTCGTCGAGCCAGCCGGCGCCGCTGCACACGACCTTGCCGTCGTCCTCGACGACGTAGGCCCGGAAGCCGTCGGTCTGCAGGCGTCGCTCGAAGGCGGCCACGCAGAGCCGCTCCCACTCCTCGGTCAGCTCATCGCCCATCGACTGGTGCATGAGGCCGCGCAGCCGGGTCAGGTCCGCGGCGTCGGCGACGGTGGCACGACGTAGATTGCCCACGTGACCGATCCTGCCAGCCCCAGCTACGAGGCCGCCCGCGACGAGCTGACGCAGGTCGTGCAGAAGCTCGAAGCCGGCGGGGCGACGCTCGAGGAGTCGCTGGCCCTGTGGGAGCGCGGCGAGGAGCTCGCCAAGGTCTGCCAGGGCTGGCTCGACGGGGCGAAGGCCCGGCTCGACGCCGCGCTCGCGGAGCGCCGCGAGGACTAGGGGATCGTCGCCGCGAGGTCGGTGAGCTCGGCCTCGGTCGCGTCCTCGCGCAGGCCGCCGACGAGCTCGGTCGCCTTGCCGTACGACCGCACGAGCGACACGTGTCCCGAGCCGTCCGCCCAGCGGTCCCAGCTGACGGTGCCGACCTGGAGGGTGCCGGTCTTCTTGCCCTTGCCGGTGGCGTCGTAGACCCAGTCGCTGCCGGTCCCGCCCTGCCACTCCATGTAGTGCTCGCCCTTCACGTAGCCGACTCGGGCGACCTCGCCCTCATAGGCCTGCACCGTCGCGACCCACCCGGCGGGCGTCGACGGCGACGGGGCTCCCGTCACGGCGTGGAAGTCCCGGTAGGTCTCGCTGGCGTCGATCGGGCGGATCCGCTTGGAGTCGGACGGCGAGGCCTGCCCGAAGAACCAGAGGGGGATGACCAGCGCGAACACGACCAGCAGCGTGCGCACCATGTCGAGCGCCGTCTCGCGTCCGCGCCGCTTCTTCTGCGGGGCAGGCGCGGGAGGGGCGTCGGTCATCGTCACCCCTCCATCATCGGCTATCGCAGCGCAGCCCGCATCGCGGCGAGGCAGGCCGTCGCCTCCTCCTCGGTGTTGTAGAAGTGCGGCGAGACGCGGATGCCGACCCCGGGCCGGTGGTCGACGACGAAGCCGGCATCGTGCAGCGCGTCGTGGACGCGCTCGCTGTCACCGGGGTCGATCGTGACGTGGCCGCCGCGCTTCGCGGGGTCGTGCGGCGACCGGACGGTGAAGCCCATGTCGAGGGCCGTCTCGAGCAGCGGCTGCGTCATCGACTGCGACCGCTCGCGGATCCGCTGCATCCCGATCTCAGCGAGCGTCTCGTAGGCCGGGCCCGCGCCGTAGTGAGCGGGGACGCCCGGGGTGCCGCCGGTGAAGCGGTTGACGCCCTCGGCGTAGTGGTTGTCCGGGTCGAAGTCGAACGGCGCGCGCTGCCCGAACCAGCCGGTCGTGACCGGCTCGAGCTCCAGCCCGGGGCGGACGTAGATCCAGCCGTTGCCCGGCCCGCCGGACAGGTACTTCACCGAGCCGCCGACGTAGACGTCGACGCCCAGGTCGACGACGTCGACGGGCACGGTCCCGGCGGCCTGGTAGCCGTCGACGATCGCGAGCGCCCCCACCTCGTGCGCACGGTCGACGAGCGGCTTGACGTCGTTGAGGGTGCTCGTGCGGAACAGCACGTGCGAGCACTCGACCACGAGGGTGCGCTCGTCGATCGCCTTGACCATGCTGTCGAGGTCGAGCTCGATCCCCGCGGCGGGGACGACCACGGCCTCGCCGCCCCAGCGGTGGATCTGCGACCAGGTGTGCAGCGATCCCGGCCACTCGAGGTCGCTGGTGACGACCCGGTTTCGCTCGCCGGACCAGTCGAGGCTGCTCACGACGTCGCCGAGCAGGTCGGCGACGTTCTGCCGCATCACCACCGTCCCGGCAGGGGCACCGATCAAGGAGCCGAGCACGTCGGCGACGCGACGCACCTCGGGCATCCAGTCCTCCCAGGCCACGACGCCCTTCTCCGCCCACAGCGACGTGAACTCGGCGTGCCGCTCCGGCGTGCGCCGGTGCATCGCGCCGAGGGTGTGAGAGGCGAGGTACGTCGACCGGGCGAGCACCGGGTAGTCGTCCCGGTAGCGGAGCAGGTCCTCGTGGGCGCTCACGGCCGGCTCACGGCGCAGTCCAGACCGGGCCGCTGGTGGCTGCTGCTGCCAGCAGCGACGCGGTCTCGACCGAGACGAGCCGCTCGTCGATGCCGCGGTCCGGCCAGCGGGTCGCGAGCACCATCGAGCCGTCCTCCGGGAGCGGCCAGAGCCAGTAGTCCCCGTGCCAGCGGAGCGGTCCGGCGGCGCTGTCGAGCAGCATCAGCACGGCCCGGTCCTGAGGCGCCTCGAGCGGCGGTGCGTCGCCTGTGCCGGTCATCGCGCGGGCGCCGCCCGGGAACTGCACCCCGAGGCGGAAGCGGCCGGGGCTGCGGCTGAACTCCTGCAGCGACCAGTCGAGGAGCTCGCGCTTCTGCTCGTCGGCGAACAGCACGACCATGTGCAGCAGCAGGCCGTCGCTGTAGGCGGTGATGCCGCCCAGGGCGACGACCACGTCGGAGCTCCGCGCCAGCGGCATGCCCGACATGGCAGGCACGCCGATCTCGTCCTGGGCGGGGCCGGCATGCGGCTGGCGCGCCTTGCGGTGCAGCTCCCAGTCGGCGCCGCTCCGGGGAGCACGCTGCACCTCGTCGTCGAAGAACCTCATGACCCGATCTTCTCCACGAGGGACAGGACGTTGTCAGCCAGCCTCGCCGCGGCCTCTTCCTCGTCGCACACCGCCATCTCGTGGCCGGCCTCGCTGATGACCGTCGTCAGGACCAGCACCAGGGCGTCACCCCAGTCGGACTCCGCGCCGAGCAGCAGGGCGTTGCGACGCGTCCAGTCCCGGTAGCGCTTGCGGGCCAGCAGCTCGAAGCCGGGCGGCCCGCCGCCGGCCAGGAACGTGCGGGCCAGGTCGCGCTGCTCCCAGCAGCCGTCGAGGTAGGAGCGGCTGCCGACGAGGAACAGGGCCAGCGGGTCGGTCTCGCCGGACAGCCGCGCCTCGCGGACCGCGGACGCGGCACGGGCCTCCTGGCCCGACTGGTAGTCCTCGAACAGCGCGAGGTAGAGCTCGGACTTCCCGCCGAAGTGGTGGTAGAGCGAACCGACCGAGGCGCCGGCGCGGGCCACGACCTCGGCGATGGACGCCTCCGCAAAGCCGCTCTCCGCGAAGACGCCCCGCGCAGCCGTGAGCAGCGAGGTGCGGGTGCCGGCAGCCCGGGTCGAAACGCTCATGCCGTCAGCTCGGAGAACGGCACCCGGCGCCGGTCGCTGATGTCGCCGACCGTCGCCCACTCGTTGGCGCCGAGCCGGGACACGGGCTTGAGCAGTCGGACCTCCGGGCGGTCGTCCCGGAGGACGGCGAGGTCCACTGCGAGGTGCACGACCTCGCCGAAGACGACGGTGCACGACCCGAACGTGCGCTCGTCGACGTACCGGCACTCGAGTGCCACCGGCGACTCGGCCACCCGAGGTGGCGCGACCCGGAGCGACGGCTCACGGGTGACGCCGACCGCGTCGAACTCGCTGACGTCCTCGGGGAAGTCGGTGGCCGACGCGTTCACCCGGTCGGCGAGGCTCTCGGTGCTCATGCACACGACGAACTCCCGCGTCGCGCGCACGTTGCGCAGCGTGTCCTTCTCGCCGACTGACGTGAACGAGACAACCGGGGGGTCGATGCCGGCGACCGTGAAGAACGAGTGCGGCGCGAGGTTGTCGACGCCCCTCGCGGACCGGCTGCTGACCCACGCGATCGGCCGCGGGAGCACGACGGAGTTCAGCCAGGGGTAGATGCCGGTCCCGAGCTCGGCGGGATCGAGGTCCTGGCGGGTCACCCCCCGAGCCTCTCACGCGGCCCGGTGGCCGTGTCGCGACACCTGCACCGCCCGATAGGTTGGACGCATGACGCAGCCGGATGTCCCAGAGTCCCTGTCGGTCGCGCGCGAGGCCCCTGACCGCAACATCTCGTTGGAGCTCGTGCGCGTCACCGAGGCAGCAGCGATGGCCGCCGGGCGCTGGGTGGGGCGCGGCGACAAGATCGGTGGCGACGGCGCGGCCGTCGACGCGATGCGTCAGCTCATCGGCACGGTCGGCATGAAGGGCGTCGTCGTCATCGGGGAGGGCGAGAAGGACGAGGCCCCGATGCTCTTCAACGGCGAGCAGGTCGGGTCGGGCGAGGGCCCCGAGTGCGACGTCGCCGTCGACCCGATCGACGGCACGACGCTGATGGCCAAGGGCATGCCGAACGCGATCGCCGTCATGGCCGTCGCGGAGCGCGGCACGATGTACGACCCGAGCGCCGTGTTCTACATGGAGAAGCTCGTCACCGGTCCTGAGGCCGCTGACGTCGTCGACATCAGCGCTCCCGTCGCGCACAACATCCAGGCCGTCGCCAAGGCGAAGGGCGCGGCGGTCGAGGACGTCACCGTCTGCATCCTCGACCGGCCCCGCCACGAGGACCTCGTGCACGAGGTCAGGGCGGCCGGCGCGCGCATCAAGTTCATCTCCGACGGAGACGTCGCCGGCGCGGTCATGGCCTGCACCGTCGGCACCGGCGTCGACCTGCTGCTCGGCATCGGCGGTACGCCGGAGGGCATCATCACGGCCTGCGCCGTGAAGTGCCTCGGCGGCACGATCCAGGGCAAGCTCTGGCCCCAGAAGAAGAGCGAGTTCGAGAACGCCGCCGCCGCAGGCCTCGACCTCGACGCGATCCTGTCGACCGACGACCTCGTCCGCAGCGACAACGTCTTCTTCGTCGCCACCGGCATCACGGACGGCGAGCTCGTGAAGGGTGTCCGCTACAAAGGCGGTGGCGCCTCGACCGAGTCGCTCGTGATGCGCTCGAAGTCCGGCACCATCCGGCGCGTCATCAGCGACCACCGGCTGACGAAGCTCTCGGCCTACGCCAGCATCGACTTCGAGCACGCCGGCCGCTGAGTGCGCATCGCGACCTGGAACGTCAACTCGATCACGGCGCGGCTGCCGCGCTTCAACGAGTGGCTCGAGCTCGCCGACCCCGACGTGGTCTGCCTGCAGGAGACCAAGACGGCCGCCTTCCCGTCGGAGCGGGCGGAGGAGCTCGGCTACGAGGTCGCGCACAACGGCGACGGGCGCTGGAACGGCGTCGCGATCCTGTCGCGGGTCGGCCTCGAGGACGTCTCGCTGCAGTTCGACGGGCAGCCCGGCTACGCCAACGAGGACGAGGACGCGCTGCTGTCCGTGCCCAAGGTCGAGGCTCGCGCGGTCGGCGCGACCTGCGGCGGCGTGCGGGTGTGGTCCGTCTACGTCCCCAACGGGAGGTCGCTCGACAGCGCCCACTTCCCCTACAAGCTCGAGTGGCTGGACCGGTTCCACGACGTCGTGGCGAAGGAGCCGCACCCGCTCGTCGTCACTGGCGACTTCAACATCGCGCCTTCCGACGACGACGTGTGGGACATCAAGGCCTTCGCGGGGTCGACCCACGTCACCCCGCTGGAGCGGCAGCGGCTGCGGGCCCTGCTCGACACCGGTCTGGTCGACGTGGTCCCGAGGCCGCAGAAGTACGACAAGCCCTTCACCTACTACGACTACCGGGCCGGCATGTTCCACAAGAACATGGGCATGCGCATCGACCTGTTCTACGCCTCGCCGTCGCTCGCGGTGCAGGACGCCTACATCGACCGGGACGCCCGCAAGGGCACCGGCCCCTCCGACCACTGCCCCGTCGTCGTCGACCTCGACGTGTAGCGCCCGCGACGATGTGACCTCGGCCGCGCTGGAGCGCCGTCCCCCTCACATCGTCGCGATCAACCCCACCAGAAGGACGCGGCGAGCAGGACGTACAGGCCGAGCAGGACCGTACCCTCGTACCAGGTCGACTCGCCGTCGAAGACGACCAGCACGGCCACCAGCGCGGACAGCAGGAGCGCGGCGAGCAGCAGCGGCGGCAGCACGAGCGTGAAGCCGCCGGCGCCGAGGGCGGGGGCGAGCAGCAGGACGACGGGGCCGACGACCATGGCGATCTGCAGGGGCGACTGCAGTACGACCTGAAGGGCCGCTTCCGTCTGGTTCTTGGCGAACAGCTGGATGCCGACGACGTTCTCGACGGCGTTGCCCGCAATGGCCACGATGACCAGGCCCGCGAAGGCGTCGGAGATGCCGAGGGTCTTCATCGACGGCTCGAGGGCGGCGACGAACCAGTCGGACGCCAGCGCCGCCAGCACACCAGTGACGGCCAGCACGGTGAGGGCCATCCAGAGCGGCCAGCCTGAGTGGTGCTCGACCTTCGGCGCGCTCTCGCGGTTGGCGCGCTCTTGCACGAGCGTGTAGACGAGCAGCAGCGCGAAGGCGACCAGCAGCACGATCGCGACAATGACCGAGAGGGCCCGCTCGTGACCCGCGGCCGGCGTGTGCAGCGTCGACGTGAGGCTCGGCACGGCCAGTGCGAAAACCGCCAGCATGAGGGTCAGCCCGATGTCGCGCGCCGCCGCACCGGGGAACCTCTGCACCCCGTGCTTGAGGCCGCCGACGACGAACGCCGCCCCGAGGATCAGTGCCACGTTGGCGAGGATCGAGCCGACCAGCGTCGCCTGGACGACGCTCGTGAGGCCCTTGTTCAGCGCGAAGACGAGGATGAGCAGCTCAGGCAGGTTGCCCAGCGCCGACTGCAGGATGCCGATCATCGCCGGGCCGACGCTGCTGCCCAGCGCCTCGACGGCGCTGCTCACCAGGGTCGCCAGGACGGCGAGGGCGAGCGCCGCGGCGATGAAGGCGGTCAGGCCTCCGACGCCCTTGACCGCGGCGGCGGCAACCGTGAAGACGACCCCGAGGGTCATGAGGGTGCGGTCGCGACGGTTGATGACGTCCATGGGGCGTCAGCCTGACAGCAGCTTCCGCAACGTGGAAGGAGTGCGTGCCGTGCCGCTCACTCCGAGCAGCTTCTCCACCTTCGCCATCGTGAGCTTCGTCCGCGCCGCGTTCTCGAAGCCGATGTAGAGCACCTGGCTGTTGCCGCTGACCTGCTCAGGCGCCCAGCCCATCGCCAGGAAGGCCTGGAGCCGAGCCGGATCGGGCTCGTCGAACAGCACCGTCACGGAGGCGTACCCACCGAGCGGCGGCAGCTCGTCGAGCGCCTTCTGCAACGCGTCGCCGGTGCGGACGCAGGCACGGACGTCGACACCGAGATCCCTCAGCAGCGCCCGCTCGACCTCCTCGGCGAGGCCCTTGGCGTTCCGCTTCGCCGACACGAAGGTGGCGTTGCCGCTGTTGAGGTAGGTCTTCACCTCCGTGTGGCCGAGGCCCTCGAGCAGCGCCTTCAGGTCCTTCATCGCGACCTTGTTGGTGGGTCCCAGGTTCACGGCTCGCAGCAGGAGCACCCATCGCATGGCGTTGACGCTAGGACGTGCGACGTAAGTGGCTCGCTGAGGTGGCTCGTGCCGACCTCCGGGGCGTGAGCGCGGCTCGATCGGTGGCCCTGACGACAGCCTGACGGTGCGCGCCGAACTCTGCCGGGCGTTCTACCCTCCGCAGCGTGACCAGCCTGCTCGGCCGGGGGGACGAGCTCGAGCGCCTCCGCCGGAACCTGACCGGCGGCTCCGCCGTGCCAGTCGCGATCGTCACCGGCGAGGCGGGGATCGGCAAGACGGCGCTCGCCACGGCGGTGTCGGCGGAGGTGCAGTCGGAGGGCTGGACGGTGCTCTGGGCCCGAGGCACTCGCGACGGCGGCGCACCTCCGTTCTGGCTGTGGCACCAGGCCCTCGGCAGGCCCGTTGACGCAGAGCCCGACCGCTTCGCGCTGTTCGAGCAGCTGCGGAGCGCCCTGAGCAGCCACCGGCCCGTGCTCCTCGTGGTCGACGACGCGCAGTGGTCGGACGAGTCGTCGCTTCGGGCGCTGCTGCACGTCGTGCG
>CBIHPE010000088.1:0-14444 GCA_966212015.1 uncultured Frankiales bacterium | reverse complement strand
CCGCTTCCCGGGGCCGGCGGCCAGCATGTCGGCGCGGTGGGTCGCGAGGACCGTCTTGCCGCAACCGCCGGTCGCGCTGCTGACCGTGAGGGTCAGCGCCGGCTCCGGCTCGCCCGGGGCGACCGGCTCGAGCGCCTCCGGCTCCTCCTCGAGGTCGGGCTCCTCGAGCCCGGCCTCGACGTCGACCTCGTCGAGCTCGTCGACCTCCACCTCGTCACGAGGCGCGGGGATCTCGACGACCGTCGTGAGCTCGTCCTTCAGGTGCTCGCTGGCACCCAGCGCCGTGAGCAGCGCCCGACGCACGGCCGCCGGCCCCGCGGGCAGCTTCAGCAGCTGCTCGGCCCCAGCCTTGATCAGCAGCTGCGGGTCCGGCAGGGCATCCGCCTGGCAGGCGACCATGACGACCGTGGCCGGGTGGGCGGCGTGCCACTTGGCGACCCGCTTGAGGCCGGCAGTGGTGAGCTCGCTCGGGCCGACGAGGAGCACGTCGATCGGTCCGGAGGCGAACAGGTCGTCGACCTCGGCAGCCTTCGTGAACAGGTTGACGTCGACCGTGTCGTCGAGGCCTTCCACCGCCTTGATCAGGCTGCGGACGAGGGCGTCGGAGCGGTCGAGGACCACCACGAACGCCGGAGGGGGGGAGTCGGGCATCGTCAGCTCTGCGACGTCTTCGAGATCGTGAAGTACAGGGTCACGTCGCCGGAGTTCGCCACCGTGGCCGCGAGCTTCAGCGCCTGCGGGCCGTCGACCTCGAGCAGGAAGTCGAGGGTGCCGGGGCCGGGCGTGGCAGCGACGCCGTTGCCGTCACCCGCGCCGGGCGTGGTGCGCAGCACGAGGATGTCCGACATCAGCAGCAGGCTCTGGCCCGCTTCCACCTTGCCGGTGCCCTGGTGGTCCTTGTCCGGCTTGGCAGCGGCGTAGATGTCGATCTTGTTGCCGGGCAGCGCGTAGCGCAGGGCACCGGGGGCGAAGCCGAGCTCGACACCGATCGCCTGCTTGCCGGCGTGCAGCGAGATGCCTGCAGCGGTCGTGGCGGCGACGCCGCCGAAGCTGGTGGCGGTGATGATCTGCCCCGCGGGGATCTTGCCGGTGGCGAACTTGCCGACGAGGGCGGTCGCGTCGAGCGGGGAGCCGGCGGGCACCTGGCTCGAGGGCACCTCCTTGACCTCGAGGTTGGCCTTGTCGGCAGCGGTGCCGGCGGCGATGTCGGTCTTGGCGACGAGCGCCTTGATCTTGCTGCTGCCGCTGCCACCTCCCCGGCCGGCGAGGACGGCGAGCACCACGACACCCGCGAGCAGCAGGACTGCTCCCACTGCGATGATGGGGTTGAACTTCCTGTTCATCGATCGGTCCCTTTCATGGACGCTTGCCGGTTCACTCCTCGCGACCCGAGGCGGTGGAGGTCATGGTCTCGATGCCCTGCGGGGCGACGTCGCCCTGCCCCGTGAGCTGCGACATGGCGTTGGCGACGCTGCCCAGCACCGACAGGTCGATGTCCTTGGACACCACCACCGTGACGGTGTCGCCGCTCTGGGCCTCGAGCGGGGCACCGCTGTCCGTGACGGACGTCGCGCCCACCAGCATCGTCGGCGCAGGGCGCACGGTCGTGCTGCTGCCGACGTAGACGGTGACGACGACCTTGAGAGTCGCGTCGTTGGCGGCCGCCTGGGCGAAGCGCGTCACGTCGTCGCGGGTCGGTCGGCGGCTGAACTGGTCGATCCCGTTCACGGTGCGGACGAGGTGCGGGTTGGCGTCGACCGAGGTCGCGTAGCGCAGCGTGTCGGCGCTCGCGCCGTTGACCTTCTGGTAGCCGTGCAGCATCGACAGCAGCGGCAGCCCCGAGAAGCCGAGCACCAGCAGCAACGTGCTGATGATGGCCATCTCGACGGCGGCGACGCCGTCGTCCCCCCGGCGACGTGTCACTCCGACTCCACCCGGGCGCGGCCGGTGCCGGTGATCGTCATGTCAGTGGTCGTCCCCAGGAACGGCGCTGTGAGGTAGCTGAAGGGGTTGGTGAAGTTGCGTGAGACCTTCACCTTGACGTAGCCGAGCGGCTTCGCGCAGGGAGTTGACGAGGACAGCACCGTGCCGGTGCCGTCGCTCAGCTCCACGTCTGCGGCGGTGATCGAGTTGGCGGCCAGCCTGGAGTTGACCTCGTTCACGATCTCCGTCACGCAGTAGTGGTAGGTCGTGGTGCTCTCGGTGACGGTGTAGGTCTGCGTGGGCAGGGCCGGAGTGTTGACCGGCAGGTTGCCCGGGACGGTGATGTTGCCGTTGACGTCCACCGTCCTCTGGACGAGCTTGCTGGTCGAGTACGGAACCGCGGCGTAGCGCGCTGCGCGGTCGGCCGCAGCGTCGACCTGGGACTGCACGTAGAAGATCCAGGCGAAGTAGAACCCGATGCCGATGAGGAGGAAGAACAGCGGGAAGACGAGCGCGAACTCGACGGTCGTGACGCCGTCGTCCCCTCGTCGGAGCCGCCGCCTCACGGGAAAGCCTTGAACTTGATGAAGCGGTCGTCGTCGGAGCCGCGCACGAGGACGGAGCGGAAGGCACCTGTGGCCTGCTGGGCGGAGACCGGGACGGCCTGGAAGTTGCCGCCTCCGATGTCCTTGATGATCGACGGAGTGACGTCGAGTGCCGGGATGTCGTAGAGGCCCGTGACCGACCCGGTCGTGGTGCCCAGCGCCGGGGCCAGGCAGCCGTTGTAGACGTCGAGGGCGCTGACCGCGCCGGCGCAGTTCTTCACGCCCACCGAGATGATCTGGACCGGGTCGCCGGAGGTCGCCGCGTCCTGCAGCTGCTGCGTGAGCGTCTGGGTCAGCTGGCTCGTCGTCGGGGCCGATCCGCTGCCAGGCGGGTTGTAGATGTCCTGGACCGTGTCGTGCAGGCAGCTGAGCAGGTCGAGCTGCCCGAGCGAGGCACCGGGAACCACAGAGCCGACGTTGGTGCCGTAGGTCGCCAGCGTGCCGTTGATGGCGTTGTCCACCGCGTCGAGCGCGCCGAGCAGGTTGTTCTGCAGGGGGCCGAGGATCTGGCTGTTGAGGTCGATCGTGGGCACGACGTTGCCCGTGACGCTCGTGACAGGCGACAGCAGCGACGTCCCGTTGAACACCGGCACGATCACCGCGTTCTTGACCACGCGCTGTGCCGTCGACCGGCCGTTCGGCGTGGCGATCGTGCCGCCGACCGCCTGCGCGACGCTGTCGACCAGCGGCGGCGCCACCGGCTGGTCGACGCCGACGCTGATCTTCGGGCACAACGTGTTCGGCAGCGTGGTCCGCAGCCGGACCCCGAGGTTGGCGAGCTGGGTCTGCACGGTGTTGAAGGTGCTCGAGACGGTGATCGGGCCGCTTCCGTAGGGGTCGCCGGCGCCGAGCGAGGTGCCAGGGAGCGTCAGCAGGTTGTTCTCGCCGCCGGGGAACTGCACCTGGACCCGGCCGTTGGCGTCGCAGTCGGGGACCGCAGAGCCAGAGCCCTTGAAGAAGCTGTAGGAGTAGGGAGCCGCGCTCTTCTGCATCGCGGCCGTGGCCGCCGCGCAGGCCTGGTCGTGGCTCGTGAGGAGGGTGTCGGGGACGACCGTGATCGTCGAGCACGCGGCCGTGCTCGGGTTCTTGAGCGCGTTGGCCAGCGAGGGGTTGACGGTGCCCAGCGTGTTGAGCGCGTTGTTGAGGGTCGTCGAGTTGGTGACGAGCCCCAGGAGTGGCGCGAGCCCGTTGAGCTGGCTGACGGACGTGTAGACGTTCCCCACCGTCTTGCAGCTGGCGGGCGGCGTGGACAGCGAGGTGACGACGCCCTGCACCCCTGGCAGCGCCCGGATCGCCGGTGGGATCGCGGTGTTCAGGTTCGGGTACGTCGGCGTGGCGGCGACACCCGCGCTCGGCACGATCATCGTCGAGGCCGCCGTCTGGAGGGCGGCCTGGTCGGACGCCCGCTGCGTCTCGGTCTCCGAAGCTCCCCAGACCAGGCTGGCAAGGGCGAGGGCGATGACCGCGACCATGATCGGGATGATCGCCGCCGCCATGATGGCAATCGCTCCCTCGTCGTCGCGGCGGCGAGCGCGCATCCGCACAGCCTTCAGCACCCGGAGCTCCCTGTTTCGGTCGTTGTTGTCACCTTTTCGGACATCTCGAGGTCATGACACCGCACTGGGGGGCTGTTTCGCATGGCTCTTTGGGACTAGGGCCCTGCGTCGATCAGCCGTTCAGCACGAGGTGCAGCGCGGATGATGCACCCACCGACAGCCGGAGCGGGATCCCCCAGTCCTGCTGCGTGACGTGGCACGCCGCGTGCTCGACGTCGACGTCGCAGCTGGCCGCCGACGCGGCGACGTGCAGCACGCCCTCGCTGCCCTGCAGGACGAGGTCCCGCACCAGCTCCGTGGTCGTCCCCGCCCCGGACGCCAGCAGCTCCGGGGGGCTGGCGGTCACGGTGAGCCGCGTGGAGGGCCCGAAGGACTCGTCGAGCTTCTGCCCCGGCGGCGGGGTGAAGACGACGGTGAGCGTGACAGGACCCTCTGCCACCTCGGTCACGGGCCGCTGCGTGCGCTGGGCGACGCCGTCGACGACGAGCGCCTCGTCCGGCAGCCGCAGCCGCGTGACGCGGTGGGCCGCGGACTCGACGACGAGCAGGTGCTCGCCGTCGACCACCGCGTCGCTGGGCTCGGCCAGGCCGGTCATCAGGGTGCTGAGGGTGTCGGTCGCCGGGTCGTACCTGCGGACCGCGCCGTTGTAGGTGTCGGACACCGCGACGCTGCCGTCGGGGAGGGCCGTCACCCCGAGCGGGTGCTGCAGCAGCGCCTCGCCCGCGGGACCGTCCTTGTGGCCGAAGTCGAACAGGCCCGCGCCCACCGCCGTACCGACCTGCCCGTCCGCGTACCAGCGCAGCGCACTGGTCTCGGAGTCCGCGAACCACAGCCGGTCGGGGCCGGCGGCCAGGCCGCTCGGCTGGGCGAGGTACGCCGACGGCGCCGCCCCGTCACGCAGTCCCTCTCCGGTGGTGCCCGCCAGGACGGAGACGGACTCCCCGTCGTACACCCAGAGCTGGTGCGTGCCTGCCATGGCGACCACCGCCTGGCCTTCCCAGACGGCCACGTCCCACGGGGTCGAGAGGTTGACCTCGAGCGCCGGGCCGCTCGTCGGGTCGCCCGGTCGCCAGACCCGCCCGGTGCCCGCGACCGTCTCGACGTCTCCCGTCGCGAGGTCGAGGACGCGCAGCAGGTGGTTGGCCGTGTCGGCGACGAGCACGTGCCCGCTCTCCAGCAGCGCCAGCCCCTGCGGCTCGGCGAAGCTCGGCCGCGTGCCGTCCTGCCGGCCGCGGTTGCCCGTGCCGATCCGCCGCACGACCTCGAGGTCCTCGTCGAGCACGACGAGCGAGTGGTGGGCGGAGTCGGAGACGAGCAGGCCGCCGTCAAGGAGCCGCAGGGCCTTGCCGGGGAACAGCAGCGGGGACGCGCTCGGAGGCGGAGGGACGTACGGCGAGTCGCCACGGCGCAGGGTGCCCTTGGCCTCGTGCTCGGCGACGAGCTCGTCGAGCAGCCGGCCGATCCCCTCGGCATGCCCCTCCCCGGACGAGACGTGCACGACGTACCCCTCGGGGTCGATCAGCACGAGCGTCGGCCAGGCCTTCACGGCGTACTGCTTCCACATCGCCAGCTCGGGGTCGTCGAGGACCGGGTGGTGGATCTCGTACCTCTCGACCGCCGCCACGAGGGCGTCGTGGTCCGCCTCGTGCGCGAACTTCGGCGAGTGCACGCCGATCACCGTGAGGACGTCGGCGAAGCGCTCCTCGAGCGGTCGCAGCTCGTCGATCACGTGGAGGCAGTTGACGCAGCAGAACGTCCAGTAGTCCAACAGCACAAACCGCCCCCGCAGACCCGGCAGGGTCAGCGGCTCGGACCCGATCCAGCTCCTGCCGGCCAGCTCTGGGGCCCGTACCTTCGCCATGGCGTGAGCCTAGGCGCGGCGCCTCACACCGTGAGGGTCCTTCTCACGCGGGAGGAGTGACAGCACCACCAGCCACCCTCGAAGGAGACCTGCCATGTACCTCTCGACCTACGCGTTCACCGGCGACACGACCGACCTGCTGGCCAAGTACGACCGGCTGCTGGAGCAGTTCCGCGGCGAGATGCTCATCAACGTGGCCGTGGCCACGTCGACGGGCATGCTCGTCGTGGACACCTGCCCCGACCGGTCGACGGCCGAGGCCTTCGTGGCGAGCCCGGAGTGGAAGGCCGCCCTGTCCTCCGTCGGCCTGCCGGAGCCCGAGGTCATCGGCGTCGGCGACGTGCACGCCGCGATCAGCACCGTTTCCGTCCCGGCCTGAGCACCGGATACTGCGCAGCGTGGACACGGGCGCCCCTCTCGTCGGCCGGCAGGACGTGCTGGCCTACCTGGGGGGCGTCCTCGCGCGCGCCCGGACCGGATCGGGAGGTCTCGTCCTCGTCACCGGCGAGGCGGGCATCGGCAAGACCCGCCTCGTCGAGGAGGTGACCCGGCAGGCCGACGGCTTCGCGGTGCACTGGACGTGGTGCACGGCGGAGCAGTCCGCCGGGTCGCTGCGGCCGTGGTCGCAGCTGCTGCGCGGGTTGACCTCGTCCACCCGGGTCGCCGAGCGGGTGCAGGCCTCGCCCGCCCTGCGCGGGCTGCTCGCCGGCGGCGGCGAGACCGACGCGCTGAGCCGGGCGATGCTGTCGGCGGACCTGCTGGACGTGCTGCGGGTCGCCACCGAGCGGCAGCCGATGCTGCTGGTCCTCGACGACCTGCACGACGCGCAGTCGTCGACGCTGCGGCTGCTCGTCGACCTGGCAGGCCAGCTGCGCAGCTCTGCCCTGGTCGTCGTGGCGACGGCCCGCGACAGCAGTGCCGAGTGGCAGGGCCGGGAGCAGCTTCGTGGGCTGCTGCTCGGTCAGGCGCACCGCCTCGCACTCGGACCGCTCGGGCTCGAGGAGGTGCGGCTGCTCCTGGGCGATCGGGCCGACCAGGCCGAGCGGCTGCTGGAGCGGACCGGTGGCAACGCGCTGCTCGTCACCGAGATGGCGCGCACTCCCGAGGACGAGCCGCCCGCATCGCTGCGGGCCATGGTGATGACCCGCGTCGCACGGCTGTCGGAGGACGCGCAGGACGTGGTCGCTGCTGCTGCCGTGCTCGGTCCGCGGTTCCGGCTGGACGTGCTCGCGGACGCCTCCGGGCGGTCGCTGGGCGACGTGAGCGCCCGGCTGCACGAGGCCGTTGACGCCTCTCTGGTCGTCCTGGACGCCTCGGGCACCGCGCGCTTCCGGCACGAGCTGGTGCGCGACGCCGTCGTCGGCGAGCTCCCCGCCGCCGACCGCGAAGCCCGCCACCGCGACAGCGCCGCCGCCCTCGCCACCCTGCTGGAGCGCGGGCGCGACGTCGAGGCCGCCGAGGTGGCGGCCCACCTGCTGCGGGCGGGGCCGGACGCCGACCCGCTGCCTGCCACGGTCGAGGCGGCGCGGAGGGCCGCGGCGATGGGCGCGTACGACGACGCCGTCCGCTGGTTCGGCACGGCGCTCGACCACCACACCGACTCCGGCACCCGCACCGTGCTGCTGGTGGAGCGGGCCCGCGCCCTTCGCGGCTGCGGACAGCCGGCCGACGCGCGCACCGACCTGCTGCGCGCGGCGGCCGTCGCCCCGACGCCGGAGCTGCGGACCCGAGCCGTGCTCGCGATGGGGACGGGTCCGGGCGGGTTCGAGGTCGACGCGCTCGACGGCGAGCAGGCGCAGCTGCTGCGGGAGACCCTCGAGGCGCTGCCCGAGGACGCCCTTGCCCTGCGGGCCCAGGTGCTGGCCCGGCTGTCCGTGGCGAGCTCACGGGTGGCCGAACCGGACGAGCTGCTCCGGCTCGCCGACGAGGCCGTGGCGCTCGCCCGGGCCTCAGGCGCCGGGGTCGCGGTGGCCGGCGCCTTGCCCGCGCGCTGCGCCGCGGCCGCGGGCCGGCCCCAGGTCCGCCAGCGGCTCGAGCACGCCGCGGAGATCATCGCCCTGGCCCGCGACGACGCGGAGCTGGAGCTGCTGGGCAGGCGACTGCGTCTGCTCGCGCTGCTCGAGCTCGGCGACCGGGCAGGCGCCGAGCAGGAGGCGCGCGCCTACGAGCTGCGCGCCGCGGCGGTGCGGCACCCGCTGTTCCTCTGGTACGTCCCGCTCTGGAAGGGGTTCTGGGCGCTGGCGGAGGGTCGGTACGACGACTGCGCTGCCTTCAGCGAGGAGGTCGCGCGCATCGGCGCGGGCAGTGAGAACGCGTGGATGCTCCGCGTCACCCAGACCTGGTGCCGGCTCGGGCAGTCGGGCGACACGGCCGCCCTGGCCGTGCTGTTCGCCGAGAACGACCTCAGCTCGCAGCTCGGGACGTGGGCGGTCGTGGCGCGAGCCCTGGCCCTGGTCCAGATGGGCGAGGCAGCTGAGGGCCTGGCCCTGCTCGACACCGTCGCGTCGCTCGTGGGCGAGCTGCCGCGGGACTCGGAGTGGCTGGCGGAGATGGCGCAGGTCACGCTCGTCGTGGCCGGCACCGACCACTGGCTGGTGCCGTGGGTCTACGACGCCTTGCTGCCGTACGCGGACCTGTTCGTGATCGAGGGCATCGGCGCGGCGACCCGTGGTCCGGTGCGGACCTTCCTCGCCCTGCTCGCTCCGGACGCCGCCACGCGGCGACGGCACGAGGAGGCCGCTCAGGTGATGCTGCGCCGGATCGGGGCGACGGGGCTGCTGACGGCGCCGGTCCCCGCGACTACCGGCGCCGGGTGGGTCCTCGAGGGCGACACCTGGGCGCTGTCCTGGAAGGGCCGCGAGACCCGGGTCCGCGACAGCAAGGGCATGCGCGACCTGGCTGCTCTCCTTGCTGCGCAAGGGAAGGAGCTCGGGGCGCTTGACCTCTACGGACCCGAGGCCGTCCTCGAGCACGACACCGGCGAGGTGCTCGACGCTGCCGCGCGCGACGCCTACAAGCACCGGCTGCGCGAGCTGGAGGAGCAGGAGTCGCTGTCGGAGCGCGAGGCCCTCGAGCGGGACGCGCTGCTGGACCAGCTCGCAGGCGCCTACGGGCTGGGCGGCCGCGTCCGACGTACCGGCTCCTCCGCCGAGCGAGCCCGCTCCGCGGTCACGGCACGGGTGCGGGACGCCCTGAAGCGCGTCGCCGCCCTCGACCCGGAGCTGGGCGCCCACCTCACGAGGTCGGTGCGCACCGGCACCTTCTGCTCCTACTCGCCGGAGACGCACGTCGAGTGGCGGCTCACACCGTGAGACGGGTCCTCACGCCTGTCGGGTGAACGTCAACCCTGGAGGAGCACCCCATGCCACGCAGCAGCAAGTCCGAGCTTCCCGTCGCCGTCGACGAGCCCGTCATCGAGGCGCGCTACGCAGACCTCGACGGCGTCACCGTCGGCTTCGAGACGCACCTCGCCGACATCGACCCCGCGCCCCTGTTCGCCGGCCTGCCGGACGACCGGTGCCAGTGCCACCACAGCGGCTACGTCCTGAGCGGCCGCATCGTGTTCCGCTACGAGGACCACGACGAGACCTACGTCGCGGGCGACGCCTACGTCGCGCCGCCCGGGCACCTCCCGCTCATGTTCGCGGGGACGGAGCTGGTGGAGTTCTCACCGACCGCCGAGCTCGACGCCACGATGGCCGTCATCGGCGCGAACCTCGAGGCCTCGAAGGCCTCCTAGACGGGACGGCGGCGCAGCAGCAGGGCGAGGGCCAGCAGGAAGCCGGCGACCAGCGGCAGACCCGCGCCGAGCCCGGTGGCCGCCAGGCCGCCCGGCTGCCGGGTGCCGATCGGCGACGTCGAGCCCTCCGGCGTCGTCGTGCTCGGGGGCTTCACGACGACCGGCTTCTCGCCGAGGCCCGGCAGTCCGGCGCCGCCGAGCTGGCGGACAGCGATGCCCTGGGCGTCGTCCGACGACTCGCCCGACTTCAGCGTCGGGCCCTCGGCGGCGATGCACTTCGCCGACGTGCAGGTGTCGACGGCGGAGGCCCAGAGCGCCCCGGACCTCGGCGCGATGACGACGTCGATGAAGTCGTACATGCCGGCGCAGCGGTCCAGGCACGGACCGCGGTGGATCGGGTCGTTCGGCGTCTGGATCGTCGAGGAGTGGAACACCGGCGGCTGCGAGAGCGCGTTGGTGCTGACCTCGACGTAGTAGTTCCAGGGCCGCGCGTTCTTGGTCTCGTCCGAGGTGCTGCCCGGGAACGCGATCGCGACGTGACCCGGCTCCGAGGCGTCGATGCTGGGGTAGTTGACGGCGAGGACGCCCGGCGGCGCGATCAGGTAGGCCTTGCTCCACGTGTCGCCGTGGTCGCGGGAGACCGACAGGTAGGGCAGCTTGTCCTTGGCCCCGAACCAGACGTAGTAGAGGTTGCCCCTGTTGTCGGAGGCGATCGAGGTCTGGTGGCTGGCCACCTTCATCTTGTTGACCCTGACGGCCTTCCACGTCGTGCCTGAGTCGTTCGAGATGGCGACCCACGGCTCGTCGCAGTGGCCCTTCGGCAGGAACAGCCGGCCGTCGGGGTCGGTGATGATGTGGCCGTGCAGGCTCCCGCACACCGCTGGGGAGGTGCCGTCCTCGCCGTTGCCGGCGGACACGCCGAGGAACGGGTAGGTGCCGGTGAAGGTGAAGGTCCGTCCGCCGTCGAGGCTCCGGGCGCACTGCACGTCGGCGACCTTGTTGACGCAGTAGTAGACGACCTTCGGGTAGCCGAGGGTGATCAGACCTCCGCGCGGCTTGCCCGTGACCACCGTCTGGTGGTCGTCGACCGGGGCCTCGCAGGCGAGCGGGTTGCCCAGCTGCCAGGTCTTGCCCTGGTCGTCGCTCCACTGCAGGAACGAGCAGCCGACCGTGAGGTCGTCGTTGTAGATCCGACCGGTGTCCGGGTCGACGTAGATGTAGGGGTCGAGCGTGGTCGGCGGCGTCGGCTGACCGGCCACCAGCGGCGAGACGTTGTGCCAGCTCCTGTCGCCGTCGCTGCTCGAGTAGATGAGGGTGCGGGGGGTCGCCGGCGAGACCCCGTCGAAGTCCGCGGCGGCCATGAAGGCGTTGCCCTGCTTCGTGACCCCGATCGTGGGCTCGGAGGCCTTGCGCCCGATCTTGGTGCTGATGAGCGCCAGCGGCGCGGTGTCCTTGATCCGCCGGGTGTGCAGGTCGGTGCTGGTGGCGACGTACGGCACAGCCGTGAACGCCTGCGTCACGAGGCCCTTCGTGGGCGTCGGCAGCGACGTGACCGCCTGCGACGTCGGGGCGGTCAGCAGACCCGCGGTGAGTGCTGCGGCCCAAGCGGCGAGCAAGGACGCGCGAAGGCGGGTACGGCGGAGCACGGGCACCTCGTGGGAGCTGGGGTCGAGCAGGGGTGCCGTCCCTTTCGCCGCGGGACGGGTGGTTCCTGCCGTCAACCGCAGGTGACTCTGACCGCATCCCCCCGCGCCCGGCCCGTCACCGCCCGTCTGTCCTGGCCGAGCAACGGGATGTGTGCCGCTGGCACGCTCAGGAATCGTGCTCGGAGCGGCACACATCGGAGCGATCCCCGAGGTGTGCCGTGCCCCCGCTCAGGAATCGCGCTTGGAGCGGCACACATCGCCACCCAGCTCAGACGCGGGCTACGGCTGGGTGCTGCGTCAGGTCCAGGCGAGGGCGGTGGCGGGGTCGGCGAGCACGCGCGCGATGTCGGCGAGGAACTGCGAGCCGAGGGCACCGTCGACGTTGCGGTGGTCGAAGGAGAGCGCGAGCTGGGTGACCTGACGGATGGCGATCTCGCCCTCGTGCACCCACGGGGTGGGGCGGACGGCGCCGAACGCGAGGATGGCCGACTCACCGGGGTTGATGATCGGGGTGCCGGTGTCGATGCCGAAGACGCCGATGTTGGTGATCGTGATCGTCCCGTGCTGCATGTCGGCCGGCGAGGTCTTGCCGTCGCGCGCCGTCGTGACCAGGTCCTGGAGCGCCCGGGCCAGCTCGACCAGGGTCAGCGCGTCCGCGTCCTTGATGTTGGGGACCAGCAGGCCGCGCGGGGTGGCGGCAGCGATGCCGAGGTTGACGTAGTCCTTCACGACGATGTCGGTCTCCGTGAAGGTGCTGTTGATCTCGGGGTTGCGCTTCACCGCGAGGAGCAGGGCCTTGGCGACCAGCAGCAGCGGCGTGACCCTGACGTCCGCGAAGTCCGGCATCGCCTTGAGCCGCTGCACGAGCTCCATGGTCGGCGTGACGTCGACCGTGACGAACTCCGTCACGTGGGGAGCGCTGAAGGCACTCCCCACCATCGCCTGTGCCGTCATCTTGCGGACGCCCTTGACCGGGATGAGCCGCTCGCGCGTGCCGGGTTCGAAGGCCGGGACCGCCTGGGGCGCAAGGGATCCCGCGGCCTCGACGTCGGCCCGCGTGATGCCGCCGCCCGTGCCCGTGCCCGTGAGCGACGTCAGGTCGACCCCGAGCTCCTTGGCCAGCTTGCGGACCGGCGGCTTCGCCAGGACGGTGACCGCGCCCATGGTCTGGGCGGCCGCCTGCCCGACGGCAGCGGCGGACACCCGGGCGGCCGTCTCCACGGGAGGAGGAGCTGGCTCCTGCGCGACAGCGGGAGCCGGCGCGTCGACCCTGGCTCGGCGCTTCGCCGGACCGGAGCGCGGCCCGTAGCCGACGAGCGTCGCCGTCCGGCCGTTGGCGCCGACCTCGCCGATGAGCGCCCCCTGCTGGTCGGGCGCGGCCTTCGCGGCCTCCGGCACGAGGTCGAGCGGTCCGGCGCCGGGGTCGGTGTCGAAGCTGATGATGACGGCCCCGACGTCGACCACCTCACCCGCCTGGCGGTGCAGCGCGGTCACCACGCCGGCGAACGGCGACGGGATCTCGACCGCGGCCTTCGCCGTCTCGACCTCGACGATCGGCTGGTTCAGGGTGACGGTGTCGCCGACGGCGACGAGCCACTGGAGGATCTCGCCCTCGGTGAGGCCCTCACCGAGGTCGGGCAGCACGAAGTCACGGAGGCGGGTCATCAGTACGCCAGGCTTCGGTCGACGGCGTGGAGGACGCGGTCGAGATCCGGGAGGTACTCCTCCTCGACGCGCGAGGGCGGGTAGGGGATGTCGAACCCGGTGACCCTCAGCACCGGCGCCTCCATCTCGTAGTACAGCTCCTCCGAGAGCCTCGCCGCGATCTCCGACCCGACGCCGAGGGTGCGGGGCGCCTCGTGCACGACGACGGCGCGCCGCGTCCGTCGTACCGACTCCCGGATCGTGTCGAAGTCGATCGGGGAGACCGTCCGCAGGTCGACCACCTCGAGCGAGCGGCCCTCCTCCTCGGCGGCGGCGGCCGCGTCGAGGCAGGTCTTCACCATCGGGCCGTAGGCGATCAGGCTGAGGTCCGTTCCCGCGCGTGCGATCCGCCCGTGCCACAGGGGATCCGGGGTCGCCTCGGTGTCGACCTCCGCCTTCTCCCAGTAGCGCCGCTTCGGCTCGAAGAAGATGACCGGGTCGTTGGACGCGATCGCCTGCTGGATCATGAAGAACGCGTCAGCCGGGTTCGACGGCGACACCACCTTGAGGCCGGCGGTGTGCACGAAGTAGCCCTCCGGCGACTCGCTGTGGTGCTCGACCGCGCCGATGCCGCCGCCGTAGGGGATGCGGATGACCACGGGCATCGCGACGGCGCCCTTGGACCGCGCGTGCATCTTGGCGAGCTGGCTCACGATCTGGTCGTAGGCCGGGTAGACGAAGCCGTCGAACTGGATCTCGCAGACCGGTCGGTAGCCGCGGATCGCCAGGCCGATCGCCGTGCCGACGATGCCGGACTCGGCCAGCGGCGTGTCGAAGACGCGGGCCTCGCCGAAGTCCTTCTGCAGGCCGTCGGTGACGCGGAAGACCCCACCGAGCTTGCCGATGTCCTCGCCCAGCAGCACGACCTTCGGGTCGCGCTCCATGGCGACCCGCAGGCCCTCGTTGAGAGCCTTGGCCAGGGTGAGCTGCATCAGTGACCACTCCCCGCGAAGCCGGCGAGGTAGGTGCCCAGCTCCTCGCGCTGCTCGGTGAGCAGCACGGTCTGCTCGGCGTAGACGTCGTCGAACATCGACAGCGGATCGGGATCGGGCATCTCGAGGCAGCCCTTGCGGATCCGGGCCGCCAGCGCGTCCGCGTCCGCCTCGACCGACTCGATGAACGCGGCGTCGGCGAGCTGCTGCTTGAACAGGAAGGACTTCATCCGCTCGAGCGGGTCCTTGAGCTTCCAGGCCTCGAGGTCGCTGGACAGCCGGTACCGGGTCGGGTCGTCCGACGTCGTGTGCGCCCCCATCCGGTACGTGAACGCCTCGATGAGCGTCGGGCCCTGGCCGGTGCGCGCGGCGTCGAGGGCGGCGCGGGGGGCGGCGTTCGAAGCGGGGGGGTGGTTGGCGGCGGCCCCCCCGGCGGGGGAGCCGGAAGCCACCGCCCCCGTGGAGGGGGGGGTGCGCG
>CBIHPE010000087.1:0-14502 GCA_966212015.1 uncultured Frankiales bacterium | reverse complement strand
CAGTGATCCTCGCCGTCGGGCTCGAGCTCCACCGGCGCCTCGACAGAACGTTCTCCGACCTCCTGTGATCCGGCTCGAGGGCGTCGGCAAGAGGTACGTCCAGCGGTCCGACGTGCCGTCGCTGCTCGGCCGCACCCGCGAGGTGCTCGGCTCGGCGACGAGGAAGGACTTCTGGGCCCTCCGCGGCGTCGACCTCGTCATCGAACCGGGTGAGCGGGTCGGCGTCGTCGGGTCCAACGGCTCGGGCAAGACGACGCTGCTGTCGCTGCTCGCGGGAGTCACCGCACCGACCGAGGGCCGCGTCCGCGTCGAGGGCCGGGTGTCCCCGCTCATCGCCGTCGGCGTCGGCTTCGACGCAGAGCTCACAGGCCGAGAGAACGTCCGCATCAACGCCACCGTCCTGGGGCTGTCGGGCAAGCAGATCGACCAGCGCTTCGACGAGATCGTCGACTTCTCAGGCGTCGAGGACTTCCTCGACGTGCCCGTGAAGTTCTACTCGAGCGGGATGCTCGTCCGGCTCGGCTTCTCGGTGGCGACCGCCGTCGACCCCGACGTCCTGCTCGTCGACGAGGTGCTCGGCGTCGGCGACGTGGCGTTCCAGGCGAAGTGCGACCAGCGGATGGCCGAGGTCGCCGCGCAGGGCACGACGGTGGTCGTCGTGAGCCACAACCTCGCCGCCATCCGCGACCTGTGCCCGCGCAGCCTGCTGGTGTCCAAGGGCGCGGTGCTGCTGGACGGGGCGACGCCCTCGGTCCTCGACCGCTACCTGGACGTGCTGTCCGGCTTCGACGAGGCAGAGGACACGATGCCGGTCGGTCCCGGATGGGCAGCGACAGCAGCCACCGCCGAGAGCGGCGGCACCGTCGACCTCGACGTCGAGGCTGCCGTGGCAGTCGACGCCGACGCGATGACCTTGTGGGTCGGCGTCCTCGACGGTGACGGCGCGCAGGTCTACAGCGAGACGATCGACGTCGCGTCAGCGACCAGCCCCAGCGGGGTGCGGTGCCGCATCCGCCTCGACCTGCCGCTGTCAGCAGGGACGTACGCCGTCCACGGCGCGCTGCGGGCAGGGCGCGGGGGTGCGCGGCTGCTCCGCTTCCTGCCCCTCGACCTCACCGTCACCGGCACGCCCGGCAAGGCCCTCGCGGCCCTCCCCTCGCAGGTGCGCCGATGACGGCCATCCGGATGGAGGGTGTCGGCAAGAGGTACGCCAAGGTCGAGGACAGGGCCAGCATCGGGCCGACCCGTGGCACGTCGCGGCGGTCGGACCTGTGGGCGCTCCGCGGCGTCGACCTCGAGGTCGAGCAGGGCGCGTCCCTCGGCATCCTCGGCCGCAACGGCGCCGGCAAGACGACGCTGCTCTCGCTGCTCGCGGGCCTCACCGCACCGAGCGAGGGCCGCCTGCAGGTGCGCGGCCGGATCGCGCCGCTCATCGCCGTCGGCGTCGGCTTCTCCGCCGAGCTCACCGGACGCGAGAACGTGCACCTGAACGCCGCCGTCCTCGGCATGTCCCCCGCCGAGCTCGCGAAGCGCTTCGACGAGATCGTGGACTTCTCCGGGGTCGAGGCGTTCCTCGACGCCCCCGTGAAGACGTACTCGTCGGGGATGGTCGTGCGGCTCGGCTTCTCCGTCGCGGTGTGCGCGACCCCCGACGTGCTGCTCGTCGACGAGATCCTCGCCGTCGGCGACTTCGCCTTCGCGATCCGCTGCTACGACCGGCTCGCCGAGATGCGGCGAGAGGGCACGACGACCGTCGTCGTCAGCCACAACCTCCAGGTGCTGCAGTCCTTCTGCGACCGAGGCCTCGTCCTCGACAAGGGGCGGCTGCTGGCCGACGAGCCCATCCGCTCGGCTGTCGGCACCTACATGACGACCCTGGACCCGACCACGGCCGGCGAGGGCGCGGTCCAGGTCGAGCTGCTCCGCGCGGACGGCACGCCCTCCTCGAACCTGCAGTCCGGCGACGAGCTCGTCGTCAGGGTCACGGCCCCGCCCGGTCGGACGAGGGTGGCCGTCGAGACCGAGCGGCTCGTGGTCTGGGAGCGGTACGTCGACGGCTCGGCCGAGGTGGTCGTACCGCTCCCCCTGGTGTCCGGCGGGTACGCCGTCGTCGCCGAGTCGGGCGGCGACCGGACCGAGGCGGCGCTGCACGTCACCGCGTCGCGCATGGTCCACGGCACCGTCGACCTGCGCGCGCGGCTGGTCTGATGGGCCTGCCCACGTTCGTCGGCGTCGGCGCCAGCAAGTCGGGCACGACCTCGCTGGCGCGCTGGCTCGAGCAGCACCCCGAGGTGTTCGTCTCGCCGGCGAAGGAGATCCGCTTCTTCACGCTGCACTGGGACAAGGGCCTCGACTGGTACGCCGACTGGTTCACCGAGGCCGGGGACCGGCCCGCAGGCGAGTTCACGCCGGACTACCTCGCCGACCCCACGGCCGTCGACCGGCTCGGCGCGACCCTGCCCGAGGCGCAGGTGATCGTCTGCCTGCGCGAGCCGGTGTCCCGGCTGCTGTCGCACTACTGGCACCAGCGAACCCGTGGGTCGGAGCGGCGACCGCTGCTCGAGGCGACCACTGTCGGCAGCGACTACGTGCACCGGAGCCACTACCTGCCGCAGCTCGAGCACCTCGCCAGCCACTACCCGCGCGAGCGCATCCACGTCGTGCTGTTCGACGACCTGCGCGACGAGCCGAGGGAGGCGTTCGCCGACACCTGCCGCTTCCTCGGCGTCGACGACTCCGTCCGACCTGACGTCGTGGGGCAGGCCTTCAACGCGGCGAGCGCGTTCCGCAGCAGGCGCCTGCGCCTGGAGATGCTGCGCGGTGGCACCTTCCGCCGCTTCCCCCGCGCGAGCCGGCGCGTCGACGCCTGGAACCGCAAGGCGGTGAGCTATCCCCCGCCGTCCGCGCAGGAGCTGTCGGTGCTGCGCGGGCGCTGCGCCTACGACCGGCGCGCCCTGGAGGCCTGGATCGGTCGCTCGCTGCCCAGCGACTGGCCCTAGGCTCCAGCCGTTGGAGTCTCCCGTCCAGCGGCTGCGGCGCGGAGCGCTCGGTGCCGGCGACAAGGTCGTGGCCCGGGTCGCACGGGCGACCGGGACGACGCAGCGGTCAGCCACCGGCGTCGACCTCGCCGTCGCTGCGGTTCTGCAGGAGCGCGGCACCCGCGACCTGCACGACCCCGCAGGCTTCGTCGAGCTGCTGCGCACCTGCTGGGAGCCGCTCACCCTCGAGGTCGAGGACAGCGGCGGCGACCAGCTCCTCGTGGACGCCCTGGTCGACCACCTGCGCACCGGGATCGCGCCGCTGCCGAGCGACATCTCGCTGAGAGCAGCCGAGGCCGCCGACCGGCTGCTGGCGGACCGCACGCCCTACGACCGCTCAGCCCTGATGACCGACGTCGGGACGCACGCCCGCTGGAGCTCGAGCTTCGGCCACTCGGCCCGCTTCCTCACAGCCGTCGTGCGCTGCCTGCGCACCCGCAGCGTCGTCGAGGTCGGCACGGCCTACGGGCTCGGCGCGCTCTTCCTGAGCGATGCCCTCGCGCGGGGCCAGGAGCCCGGGAAGCTGGTCACGATCGAGGCCGGTGAGCCTCAGAAGTCCTCGTCAGCAAGGCTTCTCGCCGAATGCGGCAACGTCACGACGGTCGCCGGCCGGACGCCCGATGTGCTGCCCGAGGTGTTCGCCACGACGGGTCCCGTCGACTTCCTCTTCCACGACGGCGACCACTCCAAGGACGCCTACGTCGCCGACTTCGAGGCCTCGCTGGCGCACCTCGCTCCCGGTGCGGTCGTCGTCTTCGACGACATCCGGTGGGAGGACCCGTTCGCCCTGCGCGACGTCCGCACGGCCGAGGGCTGGGACATCGTCAGCTCCCACCCGCGGGTCGTGCGGAAGGCCGAGGTCGGCGGGCGCTACGGCTTGCTGGTGCTGGCGTAGAGCCGCTCGTGCTGCGGCCCGACGGCCGCGTCCCAGTCCCAACCGAGCGCGTGCTCCGCGCACAGCTTCGCGGTCTCCGCCCGCGCCGCGAGGTCGATGACCTCGAGCAGCGCAGCAGCCAGGTCGGTCTCGATGAGCCGTCCGACCCGCGGGTCGGTGACGATGCTCGTCATGCCGCCGTCGCGGGTCGCGACGACCGGCGTGCCCGAGGCCAGTGACTCGACGAGGGAGATGCCCAGCGCCTCGTGCACCGACGGGAGGAACGAGAGCGTCGCCTTCCGGTAGAGCTCGGGCATGTCCGTCATCGGCAGCACGCCGAGGTCGTCGGTGGCAGCGAGGACCTCCGCGTCCACCGACGTCACGTGCCGTCGGTCCTCTGCTGTGCCCGGCAGCCACAGCCGCGCGTCCGGGTGCTTCGCGAGGACGGCAGGCATCGCCGCGAGCGCCCGGTCGACGCCCTTGCGCGGGTCGCCGGGGAAGCCGGCGAACAGCAGCCGTGGCGGGCCGGTGCGCGGCTCGTCGCGGACGGGGAAGTCCGACGCCACGACACCCAGCGGAAGGGTCAGGCACGGGCGCCCGAGCAGCTCCCAGACCTGCCGGGCCGAGGCGTCGCTGAACGCCGCGCACGTGCTCGCGGCCCGAGCGCCGACGCGGGCCAGTGCGAGGTCCCCCGGCCGCACACCGAACTGGTCGCGCGTCGGGTGGCCGAGGGCGGTGAGGAGCACCCGCTGCCGCGCCGTGCGCGCGGCGATCGCGGCCATGGGGGTGAGGGCGTGCACCAGGTCGAAGCGCCGGCCGCGCAGGTGTCGGAAGGCCGTCGGTCCGAAGGCGTCGACGAGCGAGACGCCGCGGTCCTTGAGCCGCTGCGGCAGGCGGTGCGGGATCCGTCGTACGAGGAGGGAGCCGTGCTCCTCGACCTGCTCGGGCCCGTGCGTCCCGGTGATGACCTCGACCTCGTGGCCCCGGTCCGCCATCCAGCGGGCCAGGTCGCCGAAGTAGCGCTCCCCACCGCGGCGCACGTCGTCCCAGTGGAACGGGTGGACGAGAGCGAGGCGCACCTCAGCAGGCTACGCAGCAGGTCACAGGCAGCCGGCAGGGAGCAGGTCCCACGGCCGGTCGATGTGCCCGGGCCAGCCGAGGGCCGGTGCCCAGCCCTGCTGCACCAGCCGCGCGGCCCATCGGTCGGCGGCCTGCCGGTGGCCGAGCCGCCACAGGATCGACGGGACGAGCAGCGTGATGGGGTCGCGGTCGCGGAGCAGCCCGCGCCAGTGGCCGCTGATCTGCGCGTAGCGGGCGGCGGCCTCAGATGCCTTGCGGACCAGGGGATCTGCGGTCGCCATGGCATACGAGGCAAGGTCTGCGGTGTTGACCGTGTGATACGCCGGCGCCGGTTCGCCGCGGACGTCCCGGCCCGTGCGGCCGCCGGGCAGGACCAGCGATCCGTCGCGGTGCCGCTGCCGCGCCGCCCGCACCTCGGAGGCATGGGTGTGACCGGTGAGGGCTGGGTGCCGCGGGAAGAACCCGGCAGCCAGGTCGCCGGCCAGCAGGTCGACCCCGTGCACCCACGCCCGCGGACCGGTGGCGCGGGTCACGGCGCGGTGCAGCTCGGCGACGGCACGCGGGTCGTCGGAGCCGTTGGCTCGGAGGGCCAGCAGCGAGCTGAGGTGCGTGTTGAGGACGCGGTCGCTCCCGTCGTCCTTGGAGTCGTGGACGAACCAGTCGCCGGCCCGCAGCGGCTCGAGCGCGTCGGTGCGGTCCTCACCCAGCGCCGCGAGGAGCAGCACCCCGTCGGCGACGAACCGGGTGTGCGTGAGGTCGCCGTGCGGCTGCCCCAGTCGACCGCGGACCCACTCGGCGACCGCCGCCGCGACACCGTCCCAGTAGGCCCCGCCGTGGTGCCGGGCGATCCGCCAGACCTGCAGGGCCGTCTGCTCCGACGGGACGCCGAGCCGGGTGTCCATCACCTGCCCGCCGACCAGCATGCGGCCGAGGTCGAGGGACTCGAAGGACCCCAGCACCGTGAGCGGCGACGCCGCCACCGGGTCGGGTCCGACGAGCACGTCGATCTCGGCCGACCCCTCGAAGGTCCAGCCGTCCGCTGTCCGCGCAGCCGCCACCTCGACGTCCTCGACGAGTCGCCCGTTGTCCCAGGTGCGCCGTCGCGGCCCGGTCAGCGGGTGGCCGCCGGAGGGCAGCAGCAGGCTGCCTGTCCCGCGCACCACCAGCCACTGCATCAGCCTGAGGGTACGGTCGCGGGGTGCTCCACGAGTTCAAGCAGCGCGTGAAGCCACGCGTCCACCAGGTCGCCGCCGCACTGGCGAAGCGGACCGAGACGCTCCCGACGATCACGCTCAACTACCCGCCGTCGGCAGACCCCTCACCCCGGTGGGGGTACGGCAAGCCGGAGCACGCGCGCCTCGCGTCGTACCTCTCCCGCTTCGAGGACCGCTACCGCTCGCAGCTCGAGCGGGTCGTCCACTACGCCGACGTCCTCGCGACGGTCCCCCTGCGTCAGCAGGCGCCGGGCCAGCCGTACTGGCTGAGCCAGTACCTGCCCGGGCTCGACGCCGCCCTTCTCTACACGACGCTGCGCGACCTCGACCCGAAGCGCTACGTCGAGACCGGTTCCGGCATCAGCACGACGTTCGTCGCGCGGGCCAAGAGCGACGGGCACCTGCGCACCCGCATCACGAGCATCGACCCGAACCCCCGGGCCGAGATCGACGCGCTGTGCGACGACGTGATCCGGCAGCCGTACGAGCTGACGAAGGGCGTGTACGACGACCTCGAGGCCGGCGACGTGGTGTTCGTCGACAACAGCCACCGGGTGTTCACGAACTCCGACGCGACCGCCTTCCTCCTCGACGCCCTCCCGGACCTGCCGAAGGGCGTGCGGGTGGGCATCCACGACATCCTGCTGCCGAGCGACTACCTGCCCGACTGGTCGACCTTCTGGTTCAGCGAGCAGTACCTGCTGGCGGCCTACCTGATCGCGGAGGCGCCGTTCATCGACCCGGTGCTGGCCGGCGGCTACTGCACGACCCGCCCGGAGCTGCTCGCGATCACCGATCCGCTGTTCGACCGGCTGACCGGTGACGACCCGGTCGACCGCCGCGCCTTCACCTTCTGGTTCACGACCGCCTGAGCAGCCGCATCGGTTGCAGGCCAGGCGATCTCAGCCGACCTACGGCTTCGGGTGGGCGACGAACCAGGACCAGGCGAGCGAGGTGGCGTCCGGGCCTGACGGGTCGGTGTAGGACCCGCAGGAGCAGCCGCCGCTCCACGCGTGGCCCATGCCGGTGACGAGGGTCTTCTCGAGGACCGTCGCGCCGGCGGAGTCCTTGTAGGTGTAGCGCGTCCACGCCCGGCCACCCGGCACGGTGCCCGAGGTGGTCGCATCGGCCACGTCGTCGATGTTGTTGTTGTCGATCCCGTCGCTGGCCCGGTCGTCGGTCTGCGCCCACTGGGAGATCACCTGACCGCCGTTGATCGGCGGGACGACGCTGTCCGACGTGCCGTGGAAGACCTGTACGGGCACCGAGCGGGCGTAGGAGCCCATCGCGCTGTAGGCCTCGTTGCCCGACGTCGTCGGTGACTGCCCGCCGGAGGAGCCGCACGGGTAGCCGTCGTACTCGCAGCCGGCGGAGATGCTCGCCGAGGCGAAGACGTCCGGGTAGGTCGCGGCCATGATGACCGACATCGCACCGCCGGCCGAGATGCCCGTGACGAAGACCCTCTTCGGGTCGACGCTGTAGCTCGCCTTGACGACGTTCACGATGCCGGCGATCTGCGACGGCTCGTACTGCCCGCGGAACTGCTCGTTCCACGTCGACCAGTTCCAGCACAGCGCGCTGTTCTGGTAGTAGCTCTGCTGCGGGTAGACGACGAGGAAGCCCTGCGACTCGGCCTTCGCGCTCCAACGGGTCCCGGCGGCGAAGTCGCCGGTGGTCTGGGTGCAGCCGTGCAGCGCGACGACGAGCGGCAGCGGGGTGCCTGCGTGGTACGACGTCGGCACGAAGCCCTCGTAGTAGAGCGTGCCGTAGGCGTTCGTGTAGTAGCCGCTGAAGGTCGAGGACGCGTGGGCGGGAGCGACCGGGCTCAGGGCCAGGGCGGCGGCGGCGAGGACGAGCACGATCCGGATCCGGTTGCGCGCGGTACCGAGCATTGGCGGGCCTCCTAGAGGGATGCGCCGCAACCTAGGGACGAACCGGTCGGAAGGGAACGGTTCGGGCGCGTTTCGTGCGGATCTCCAACGAGATCGGGGAGCCCTGGTGGATCACCCTGTGCGGTAGGCGCGGGCGACAGCTCGCCAGTGCGCCGCGGTGCCCTCGTCGTACGCGAGCCTGGACGCGCGCAGGGCACCGAGCACCCGCACCCAGCGGTAGAGCCGCGGCGCGCGCCCCCAGCGCGGGTAGAGCCGCAGGTCGTTCCGGACCCACGCCCTGGTGCGTGACTCGTCGTCGTAGGCCGCACGGCCGCTCGCGTTGCCCACGTGCACGACCAGCGCAGCCGGCTCGTACCGGACCCGCCAGCCCGCCTTCCGCAGCTTCCAGCAGAGGTCGACGTCCTCGCCGTACATGAACAGCGACTCGTCGAGCGGCTGCACCGCCTCGCGCCGCAGCAGCCAGCAGGCGCCGACGACCCAGTCGACGTCGGCGGGCGCGAACGGGTGCGGCTCCCGGAGCATCGCCGCCCGCACGGCACCGAGGACCGAGGGGAAGGGAAAGGCGGAGAGCTCGAGGTCACCGTCGGGCGACTCGAGGCGCGGCGCCGCCAGGCCGGCCCGCGGGTGCGCCTGCAGTGCCTCGACGAGCGCACCGACCGCCCCGGGAGCGGGCCACGCGTCGCTGTTGAGCACCAGCAGCCACGGCGCCGTGGAGCGGGCCAGCAGGGCGTTCACACCGGCCGCGAAGCCCGCGTTCACGGGCGACGCGACGACCTCCGCCTCGGGGACCCGAGCGGCGAGGACAGCGACCGTGTTGTCGGGCGACGCGTTGTCGTGCACGAGCACGCGCAGGTCAGCGCCCTGCTCGGTGTCGAGAAGCCGGCGCAGGGCCTCGGCGGTGAGCTCGGCCGTCCCGTGGGTGACGACGAGGACGTCGACGGCGGGTCTCACCGTCACGAGGCTAGAGCGAGACGCGCCCGGCGGTCGCGCACTGCGTCAGCGAGGTGCTGCCTGCCGACGCCCAGTGCTGGGCGACGATGCACTCGGCCTGCTTGCCCTTCGGCGAGAAGCCCGTGTTGGCCGGGCCGGACTCGGTGGCCGACCAGCGCCAGAACGAGATGCCGTCGAACGACTTGTCGGGCAGCACGACGTCGAGCATCGCCCGGTAGAGGTTGGCCTGCAGCGCCTCGTCCGGAGCCCCGCTCGGGACCTGCTCCGGGTGGGTCGCGGCACCGGGACCGGAGCCGTAGCCGATCTCGGCGATCTGGAGCGGACGGCCGACGGCGGCAGCGTCGTGGCGCAGGTACGGCAGCTGCTTGGTCTTCCAGTTGTTGACGATCTCGTCGTAGCCCGGGCTCGCCTTGCTCGACAGCGACATGTAGGGCGAGACGCCCGGCAGGTCGACGTACTTCCACCACCGGATGCGGTCGACCGTCGCGTAGACCGTGAAGTAGGTGATGGGGCCGCGGAAGCGCTGGCGCGCGTCACTGATCGTGTGCTGCCACTGCGAGACCTCGTTCTCCAGCGAGATCATCTCGCTGCCGACACCGAAGATCTCGACCTTGTGCTGCGTGGCCAGGTCCGCGTAGTGGTTGGTCATCGCGCGGTAGGAGTCGAAGAACAGGTTGTGGTCAGCCGGGTGGATCGCGCCGCGCCAGTAGAACGGGCCGACGCCGGCGCCGACCCAGATGGTCGGGATCAGCTGGACCGCGAGGCCGGCCGCGTGCGCCTGGTCGATCGCCAGCCCGAGCAGCGCATCCGGCTCGGTGAACGCGCCGGTCTTCTGCTCGCTGGCCGTCGCGCTGTCCATGTAGCGGTAGACGTACATCGTGACGGCGTTGAAGCCGTCCGCCTTGATGCGGCTGTAGTCGGCGATGGAGAGCGCGGCGAACTGGCGCTGCTCGGTGAGCGTGATGGCGCGCAGCGGCTGGCCGCCGACGCGGAACGCCTTGAACCGCGCGGTCGCCGCGTCGGACTGCGGCGCGAGCGAGACGGACGCCAGGGCGGCCAGGGCGGCGAGCGGTGCGGCGAGGCGTCGCATCGGAAGGCGCACGGCTGGGTCCCTTTCGTCGAACCGCGGGGGCGGCACGGCTGTCCGAAGTGTAACGAGCGGCCCCGGTTTGGGGTGCGGGCCGTGCGGCAGCCTTTTTCCGCCCCGGCGCTCGACCGGCCACGCGGCCCGCGCTGACCATCACACCGGCGGTGGCCAGGACGGGCTAGTCCTCTTTGATCAGGTCTGCATGTGTTGCCTTGCTTACGGTCGCAGCAGCGCACGACCGAAGGGACCGCCCATGACCACCGCCGAGGACGCCACCGGCCGCATCCTCCTCGTCGAGGACGACGGGGTGGCGCGGGGCCTGCTGGCACGGGCGCTGCGCGACCTGGGTCACGTCGTCGCCGAGGCATCGACGTGCGCCGAGGCCCTCGAGTGGACCGCGAGCTGGCCGCCGGACGTCGTGCTCCTCGACCGCTTCCTCCCGGACGGCGACGGCATGTCGCTGCTCGAGCAGCTGAAGGGCGACGCCCTCATGCGGGACGTCCCGGTCGTGATGGTGACCAGCACCCCGGAGCGCGAGTTCGTCGTCGAGGCCCTGCGCCACGGCGCTCACGACTACCTCACCAAGCCCTTCCTGCCCGAGGAGGTGCTGGCCCGCACCCAGGCCGCCCTCCGCACCAAGGCGCTCGTCGACGAGCTCAGGGTGCTCGCGGCGCACGACCCCCTGACGGGGCTGCGCAACCGCCGAGGGGTCGCCGAGCAGCTGGCCACCTGGCGCGCGCACTGCTCCCGGCACGGACAGCCGCTCACGGTCGCGATGCTCGACGTCAACGGCCTCAAGCGCGTCAACGACCAGCACTCTCACGCCGTCGGCGACCGCGTGCTGCGCACGGTCGCCGAGCAGCTGCAGGCGTGCGTCCGCACCGAGGACGTCGTCGGCCGCTGGGGCGGTGACGAGTTCCTCGTCCTGCTGCCGCGTGCCGACGCGAGCACCGCCGTCGCCCTCGTCGAGCGCGTCAACTCCCGGCTCTCGCAGCAGAACCTCGTCGACGGCGGCCCCATCACCCTCCGCGCCGGCGTCGCGGTCGCGCCCCCCTCCGACCTCGAGGACGACGAGCACCTGCTCGGCCGTGCGGCCGTCTCGCTGCTCGAGCAGCGCAGCCCGATGCGGCAGCCCGCCTGACGCTGGCGCGTAACGGCCCCTCCCGTCGAAGAGACTCCGGGGCATGACGATCACGATGTACGGCACCGGCTGGTGCAGCGACTGCAAGCGCGCCAAGCAGTTCTTCGGCGAGCAGCGGGTGCGCTACGACTACGTCGACGTGGATGCCGACCCGGCCGGCCGGGAGGTCGTGCAGCGCCACAACGAGGGCAAGGACATCATCCCGACGATCGTCTTCGACGACGGCAGCGTCCTCGTCGAGCCGAGCAACGCCGAGCTGGCCGCCAAGCTGGGTCTGCAGGCGAAGGCCCGTCAGGGCTTCTACGACCTGATCGTCGTCGGCTCCGGCCCGGCCGGCCTGACGGCCGCGCTCTACGCGGCCCGTGAGGGCCTGTCGGTGCTCGTGGTCGAGCGCGCCGGCGTCGGTGGGCAGGCCGGGGTGACCGAGCGGCTCGACAACTTCCCCGGCTTCCCGGAGGGCGTGACAGGCGCAGACCTGGCAGACCGCCTACGCGCCCAGGCCGAGCGGTTCGGCGTCGAGGTGCTGCCCGCACAGGAGGTCGTCGGGCTCGAGGTCGACGGCCCTTACCGCGTCGTCCGCACCGGCGACGGCGAGAGCTACGTCGGCTTCGCCGTCCTGCTCGCGCTCGGATCGACCTACCGGCGGCTCGGGCTGGACGGCGAGGAGGACCTCATCGGGGCGGGCGTGCACTTCTGCGCCACGTGCGACGGCGCGTTCTACCGCGACAAGGACGTCGTCGTCGTGGGCGGCGGCAACAGCGCCGCCGAGGAGTCGCTGTTCCTGACCCGCTTCGCCTCGACGGTCACCATCGTGACCCGGGACGACGAGCTGACCGCGTCGCGCGTCGCCGTGCAGAAGGTCGAGGAGAACCCGCAGGTGCAAGTCGTGACCGGCGCGACCCCGGTCGCCTGGGAGACCGACGGCGGCAAGGTCCGCGGGCTGGCCGTGGAGCGCGACGGGAAGCGGGAGGTGGTGCCCGGCGAGGGCGCCTTCGTCTTCATCGGGCTGTCTCCCAACAGCGACCTCGTCCGCGACCTCGTCGACGTCGACGACGCCGGCTTCGTCGTGGCCGACGTCGGCATGTCCACCTCGGTGCCGGGAGTCTTCGTCGCGGGAGACGTCCGCAGCGGGTCGACCAAGCAGGCCGCCTCCGCCGCGGGCGAGGGCGCTGCGGCGGCACTGGCGATCCGGCGCTACGTCGACCCGCTCTCCAGCGGGCTGCGCCCGGCGATGGCCGACGCGACCGTCTGATCCCTGGCTGCCTCGACGTGCGGGTCGACGCCGAGGTGCTTAGCGTTCACGGCATGGCGCGCTACCGAGCAGTCGTACCCACGTCCCTGTCGCAGGACGCCGTCTACGCCTACCTGGCCGACTTCCGGTCGGTGGCCGAGTGGGACCCGTCGATCGACGACGCGCGGCTCGTCGACGGCACGCCCGGGCAGCTGGGCAGCCGCTACCAGCTGACGATGCGGCAGCTCGGCCGGACCACGACGCTCGACTACGAGACCGTCGAGGCGACACCCACGACCCAGCTCGTCTACCGGTGCGAGACCGGCACCTTCGTCTCGCTCGACACGATCACCGTCCGCGCCGAGGGGACGCTCGAGTACGACGCGCGCATCACGCTCAAGGGAGTGGGTCGGCTCTTCGACCCGCTCATGGGCCTGCTCCTGCGCAGGCTGGGCGCGAAGGCGCGCGAGGGCCTCGTGCGAGAGCTGACGACCCGCGCGTCAGCAGCCTGACCTCAGCCGACCCCGGCGGCTCCCGCGGGTGAATCCGCCGCTCGGCGCTTGCAATTGTTACCAACGGGTAGCACCATGATGTTACCGGCGAGTACGACGCCTCGACCATGTCTTCAAGGAGCCACCGGGCCATGGGCCACTACAAGAGCAACCTGCGTGACATCGAGTTCAACCTCTTCGAGGTGTTCGGTGCCGACCGCACTCTGGGACAGGGTCCCTACAGCAACCTCGACAAGGACAGCGCGCGCGACGTGCTGAAGGAGGTCGCCCGCCTCGCGGAGAACGACCTCGCCGCGAGCTTCGTCGACGGCGACCGCATCCCCCCGGTCTTCGACAAGGACGCCGGCACCGTGAAGCTCCCGGAGAGCTTCCTCAAGAGCTACGAGACCTACCACCAGGGCGGCTGGGACAAGTTCCCCCTCCAGGAGGCGCTCGGCGGCATCGGCGCCCCGCCGTCGCTCATCTGGGCCGTGTCCGAGATGATCCTGGGCGCCAACCCGGCCATCTACATGTACTCGTCCGGCCCGGCCTTCGCGCAGATCCTGCACGACAACGGCACCGCTGACCAGAAGCGATTCGCCGAGCTCGCGATCGAGCGGGGCTGGGGCGCCACCATGGTCCTCACCGAGCCGGACGCCGGCTCCGACGTCGGCGCCGGTCGCGCGACCGCGCACCAGCAGCCCGACGGCACCTGGCACATCGAGGGCGTGAAGCGCTTCATCACGTCCGCCGAGTGGGACTGGCCCGAGAACATCTTCCACCTCGTCCTCGCCCGCCCGGTCGGTGTCGAGGGCCACGGCGGCCCCGGCACCAAGGGCCTGTCGCTGTTCCTCGTCCCGAAGTTCCACGTCGACCTCGAGACGGGCGCGCTCGGCGAGCGCAACGGCGTGTACGTCACCAACGTCGAGCACAAGATGGGCCTGAAGGTCTCCTCCACCTGCGAGGTCACGTTCGGCGAGAAGCACCCGGCGGTGGGCACCCTCGTCGGCGACGTGCACAACGGCATCGCGCAGATGTTCCAGGTCATCGAGTACGCCCGCATGATGGTCGGCACGAAGGCCATCGCGACGCTGTCCACGGGCTACCTGAACGCTCTCGATTACGCCAAGATCCGCGTACAGGGCCCCGACCTCACGAAGATGACCGACAAGGCCGCGCCGCGCGTGACCATCACGCACCACCCCGACGTGCGCCTCATGCTGATGCGCCAGAAGGCCTGGGCCGAGGGCATGCGCGCCCTGGTGCTCTACACCGCGACCATCCAGGACCAGGTCGAGCTGGGCCACGCGGCCGGCGTCGACGACACCCTCCCCGCGCGCCTCAACGACCTGCTGCTGCCGATCGTGAAGGGCTACGGCTCGGAGAAGTCCTACGAGCTGCTCGCGACCTCGCTGCAGATCTTCGGCGGCTCCGGCTTCACGCAGGACTACCCGATCGAGCAGTACATCCGCGACGCCAAGATCGACACGCTCTACGAGGGCA
>CBIHPE010000086.1:0-14527 GCA_966212015.1 uncultured Frankiales bacterium | reverse complement strand
CCCCCCCCCCCCCCGCCCGCGTTGAGCACCCGGGGGTGCGACGTCACGCGGGACAGCAGCGTCGTGTGGGACAGGTGCCGCCCGAGCTCCCGCTGCAAGGAGTCCCGGTACGTCAGGCCCGGGTCGCCAGCGGACACGGCGGCCGCTCCCGCGAGTCGCCCGGACAGCAGCGCGTAGTAGATGCCCTCGCCGGTCAGCGGGTTCACCAGCGACGCGGCGTCCCCGGCGAGCAGCACCCGGCCCGCGGGCTGGGTCGGACGTCCTGTCGAGAGCGGCAGGTGGTGGGAGCGCAGGCGCGTGGCCCCCGCTGCCTCGGGCAGCAGTGACACCAGCCGCGAGTGCAGCGCGTCGCGTCCGTGCGGCTGGGCGCGCAGCGACGGCAGCAGCATCCCGAACCCGACGTTGGAGACCCCCGTCCCCGTGTCGAAGCGCCAGGCGTAGGCGGGCCAGTCGCGGCCGTCCATGACGATGACCTGCTCGGGGGAGTCGGTCGGCCAGGGCAGGTACCCGCGGACGGCGACGGCGACCGTCCCCTCGTCCTGCCGCGGCACCCCCAGGAGCCGCCGCACCACCCCGTTGGCCCCGTCCGCTCCGATGATCACCCGGGCGTCGACGTCGGACAGCGACCGCACCGACCGGCGCTCGAAGACCGCCCCACGAGCCACCGCCGCTGCCACGAGCCGTGCATCGAACACCGTCCGCGGCACCACGTACGTCGGTCGGGCCATGACGGACGAGGCGGGCAGCCCCGACGGCGACACCAGCGCGAGGCGTCGTACCGGCACCTGGTCCGCCAGCACCGACGCCACCCCGAGCCGGGCGAGCTCGTCGAGCGCGTGGGGCGCGATCCCGTCGCCGCACGACTTGTCCCGCGGGAAGTCGGACCTGTCCACCAGCAGGACCCTGGCGGATGGATCAGAGCGCAGCGCCGACAGCGCAGCCGCCGCCCCGGCGGGTCCCGCGCCTATCACCGCGACGTCGTACACACGCCAAACCTAAGATGAGGCGCATGTCCGATCGCAGGCGCGTGCTCTCAGGGATCCAGCCGACCGGTGCCGGCAAGCACCTCGGCAACTACCTGGGCGCGGTGCGGCACTGGGCGGCGATGCAGGACGAGTTCGAGTGCTTCTACTTCATGGCGGACCTGCACTCGCTGACGATCACCCCGGACCCGACCGAGCTGCGCGAGCAGTGCCGCAAGCTGGTCGCCGAGCTGCTCGCGATGGGTGTCGACCCTGCCAAGAGCACGCTGTTCGCGCAGAGCCACATCCCGGAGCACCCGGAGCTCGCCTGGGTCCTCTCCTGCCTGACGGGGTTCGGCGAGGCCAGCCGCATGACGCAGTTCAAGGAGAAGGGCGGCGGCAACGTCGGCCTGTTCAACTACCCGGTCCTGCAGGCCGCCGACATCCTGCTGTACCAGGCGAACATGGTCCCGGTCGGCGAGGACCAGCGGCAGCACCTGGAGCTGACCCGCGACCTGGGCCAGCGCTTCAACAGCCGCTACGGCGACACCTTCGTGGTCCCGGACCCCTACGTGCAGAAGTCGGCGGAGCGCATCAAGGACCTCCAGGACCCGACCGCGAAGATGAGCACCAGCAAGGGCGGGCCGGGTGTGCTCTGGGTCATCGAGGACGACAAGCAGACGCTCAAGAAGATCAAGAGCGCCGTCACGGACACCGGTCGCGAGGTCGTCTACGACGTCGACGCCAAGCCGGGCATCAGCAACCTGCTCACGATCCTGTCCGTCGCCACCGGCAGCACCGTGGAGACCCTCACCAAGGACTTCGAGGGCAAGGGGTACGGCGACTTCAAGGCCGCGGTGGCCGAGGCCGTCCTCGACATGTTCGCCCCGATCCGGCAGCGGTTCGCGGAGCTGATCGCCGACCCCGGCTACCTCGACCAGGTGCTGCGCGAGGGCGCGGCGAAGGCCGGGCCGATCGCCCGCGAGACGATGACGGCCGTGCGGGACCGGATCGGGCTGCTGGCGCCGGCCTGATGGCCACCCGTGACATCGGGGTGGCGATCGGCCTCCCCGAGCCCTACACGAGCGAGCTGCAGGGCTGGCGCGAGCGCCTCGGCGACCCGAACGCCCATCAGATCCCGCCGCACGTCACCCTGCTGCCCCCGACGGCGCTGAAGACCGACGACCTCGACGAGGTCGAGGAGCACCTGCAGGGCGTGGCCTACAACCACGAGCCGTTCGTCATGCACCTGCGCGGGTCGGGGACCTTCCGCCCGATCAGCCCGGTGGTGTTCGTGACGATGGTCCAGGGCATCAGCGAGTGCGAGCTCATCGAGGCGCAGGTGCGCACCGGTCCCCTCGAGCGCGAGATCCACTTCCCGTACCACCCGCACGTGACGGTCGCCCACGACGTCGAGAAGGAGCAGCTCGACCGCGCCTTCGACGAGCTCATCGACTACGACGCGCGCTTTCAGGTCTGGGGCTTCACCCTGTTCGAGAAGGGCAAGGACAACGTCTGGCGACCGCAGCGGGACTTCCCGTTCGACCGGCCGCTGCCTGGTCCTGTGCTTCCTCCCGAGGAGCCGGGGTAGGCACCGGGCGTGAACCGGATCAAGGAGATCTTCGGGCGGGTACGCCGGAAGCGACCGCTCGTCGACCACCTCGTGCGCATGTACCAGCGCTACCAGGCCGACGGCGGTGACCGGCTGGCCTCCTCAGTGACTTTCTACTGGTTCCTCAGCCTGTTCCCGATCCTGCTCATCGCGGTCTACGTCACCCGTCAGGCCCTGGGTGACTCGGCCGGGCGCCAGATCACCAGCAACCTCGGCCCCTACCTCGGTGATGCCGCCGCGAAGTCCGTCGCCACGGTCGTGCAGCACAGCGCGGGCACCGCTGGCCTCATCGGCCTCGCGGGCACGCTGCTGTCCGGTCTCGGCTGGATCGAGGCGCTGCGCGAGGCGATCCGCACGATGTGGCACCAGAACATCAAGGCCGGCAACATCATCACCCGCAAGATCGCCGACGTTGTCGCCCTCGTGGGCCTGTTCGGTGTCATCGCCGCCTCGGTGGTCGTCAGCGGTGCCGCGACGGCGGCGACGAACAACGTGCTGGACCTGCTCGGGCTGTCCGCGAGCCTCGGCGCCAAGACGGTCACGTTCGTGCTCAGCTACGTCCTCGGTGCGCTCATCGACGTCGCGATCTTCCTGTGGCTGTTCGTGCGGCTCGCGAAGGTGCCGACGCCCGTGCGCCAGGTGCTGAAGGGGGCCGTCTTCGGCGCCGTGGGCTTTGAGGTCCTGAAGTTCTTCGGCGCCTTCTACATCGGGCGGACGACGAGCAAGGGCGAGGCGACCTACGGGACGTTCGCGACCGTCGTGGGTCTGCTGCTGTTCCTCAACCTCGTCTCCCGGCTGGTGCTCTACACCGCGGCCTTCACGGTGACCGCCCCCTACGACGACGACGTCGCTCCCTCCGGCACGGCCGATCCGGAGCAGGCGCGCAAGGCCGGTGTCCCCGAGGAGTACGCCGAGCAGGACCTGTACGTCACCGAGGACGGCGCGCCGACCCCGCTCGCGCCTGCCCTGCGGGATGATCCCGACATGGAGCGGAGCTGGTCGTCGAAGAAGCAGCCGGAGCCCGAGCAGGCCCCGGAGGCGCCTGCGCCTGCCGTACCGCCCAGCGCCGCGCTGCCCGGCGAGAAGCACGTCGTGCTCGCTGCCCGGGCCGTCAGCGCAGCGTCGTTCGCGGTGGTCGGCGCTGTGGGCCTGTACGGCGCCAGGACCCTCGCCCGTATGGTGCGCCGGTGACCAACCAGCAGCTGCTCGAGGACTTCTACGCCGCCTTCGCCCGCAAGGACGGCAATGCCATGGCCAAGGCCTACGCGCCGCACGCGACGTTCGACGACCCCGCGTTCCCGGGGCTGAAGGACGGCGAGCCGGGCGACATGTGGCGGATGCTCGCCGGCCGGTCGAAGGACCTGCAGGTCGAGCTCGTCGAGTGCTCCGCCGACGAGACGACCGGCACGGCGCGGTGGATCGCGACCTACACGTTCGCCCAGAGCGGCAACAGGGTCGTCAACGACGTGCGCAGCCGGTTCCGCTTCGAGAACGGGCTCATCGTCGAGCAGCACGACGACTTCGACTTCAGGAAGTGGGTCGGTCAGGCGCTCGGGCTGCCGGGCAAGCTCCTCGGGAACCTGCTCAGGGGATCGGTGCAGAAGAAGGCCCGGGCGGGGCTCGACGCGTTCAGATCGGCGGGAGCCTGAGCTTCCCGCGGTTGCGGCGGCGGTTGCGGAGCACCCCGCTCGCCATGACGGCGAGTCCCGCGCCGACCAGGGCGGAAGGGAGGAGAGGCAGCCCGCCTCCGCCGCCGGCGCCGGAGGCAGCGACCTTCGTGACGGGTCGCACGGCCGGGGCGGACGGTGAGGCGGAGGGCACCGAGGAGGAGGTCTGCAGCGGCTCGACCAGCTGGCCGACCGGCGCCGCTCCTGCGGCCGTGGCCCTGAAGCCCCAGTCGAGCAGGTCGCGGGCCTCTGGCCAGTAGCGCGGGTTGGTGCGCATCAGGGTCACGACGAGCGTGTGGCCGCCTCGGGTCGCCGCTCCGACGAAGGTGGCGCGCGCGGCGACGGTGAAGCCGTTCTTGATGCCGATGGCGCCGGGGTAGTTGTAGAGCAGCTTGTCGTGGCTGCTGATCGCGATGGGCGCGTTCCGGTGCGCCCCGCGGATGTGGGCGTGCTTCGTCGCGACGTACGCGCGGAAGTCGGGCAGCTGCATGCCGGCGCGCGCGATCAGCGCGAGGTCGTAGGCGGAGGAGTGCTGGCCGCGGGCGTCCAGGCCGTTGTCGTTGACGGCGTGCGTGTCGTTCGCCTGCAGCCGCGCGGCCTCGTCGTTCATCTCGCCGACCGTCTTCTCGAGACCGCCGTTGGCCGTCGCCAGCGCGAGCGCCGCGTCGTTGCCGGAGACGACGAGCATCGAGGTGAACAGCTCGTTGACGGGATAGCGCACGGTGTCGACGAGGCCGACCTTCGAGCCCTCGACGTTCACGTCGTCGAACGTCGGCTGCACCATCTGGTGCGCGTCCAGCCGCGGGATGAGCGTCAGCGCCGTCAGCGTCTTCAGCGTGCTCGCGGGCGCGTAGAGGCCGTGCGGGTCCTTCGCGCCGAGCACGGCGCCGGTGTCCAGGTCCGCGACGACCCAGCTGGCGGCAGCTGTCACGGGCAGCGCTGGAGCCCCGGCAGCGGTCACGACCCCGTGCGTCGCGAGCTGCTCACCGCCCACGGTGGCCGGGGAGTCGGCGTGCGCAGGGGCACCCGCGAGGACGGGGAGTGCCAGGGCAGCCGCGGCGAGGGCGAGTCGTCGGGGGGTCCGCATGGTGCGTTCCAGGGTACCGGAACCTGCCCCCCTGTCCGGTTCGGTTCAGGTCAGGCGCGGCGGAAGATGAGGGCGCGCTTGACCTCCTGGATGGCCTTCGTCACCTGGATCCCGCGGGGGCACGCGTCGGTGCAGTTGAAGGTCGTCCGGCAGCGCCAGACCCCCTCCTTGTCGTTGAGGATCTCGAGGCGCTCGGCGGCACCCTCGTCGCGGCTGTCGAAGATGAAGCGGTGCGCCATCACGATGGCCTGCGGGCCGAAGTACTGGTCGTCGTTCCAGAAGACCGGGCAGGACGTCGTGCAGGCGGCGCACATGATGCACTTCGTCGTGTCGTCGAAGCGCTCGCGGTCCTCGGCGCTCTGCAGCCGCTCCCGGGTCGGCTCGTTGCCGCTGGTGATGAGGAACGGCTTGATCGACCGGAACGCCTCGAAGAAGGGCTCCATGTCGACGACGAGGTCCTTCTCGACCTTCAGGCCCTTGATCGGCTCGACCGTGATCACGTCACCCAGGTCCTTGACGAGGACCTTGCAGGCCAGCCGGTTCACGCCGTTGACGCGCATCGCATCGGACCCGCAGACGCCGTGCGCGCACGAGCGGCGGAACGTCAGCGAGCCGTCGAGGTACCACTTGACGTGGTGCAGCGCGTCGAGCAGGCGGTCGCCCTTCTCGACGGGGACCTCGAACTCCTGCCAGTGCGCGTCGTCCGACACCTCGGGGTCGTAGCGCCGCACCTTGAGAGTGACGAGCCGCTGGTGGTCGCCGAGCTCGGGAGCCTCCGCGGCATCGAGCGCAGCACTGTGGTGCAGGGTCTCCGTCACTAGTACTTCCGCTCCATCGGCTGGTAGCGCGTCTGCACGACCGGCTTGTAGTCGAGCTCGACCTCGTCGCCGCGCTTGTAGGCCATCGTGTGGCGCATGAAGCTCACGTCGTCGCGGGTCGGGTAGTCCTCGCGGAAGTGCCCGCCGCGCGACTCGTTGCGCGCCAGCGCCGACACGACGAGGACCTGCGCGAGGTCGAGCAGGAAGCCGAGCTCGACCGCCTCGAGCAGCTCCGTGTTGTAGCGGAGACCGCGGTCGGAGACACCGACCTTCTCGTACCGCGCCCGCAGCGCACGCAGGTCGGCCTCGGCCTGCTTCAGCGTGGCCTCCGTGCGGTAGACGGACGCGTTGGCGTCCATCGTCTCCTGCAGCTCCTCGCGGATCTTCGCGACGTTCTCTGTGCCGCCCCCGTCGCGCAACCGCTGGAGCAGCGCCTCGACGTCCGCGGCCGGGTCGGGCGGGAGCTCGACGTGAGACGCGAGCGAGTTGGCGTACGCAGCAGCGGACAGACCGCCGCGGCGGCCGAACACGTTGATGTCGAGCAGCGAGTTGGTCCCGAGCCGGTTGGCCCCGTGGACGGACACGCAGGCGACCTCGCCGGCGGCGAACAGGCCGGGTACGGCATCGGTGTTGTTGCGCAGCACCTGGGCGTCGATGTTGGTCGGGATGCCGCCCATCGCGTAGTGCGCCGTCGGCTGGATCGGGATCGGGTCCGTGTAGGGCTCGATGCCGAGGTAGGTGCGGGCGAACTCGGTGATGTCCGGGAGCTTGGCGTCGAGCTGCTCGGGCGGCAGGTGGGTCAGGTCGAGGTAGACGTGGTCGCCGGCCGGTCCGCAGCCACGACCCTCCCGGATCTCGGTGTAGATGGCGCGGGCGACCATGTCGCGGGGCGCGAGGTCCTTGATGGTGGGGGCGTAGCGCTCCATGAAGCGCTCGCCGTCCTTGTTGCGCAGGATGCCGCCCTCGCCGCGCGCGCCCTCCGTCAGGAGGATGCCCATCTTCCAGATGCCGGTCGGGTGGAACTGGTAGAACTCCATGTCCTCCAGCGGGATCCCGCGCCGGTAGACGATGCCCATGCCGTCGCCCGTCAGGGTGTGCGCGTTCGACGTGACCTTGAAGACCTTGCCGAACCCCCCGGTGGCGAACAGCACCGCCTTCGCCTGGAACACGTGGATCTCACCGGTCGCCAGCTCGTAGGCGACGACGCCCGCGGTCCGGCCCTCGTTCATCAGCAGGTCGAGGACGTAGAACTCGTTGTAGAACTCGATGCCGTGCTTCACGCACTGCTGGAACAGCGTCTGCAGGATCATGTGGCCGGTGCGGTCCGCGGCGAAGCAGGACCGGCGGACGGCGGCCTCGCCGTGGTTGCGGGTGTGACCGCCGAAGCGGCGCTGGTCGATGCGGCCCTCAGGGGTGCGGTTGAACGGCAGGCCCATCTTCTCGAGGTCGAGGACGGCGTCGATGGCCTCCTTGCACATCACCTCGGCGGCGTCCTGGTCGACGAGGTAGTCGCCGCCCTTGATGGTGTCGAAGGTGTGCCACTCCCAGTTGTCCTCCTCGACGTTCGCGAGCGCGGCGCACATGCCGCCCTGCGCCGCACCCGTGTGGGAGCGCGTCGGGTAGAGCTTGGTGAGGACAGCGGTGCGGCTGCGCTGGCCGGCCTCGAGAGCCGCGCGCATCCCGGCACCGCCGGCGCCGACGATCACGGTGTCGTACGTGTGCAGCTGCACCATGGGGACGCCTACTTCATGTTCGGGTCGAAGGTGAAGATGACCAGCGTTCCCAGCACCAGGATCAGGAACGCCGAGGTGTAGAGCAGCATCTTCAGCCAGAACCGCGTGGAGTCGCGGACGGCGTAGTCGTTGATGACGGTGCGCAGGCCGTTGGTGCCGTGCAGCTCGGCGAGCCACAGCTGCATCAGGTCCCAGGTGCGCCAGAACGGCGAGGACCAGCGGCCCGCGACGAAGCCCCAGTTGATGCGGTGCACGCCGCCGTCGAGGACGTTCATGATCAGCAGGTGCCCGAGGACGAGCACGACGAGCAGCAGGCCGCTCATCCGCATGAAGACCCACGAGTGCATCTCGAACGACGTGCGCGAGCGGGAGCGCTGCTGGCGGGACCGGGGCTGCTCGATCACCGTCATGAGCCGAACACCTCGGCGAAGGTGTGGGCGAGGACGGGGTGCGCCGCGCCGGCCATCAGCAGGAACCAGAGCGTGAGGACGGCGTACGTCATCTGCTTCTGGTAGCGCGGGCCCTTCTCCCAGAAGTCGATCGCGATGATCCGCAGCCCGTTGAGCGCGTGGAAGAGCACGGCCGCGATGAGACCGAACTCGAGCAGGTTCACGATGGGGTTCTTGTAGGTGTCGACAACCTTGTCGTAGGTGTCGGGGGAGACCCGGACCAGCGCGGTGTCGAGCACGTGCGCGAACAGGAAGAAGAAGACGAGGACGCCGGTCACGCGGTGGGCGACCCACGACCACATGCCCTCACGGCCTCGGTACAGCGTCCCAGCGGGAGCCTTACTCATCGTGGCCTGCCATGACGAGAAGCCTAACGAGAGGGAAACGGCAACTCGACTCGAGCGGTGTGGCTTCGGTCACCTCGTGCAACACGGGTGAGGGCTGCTGGATACCGTTCGACCATGGCGCGTGAGTCCGAGTCCGGCTTCCCGATCGAACCGCTCTACACCGAGGCCCCGGAGGGGCTCGCAGAGCGGCTGGGCGCGCCCGGTGCGTACCCCTTCACCCGCGGTGTCTACCCGAGCATGTACACCGGCAAGCCGTGGACCATGCGGCAGTACGCCGGCTTCGGCACCGCCAAGGAGAGCAACGAGCGCTACCGGATGCTCGTCGCCAACGGCACGGGCGGCCTGTCCGTCGCCTTCGACCTCCCGACCCAGATGGGCTACGACTCCGACGACACCGTCTCGTCGGGTGAGGTCGGCAAGGTCGGCGTGGCGATCGACTCGCTCGAGGACATGCGCGTCCTGTTCGACCAGATCCCGCTCGACAAGGTCAGCACGTCGATGACCATCAACGCTCCCGCCGCCGTGCTGCTGCTGATGTACCAGCTCGTCGCCGAGGAGAACGGGATCCCCGGGTCGGCCATCACCGGGACCATCCAGAACGACGTGCTCAAGGAGTACATCGCCCGCGGCACCTACATCTACCCGCCGCAGCAGTCGCTGCGGCTGATCACGAACATCTTCGAGTACTGCCGCACCGAGATCCCGAAGTGGAACACCATCTCGATCTCCGGCTACCACATGGCCGAGGCCGGGGCGTCGCCCACGCAGGAGATCGCCTTCACGCTCGCGGACGGCATCGAGTACGTCCGGGCGGCGGTCGAGAGCGGCCAGGACGTCGACGACTTCGCGCCGCGGCTCGCGTTCTTCTTCGTGAGCCGCACGACGATCCTCGAGGAGGTCGCGAAGTTCCGCGCCGCCCGACGGATCTGGGCCGACGTGATGAAGAACCAGTTCGGCGCCAAGGACCCGAAGTCCATGATGCTGCGGTTCCACACGCAGACCGCCGGCGTGCAGCTGACGGCGCAGCAGCCGGAGGTGAACCTGGTCCGCGTGGCGATCCAGGGCCTGGCGGCCGTGCTCGGCGGCACCCAGTCGCTGCACACCAACTCCTTCGACGAGGCCATCGCCCTGCCGACCGTGAAGGCGGCCACGCTCGCGCTGCGCACGCAGCAGGTGCTCGCCTACGAGACAGATGTCACGGCCACGGTCGACCCGTTCGCGGGGTCCTACGTCGTCGAGGCCATGACCGACGAGGTCGAGGCCGGCGCCCGCGCGCTCATGCAGCAGGTCGAGGACCTCGGCGGCGCCGTGGCGGCGATCGAGAAGGGCTTCCAGAAGAGCGAGATCGAGAAGTCCGCCTACGGCATCGCGATGGGCATCGACAGCGGTGAGCGGATCGTCGTCGGCCTGAACAAGTTCCAGGCCGCCCAGGAGGAGAAGTACGACCCGCTCCGCGTCGACCCGCAGATCGAGGTCGACCAGCGCGAGCGGCTCAAGGACCTGCGGGCCCGGCGCGACCAGGCGGCTGTGGACGCGGCGCTGGAGGCGATGAAGAAGGCAGCGCTGGGGGACGACAACGTCCTCTACCCCATGCGGGAGGCTCTCAAGTCCCTCGCGACCGTCGGCGAGGTCTGCGGCGCGCTCCGCGAGGTCTGGGGGGTCTACACCCCGCAAGAGTTCTTCTAGACTCAGCAGTGTCCAGGGGGGACCGTCTCGACGGGGAGGACTCCCCCTGTGCTCGTTCTCGCGGTCATCGCCGCTCTCGTTGTCTTCGCTCTCGTCCTGGCAGTGCCGCTGCTGAGGCGCAACTCCCGGCTCGACGAGGTCGACCGGTTTCACGTCGCCCGCTCGCTGACCACCTCGTGGTCCGCCCACCCCGGCCCGCCGACGCGGGTGCCCGCCGAGGGCGAGGACCTCACCGATGAGCGCAAGCGTGCTCGGGTTCGCCCACCGCGGCGGGATGGCGGAGGCGCCTGAGAACTCGCTGGAGGCGTTTCGCAACGCCCTGGCGCAGGGCGTGAGCGGGCTGGAGTCCGACGTGTGGCTCGGGCCGCACGGCGAGCCGGTCCTGAGCCACGGGCCGCCGTCGCCGGACGCGGTGGACCTCGTGGAGCTCTTCCGCGCCTGTGGCACGGACTTCGACCTGTCACTGGACATGAAGCGGCCGGGCGCCGCGCAGCGGACGGTCGAGGTCTGCCACGAGGCCGGCTTCGACGTCACGCGGCTCTGGCTGTGCGGCAAGGGGCTGACCTCCGCCGGCTGGCGGGTGCACGACCCGAACGTGCGGCTCGTGACGGACATGCGCTGGCGCGATGCCGTGTTCAACGGTGACCGCGCGATGCGTGCGGCGCGCGCGGCCGGCATCGACGCGGTGAACCTCCGCCACGGCCGCTGGTCCCGCCGGCTGATCCGCAGGGCCCACGAGAACGGCCTGCTCGCCTTCGGGTGGGACGTCCAGTTCAGCTGGACCATGCGCTGGGCAGTACGACGAGGGCTCGACGCTGTTTACTCGGACCGACCCAGACTGCTCGTGGAGGTGCTTCCCCGTTGAAGATCCCGTTCGAGGCCTCGTCGCGCTCGAGCCTCGGCGTGGAGTGGGAGCTCCAGCTGGTGTCCCGCGAGACCCGCGAGCTCACCAGCGGCGCCACGGAGATCCTGCGGGAGCTGAGCCCTGACGGCGAGCACCCGAAGGCCAAGCACGAGCTGCTCGAGTCGACGATCGAGGTGATCACCGGCGTCTGCTCGACGGTCGCCGAGGCGGAGGCCGACCTGGCCGGCACCATCGCCGAGCTGCGGCCGCTGGTGGAGGCCCGGGGTCTGGCGATGATGTGCTCCGGCACGCACCCGACGACCGACTGGTCGACGCAGACGATCAGCCCCAACCCCCGCTACGCCAAGCTCGTCGAGGACATGCAGTGGCTCGCGCGCCAGCTGCAGATCTTCGGGGTGCACGTGCACGTCGGCATCCGGGCCACGGACAAGGCCATCCCGATCGTCAACGCCCTGTCTTCGTACATCCCGCACTTCCTGGCGCTGTCGGCGTCGTCGCCCTACTGGATCGGCCACGACACCGGTCTGGCCTCCAGCCGGTCGAAGGTGTTCGAGGCGCTGCCGACGGCAGGGCTGCCCTACCAGCTCGGCGGCTGGGACGAGTTCGAGTCCTACATGGAGACCCTCATCTCGACCGGCACCATCGGGTCGATCAAGGAGGTCTGGTGGGACATCCGGCCGCACCCGACCTACGGGACGGTCGAGCTGCGGATCTGCGACGGGCTGCCGACGCTCTACGAGGTCGGCATGGTCGCGGCGCTGGCCCAGTGCCTGGTCGACGTCCTCGACCGCGAGATCGACAAGGGCTACACGCTCCCGACCCCCAAGGGCTGGGTCGTGCGCGAGAACAAGTGGCGCGCGGCGCGCTACGGGATGGACGCCGAGATCATCCGCGAGGACGAGACGACGGTGCCGGTCCGCACCCTGCTCCTCGAGCTGGCGCAGGACCTCAAGCCCTCGGCGGAGCGGCTCGGCTGCGTCGAGGAGCTGGCCCGCATCGAGGCGGTGGTCGCGGGGGGCGCGTCCTACCAGCGCCAGCGCGCCGTCGCCGAGGTCGGGGGCCTGCACGGGGTCGTGGACGCGCTCATCGCGGAGTTCGAGCGGGGCCGGCCGTGAGCCTGGACCTGGTGGAGGTCCGCAGGGACCTGCACCGGCACCCGGAGCTGGGTCGCCAGGAGCGGCGCACGACGTCGGTGCTCGCCGACCACCTCACCGCGGCCGGCCTGTCGCCGAAGGTCCTCGCGGGCGGGTCGGGGCTGGTGTGCGACGTCGGGTCCGAGGGGCCCCTCGTCGCGCTGCGGGCCGACATCGACGCCCTGCCGCTCCAGGACGAGAAGGACGTGCCCTACCGCTCCACCGTCGACGGTGTCTGCCACGCGTGCGGGCACGACGTGCACACGGCTGTCGTCCTCGGCGCCGGTCTCGAGCTCGCGCGTCGTGATCTCCCGGGCCGGGTGCGGCTGGTGTTCCAGCACGCCGAGGAGCAGATGCCCGGGGGCGCGCTCGACGTCCTCGCGGAGGGGCACCTGGAGGGCGTGCAGGCGATCTTCGGTCTGCACTGCGACCCTGCGCTGGAGGTGGGTCGGATCGGGCTCAAGGCGGGGCCGATCACGGCTGCGGCTGATGCCGTGGAGATCCGGCTGACCGGTCCGGGCGGCCACACGTCGCGGCCGCACAACACGGTGGACCTCGTGCACGCCCTGGCCACGGTCGCGACGGGGCTCCCGGACGCGCTGTCCCGGCTGGTCGACCCGCGGGCCGGGCTGTGCCTGGTCTGGGGCCGGGTCGAGGCGGGCAACGCCCGCAACGCCATCCCGCGCGAAGGGGTCCTCGGTGGCACCCTGCGGGTCCTCGACAAGGACGCCTGGCAGCGCGCACCGGAGCTCGTCGAGCGGCTCGTCCAGGGCCTCGTGGCCCCGTACGGGGCGCGAGCCGTCGTGTCGTACGAGCGCGGCGTGCCGCCTGTCGTGAACGACGCCGGCGCCACCGCGCTGCTGGGTGCGGCCGTGACCACGGCCCTCGGCCCCTCGGCCCTGGTGCCCACGCTGCAGTCGCTGGGGGGCGAGGACTTCGCCTGGTACCTCGACCACGTGCCGGGTGCCATGGCCCGGCTCGGCGTGCGCCCGCCGGGCTCGGAGCGGCCGCTGGACCTGCACCAGCCGCTGTTCGACGTGGACGAGTCGGCCATCGACGTGGGCGTCCGGGTGATGGTCGAGGCCGCTCTAGCGGCACTCGGTGCCGTTTTGTAACGTGTTCTACATGGCTGACGTGAACGTCGACGTGCTCGTCGTGGGCGCAGGTCCCTCGGGGCTCTATGCCGCCTACTACGCGGGCTTCCGCGGCCTGTCCGTCGGCATCCTGGACGGGCTGCCCGAGGCGGGCGGGCAGATCACGGCGCTCTACCCCGAGAAGCTCATCTTCGACGTCGCCGGGTTCCCCTCCGTGAAGGGCAAGGACCTCGTCGAGAACCTCGTCAGCCAGGCGGCGCCCTTCGACCCGAGGTACCTGCTGAACGAGCAGGCCGTGGGCTACGAGGACCGCGGCGACGACGTGCTCATCACCTGCCTGTCCGGGAAGACGGTCGCCGCGAAGGCGGTCATCGTCACGGGCGGCATCGGCTCGTTCAACCCGCGGCCGCTGCCGGGCGGGGAGCAGTTCGAGGGCAAGGGCCTGGAGTACATCGTCCCGACCTACGTGCCGTACGCCGGCAAGGACGTCGTGGTGGTCGGTGGCGGCGACTCGGCCGTCGACTGGGCGCTCGGCCTGGAGGGTGTCGCGAGGTCGGTGACCCTGGTCCACCGCCGAGACGAGTTCCGCGCCCACGCGCACTCGGTGAAGCTGCTCAAGGACTCCAGCGTCACCGTCATCACGCCGGTGTCGCCGACGTCGGTCAACGGCTCCTCGGTCGTCGCGTCGCTCTCCGTCCGCGACGTCAAGACCAAGGAGACCCGCGACATCCCCTGTGACGCGCTGGTGGCTGCGCTCGGCTTCACGGCCGACATCAGCCACCTCGAGGCGTGGGGGCTGGAGACGCTCGACCGGCACATCGTCGTCGACACCACCATGAAGACCAACCTCAACAGGGTCTACGCCGCCGGCGACATCACGGAGTACCCCGGGAAGGTCCGACTGATCGCGGTCGGTTTCGGGGAGGCTGCCACCGCGATCAACAACGCCGCCACCGTGATCGACCCCTCGGCTACGGTGTTCCCCGGCCACTCGACGGAAGGCGCACAGGCGTGACGTACGTGATCACCTCGTCCTGCGTGGACATCAAGGACATGTCCTGCATCGAGGAGTGT
>CBIHPE010000085.1:0-14733 GCA_966212015.1 uncultured Frankiales bacterium | reverse complement strand
AAGAAGGCGCCCGCGAAGAAGGCCGCTGCCAAGAAGAAGTAGCACCGAACGTCTCGAAGGCCCCGGCTCCGGCCGGGGCCTTCGTCGTTCCCCCTCAGCTCAGGGGCAGATCCACCCGGACCGGGTCGGTCGAGACCACCTGGACCCGCTGCCCGGGCCGCACGAAGCGGAAAGCGCTGCCCTGCAAGGCCTCCAGGGGCAGGTCGATGACGGTCCCGTCGTCCAGGTAGGCCGAGCCGCCCGACGCGTCCCAGGCTCGGATCGTCGCCTGCGTCACCAGATCTCCTGCAGGACGCGAAGCGTGTGGGGTCCGACCCCGAGCTCAACGGCGTGCTCCAGGTCGTCCGGGGTGTCCACGTCGCGCCGCACCGACTCCGGAGCCACGAGCTCGACGGCGCCCGACGACAGGTGCCGCGCCCGGGAGGCGGCACCGTAGGCCGGAGCCAGGGCCACCCCGGGGCCGGCGGCCAGCAGGGTCGTACCCGTCCCTGCGAGGTCAGCCACGAACCCCCTGCCCTCCAAGGGAACCCGACCCAGCACTGCGGCGAGGTCAGGTGCCAGCAGGGCCGGCAGGTCCGCTGAGACGGTGGCCACGGCCAGGTCGTCGGACCCTTCCCGCAGGAGGTCGACGCCGTGCTCGAGTGCCGGGTTCAGGCCCGCGTCCGGGTCGTCGGGGACGACCCGTGCTCCCAGGCCCGACAGCAGGTCCGCCGCTTTCTCGTCGTCGGTCACGACCAGCACGGACCCGACCAGCAGGGCCGCCGTCACCACGTCGGCAGCGAACGCCAGGGCCAGCTGTCTGCGGTGCTCGTCGCCGTACGCGGCGAGGCGCGACTTGGCGATGTCGAGCCGTTTCACCGGAACGACGACTCCCCATGACACGCTCACGGGCGAGAGTCTGGCAGGCTCACGACAGAGCAGGCGGCAGATGTGGAGGCGCGCAGGTGCGGTTGGGTCGGATCGGCTTCTGGTACCGGCTGGCGGTCGTGATCCTCAAGCCGCTCATGCTGGTGCTGACGAAGCGGCACTGGTCCGGCTTCGGCAACGTGCCGAAGGACGGCGGCGTCATCCTCGCGGCCAACCACATCTCCTACGTTGACCCCATCGCCCTCGGTGACGCCATCGCCTTCAGCACGAAGCGGATGCCGAAGTACCTCGCGAAGGCAAGCCTCTTCAAGGGCAACGGCATCGTCGGGCGCACGATGCGGGGCTCCGGGCAGATCCCCGTGCACCGCAACACGTCCGACGCCTCGGCGGCGCTCAAGGACGCGGTCGAGGCGCTGCAGCGCGGCGAGCTCGTCGCGATCTACCCCGAGGGCACCGTCACCCGCGACCCGGGCAAGTGGCCGATGGCGGCGCGCACCGGCGTGGCGCGGCTCGCGCTGCTCAGCGGTGTGCCGGTCGTCCCGGTCGCGCAGTGGGGCGCGCAGGAGATCCACGACTCCTACCGCACCAAGGGGTTGCACCTCTTCCCCCGACACGACATCACTGTGGTCGCCGGGCCTCCCGTCGACCTCGAGGCCTTCCGGGGCAAGGAGCTGACCAGCGACGTGCTGCACGAGGCCACCGACCGGATCATGGACGCCATCCGCGAGCTGCTCGAGGGCATCCGCCAGGAGAAGGCCCCGGCAGAGATCACCCCCGGGCCGGTGCAGAGGTGACGCGGGTCGCGGTCCTCGGGACGGGCTCGTGGGGAACGGCCTTCGGCAAGGTCCTCGCGGACGCCGGGTCCGACGTGCAGCTCTGGGCGCGTCGCAGGGAGCTCGTCGATGCCGTCAACGACACGCACGAGAACCCCGACTACCTGCCCGGCATCTCCCTGCCGCGCAACCTCACCGCCACGGACGACGCGCAGGCCTGCGTCGAGGGAGCGGACTTCGTCGTCCTCGCCGTCCCGAGCCAGAGCCTGCGTGACAACCTGGCGGCCGTGCGGTTCGACAGCGAGAGCGTGCTCGTCAGCCTCATGAAGGGCGTCGAGCTGGGCACGACGAAGCGGATGAGCGAGGTGATCTGCGAGGTGGCCGACGTGCCGCTGGAGCGGGTCGCCGTCGTCACGGGGCCCAACCTCGCCAAGGAGATCGCGAGCGGGCAGCCGGCGGCTGCGGTGGTCGCGTGCACCGACATCGCCGTCGCCGAGCGGCTGCAGGCGATCGCCCTGACCCGGTACTTCCGGCCGTACACGAACGACGACGTCATCGGGTGCGAGCTCGGCGGTGCCGTCAAGAACGTCATCGCGCTGGCCGTCGGCATGGCGGAGGGCATGGGGTTCGGCGACAACACGAAGGCCAGCCTCATCACGCGTGGCCTCGCGGAGACGAGCCGCCTCGGCCAGGCTCTCGGTGCCGACCCGATGACGTTCATGGGCCTGGCCGGCCTCGGGGACCTGGTGGCGACCTGCACCAGTCCCCTGAGCCGCAACCGGACGTTCGGCGAGAAGCTCGGTCAGGGTCAGACCATGGAAGAGCTGCTCGCGCAGAAGATGCAGACCGCGGAGGGCGTGAAGAGCTGCGAGTCGATCCACGCCCTCGCCACGAAGCACGACGTCGACATGCCCATCACGGCGCACGTCGTGGGACTCGTGCACGAGGGCCTGACACCGGCGGAGATGGTGCGCAGCCTCATGGGCCGCGACACCAAGAGCGAATGACGGGGGACGGCACCCGCGCGGTCCACGGCCCGAAGCGACGGGCGGTGACCCAGGAGCCCCTCGCCCCGCCCGTCTACCGGACGGCGACGTTCGTCCTGGAGAGCGCGCAGCAGACCGCTGACGTCTTCGCCGGCAAGGAGAGCGGCTGGACCTACAGCCGCACGGACAACCCGACGAGCCAGGCCTTCGCCGACTCCGTCGCCTACCTCGAGGACCCGAGCGGCATCGCCGTCGGGCAGCCCTTCGGCAGTGGCATGGGTGCCATCACCTGCACCCTCCTCGCCCTGTGCAGCAACGGGTCCCACGTGGTCGCTCCCCAGGAGGTCTACGGCGGCACCTGGGCCCTGCTGACCCGGCAGCTGTCGCGGTTCGGCATCGAGACGACGTTCGTCGACATGACCGACCTCGAGGCCACCCGCGAGGCGATCCGGCCGAACACCGCAGTCCTCTGGGGCGAGGTCCTCGCGAACCCGTCGATGACGGTCGCCGACCTGCCCGGGCTCGCCGCCGTCGCGCGAGATGCCGGCATCCCGTTCGCTGTCGACGCGACCTTCGCGAGCCCGGTCGTGTGCCGGCCCCTCGAGCACGGTGTGGACCTGGCGGTGCACTCGGCGACGAAGTACCTCGGGGGCCACTCGGACGCCACGGGTGGCGTCGTGGTCGGCCCCACAGCCCTGATGGAGCGGATCCGCACGGTGCGGGTCGACACGGGCTCGACGCTCGCCCCGGACGAGGCCGCGCTGCTCCAGCGCGGGCTGGCGACGCTGCCCCTCCGGGTCACGCGGCAGTGCACGACGGCGGCGGTGGTCGCTGAGCAGCTCAGCAAGGACCCGCGAGTGGCCCGGGTCGACCACCCGAGCCTGCCGAGCCACCGCGACCACGCGCTGGCCGCCAGGCTCTTCCAGGGCGGGCTCTACGGCGCCGTGGTGACCATCGCGCCCGAGGGCGGTCGCGAGGCCGGGATGGCCCTCATCGACGGCCTGCAGCTCATCAAGCGGGCGACCTCCCTCGGAGGGACGACCAGCAAGGCCGTGCACGTGCCGACGACCACGCACCTCGCGATGGACGACGCCACGCTGGCCGCGGCCGGGATCCTGCCGGGCGCGGTGCGCGTCAGCATCGGGCTCGAGGACCCCGAGGACCTCGTGGCCGACCTGCTCCAGGCCCTCGGGAAGGGTTGAGGCACCGGCGTTCTGGCGAAGAGCCCGACGTGGAGTCCTTCGACGTCGTCGTGCTCGGTGCGGGGTCGGGCGGTGAGCGCGTCGCCGGTCTGCTCGCCGACGCCGGTCGCCGGGTCGCTGTCGTCGAGAGCGGACGGGTCGGAGGCGAGTGCCCTTACACGGCCTGCATCCCGAGCAAGGCGCTGCTGCGGTCTGCGACGGCCCGGCACGACGCGACGAGGCTCGTCGCGCTCGGCGCCGCCGGCACAGCCCCCGCGCTCGACCACCCCGAGGCGGCCTGGCAGGCGGCGGTACGGCGACGGGACCGCCTCACCGAGCACCTGGACGACAGCGAGGCCGCGAGGGGCTTGCAGGACAAGGGCATCACCCTCCTCCGGGGCTACGGACGGGTGGTGAAGGAGGGGGTGGTGGACGTCGACCACCGCCAGGTCGCGTACACCGACCTGATCATCGCCACCGGCTCGTCGCCGGTCGTGCCCGACATCGACGGGCTGGCAGCGCGAGACCCCTGGACCTCCGACGACGCCCTCACCAGCCACCAGCGACCTGCCTCCCTGCTGGTCCTCGGCGGGGGCGCGATCGGGTGCGAGCTGGCGCAGGTCTACGCGAGGTTCGGGGTCGAGGTCACCGTGGTCGAGAGCGGGGACCAGCTGCTGGGCAACGAGGAGCCGCGGATCGCCGACGCCCTCGAGGACCTGCTCAGGTCCGATGGCGTCGACGTCCGGCTCCGTCGGAGCGTCACGTCGTTCGGCGACCGGGCTCACCTCGACGACGGCAGCGCCGTCGACGCGGCCCGGGTCCTGATGGCGACAGGTCGGCAGCCGCGCACCGGGGCCGTCGAGGCGCTGCACCTCGACCTCGACCTCGACGACGGCGGCGGGATCGTCGTGGACGACCGGTGCCGCGCCGCGGACCACGTCTTCGCGATCGGTGACGTCACCGGCCTCGCGCCGTACACGCACGCCGCCAACTACCAGGCCGATGTCGTCGCCGACGTGCTGCTCGGCGGTGACCGCCGGGCCGACCTGAGGGCCGTGCCGCGGTGCGTCTACACCGACCCGCCCGTCGCGAGCGTCGGCACCCTCGAGGCGGCGCACACGGCTTGCGTCGACCTCGGTGACGTGCCGCGCACGAGCACCGACGGCGGGCGACCGGGACTGCTCGTGCTGGCCTCGGACGGCGTGGCGCTCGTCGGTGCCTCGGCGTTCGGTCCGGCCGCGGACGAGTGGCTGGCCGAGGCCACGCTCGCCGTTCGCGCGCGGGTGCCGCTCGACGTGCTCCGCGACACCATCAGGCCGTTCCCGACCGTCGGCGAGGCCTACCTGCCGGCGGTGCAGGACCTCATCGCGTCCGTCACCGGTTCAGGGCCGACGTGATGGCTGACGCCATCGCGCCGAGCAGCTCGGCCTGGGCGTCGAAGTGGTCGGGGATGACGACCTGCACGTTGACCTTCAGCCCGCGCGTCGTCCACGTGCGCGTCGCGCCGGTGTCGTGCATCGCCCAGTGCACGTCGTCGAAGGTGAAGGGCAGGTCGGCCGCCAGGCCCTCCGCGACGCCGCACCGGACCTGGATCGCGGGATCGGTGCCGTAGGCGACGGTGGTCGACGACTCCGGCACGGCCGGTCGCTTCTTCACGCCGTCGGCCAGGGTCGCGGGCAGCTGCCCCTTGAGGTCGGAGCACGAGAGCAGGACCTGGGGCCTGAGCCCGTTCACCGGCGCCACGTCGACGGCGTCCTTGGGCGTGCTCGTCCCGCCGGTGCACCCGGCGAGCAGGAGCAGGCCGAGAAGTCCTACAGGTGGACGACGGGGCACGTGAGCGTGCGGGTGATGCCGTCGACGCCCTGGATGCGCGCGACCACGAGCTTGCCGAGCTCGTCGACCGAGTTGGCCTCGGCGCGGACGATGACGTCGTAGGGACCGGTGACGTCCTCCGCCTGGGCGACGCCCTCGAGCTTGGCGATGGCCTCCGCGACAGCGGCAGCCTTCCCGACCTCGGTCTGGATGAGGATGTAGGCCTGGACCACGACGTGGATCCCTTCTGGAAGGCTGCTCGGCGTGGGCGACGCTACCGCACGTGATGTGGGTGAGTTCGGGCTGATCGCCGCTGTCACCGCCCGGCTGCCCCAGACCGACGCGGTCCTGGTGGGTCCGGGCGACGACGCCGCTGTGGTCGCAGCACCGGACGGGCGCGTCGTCGCGACCACCGACGTCCTCGTCGAGGGCGTGCACTTCCGGCGCGACTGGTCGACGGGCTACGACGTCGGGCGCAAGGCGGCGGCGGCGAACCTCGCAGACGTCGCCGCGATGGGCGGCGTCGGGACGGCCCTGCTCGTCGGGCTCGCCGCCCCGGCCGGGCTGCCGCTGCAGTGGGCGCTCGACCTCGCCGACGGCCTGCGCGACGAGTGCCAGCTGGTCGGTGCGGCCGTCGTCGGCGGGGACACGGTGACCGCCGACCAGGTGGTCGTCAGCGTCACCGCGCTCGGCAGGGTGGAGCGCTGGGTCACCCGCGCGGGCGCGCAGGCCGGCGACCTCGTGGTCGTCGCGGGCCGCCTCGGACACAGCGCGGCCGGGCTCCGCCTGCTGCAGGAGGGCGTGACGGAGGGGCCGCTCGTCGACGCGCACCGGCGGCCCGCGCCCCCTTACGCGGCGGGCCCGCTGCTCGCCGCGGCAGGCGCAACCGCCCTGTGCGACGTCAGCGACGGGCTGGTCAACGACCTCGGCCACATCGCGCTCGCGAGCGGCGTGCGGATCGACCTCGACAGAGCAGCCCTGGACGACCCGGACGTCGAGCTGAGCGACGTGCTGACCGGGGGAGAGGACCACGCGCTCGTCGCGACCGTGCCCGCCCCCGTGGCGGGCTGCCGGGTCATCGGCCGGGTGCTCGACGGCGAGGGCGTCACCCTCGACGGCGAGCCGGTGACCGGTGGCTGGGAGCACTGGCGGTGAAGCGGGTCCTCGCCGTCGGGGGCAGCGACTCCGGCGGTGGTGCCGGCATCCAGGCCGACGTCAAGACCCTGCACCGGATGGGTGTGCACTGCAGCACTGTCGTCACCGCCGTCACCGCCCAGAGCTCGACCGCCGTCACCGACGTGCACGACGTGCCCGTCGACAGCGTCCGCGCGCAGCTCACGGCGGTCCTCGACGACCTCGGCGCCGACGTCGTCAAGACGGGCATGCTCTCGACCGCAGGCGCGGTCCGGGCCGTCGCCGACGCGGTCGCAGGACGCCCTTTAGTGGTCGATCCCGTGGGTGTCAGCAGCACCGGTCGCGCACTGCTCGGCGCCGACGCGCTGGCGGTCCTGCGCGCGGAGCTCCTGCCGCTCGCCACCGTCGTCACGCCCAACCTCGCCGAGGTCGCCTCGCTCACCGGGCTGCTCGTCGACGACGCCGACCAGCTCGAGGGCGCCGCCCGCGCCGTCCACGCGCTGGGCCCGACGTGGGTGCTCGTGAAGGGCGGTCACCTCCCGGGGGAGCCGATCGACCTGCTGTACGACGGGACGACCGCCTACGTCCTGCGCGGCACCAGGATCAGCTCCGAGCACACCCACGGGACCGGGTGCGTGCTGGCGTCAGCGCTCGCCGGTCGGATGGCGCTCGGTGACGACGTACCCTCCGCTGCTCAGGCTGCCAAGGAGCTGGTGACCCGCGCGATCCGGGACGGCTACCCCCTGGGAGCGGGCCCCGGACCGGTGCGGCCCTAGTCCTCCCACTCCTCGTCCTCGCGGTCGAGCCGCTCGTTGCGCTCCTGCACGCTCTGCAGCGCGTGCTCCGCGGCCTCGCGGGTCGGGTACGGCCCCAGCCGCACCTCCGCGCGGCAGCCGCTCTCGTCCTCGACGGTGTGGTGGTCGGTGCACCAGTAGAACGCCATGCGCCGACCCTGCCACACGCCGAAGGCCCGGTCCCTCGCGGGAGCCGGGCCTTCGGGACGAGGTGGGAGCTAGATCGGGCGCACCTGGTCGGCCTGCGGGCCCTTCTGGCCCTGGGTGATCTCGAACTCGACGCGCTGACCCTCGTCGAGGGAGCGGTAGCCGTCGGACTGGATCGCCGAGTAGTGGACGAAGACGTCAGCCCCGCCACCGTCGACGGCGATGAAGCCGAAGCCCTTCTCCGCGTTGAACCACTTCACTGCGCCCTGTGCCATGTGCCTGTTCTCTCTGTGCAGGTGCGGCGCGCACGAGCTGTGAGCGCCGGGTCGACCCGCGGAGCGAGCATCCGAAGAAGCAGACCCGCGGCTACGTCCACGCGGGCGTGCACGATCGACTGAGGCGGAAGGTACACAAAGCGGCCCCTGCGCAACAGGGGTAAGTGTGAAGCGCGTTACACCACGGCGTCAGGCGCCGGGGACGACCTTCTGGGCCTTGATGCAGGAGGTGCAGGCGTTGACCTTCTTGGTGTTGCCGCCGCCGGCAGCAACGCGCACCGTCTGGATGTTCGGGAGCCACTTGCGGCGCGTGCGCCGGTGCGAGTGGCTGACGGACATGCCGAAGCCGGGTCCCTTGCCACAGACGTCGCAGGTCGCAGCCACGGTGAATCTCCTTGAACCAAGAACGGGGAACTGTCCACACCCAGCACCGCTGGGCAACCCGAGCACTCTAGCAGGGGTAATAACCTCCCCTCAAAGCTTCCAGGAGGTCCCTTGCTGCAGGTGCTCGACGCCGCCGCGCTGCGGCAGTGGTGCACCGCGGGCCTCGACGCGCTGACGGCCGCGCGGCAGGAGATCGACGACCTCAACGTCTACCCGGTGCCCGACGGCGACACCGGCACCAACCTGCAGCTGACGATGGCCGCGACCGCCGATGCCGTGCAGCAGGCGCCCGCCGACCTCGCCGCGACGGTGAGCGCGCTGGTCCGGGGCTCGCTGCTCGGGGCGAGGGGCAACTCGGGCGTGATCCTGAGCCAGCTGCTGCGCGGCCTGTGCGAGGCGCTCCCCGAGAGGGCGGGGCCCGAGGAGCTGAAGCGGGCCCTGATCAGGAGCGCCGAGGCGGCCTACGGCGCGGTCGCCAGCCCGGTCGAGGGCACGGTGCTCACGGTTGCCCGCGAGGCCGCGGCCGCCGCGAGGGGGACCGACCTCGCTGCCGTCGTCCGCTCCGCCCGCGAGGCCGCGGCGGCGGCGCTCGCCCGGACGCCCGAGCTGCTGCCCGCCCTCAAGGCCGCCGGCGTCGTCGACGCGGGCGGCAGGGGCTGGTGCGTGCTGCTCGAGGCCCTGGAGCGGGTCGTCACGGGTGAGGTCGTCCCGTCCGCGGTCACGGCCGCACGCCCGCGCGCGCTGGTCGCGGCGAGGGAGACGGGCAGCGAGGAGTTCGGCTACGAGGTGATGTACCTGCTCCGGGGCGCCACGGACCCGTCCGTCGCCGCGCTCAAGGAGGTCCTGGGCAGCCTCGGCGACTCGCTGCTCGTGGTGGGCGCCGACGGGCTCCACAACGTGCACGTGCACGTCAACGACGTCGGCGCAGCGATCGAGGCGGGCGTGGTCGCGGGCCGGCCGTTCGACATCAGGGTCACCCGCTTCGCCGACCAGGTCGTCGTGCGCGAGCGCGTCGTGGTCGCCGTCGCCACCGGCTCGGGGCTGGTGAAGGCGTTCGAGGAGACCGGCGCGGTCGTGGTCGAGGGCGGCCCGACGGCCAACCCCTCGACGGCGGAGCTGCTCGTGGCCCTGCAGGGGGCGCGCGAGGTCGTGCTGCTGCCCAACGACAAGAACGTGCAGGCCGTCGCCCAGGCCGCCGCGGAGCAGGCCCGCCTCGAGGGACGGTCCGTCGCCGTCGTACCCACCCGGTCCGTGGTGCAGGGTCTCGCCGCCGCGAGCGTCGCTGATCCGGGGCGCCCCTTCGACGACGACGTCGCCGCGATGGCCTCGGCCGCCGGGGCCACGCGATGGGCCGAGGTGACGAGCGCCGTCCGCGACGCCTCGACGCCGGCGGGCGACTGCCGCGTCGGGGACGTGCTCGGGCTCCTCGACGGCACCGTCGTCAGGGTCGGGCAGGACGTCGACCTGGTCGCCCGTGAGCTGCTCCACCGGCTGCTGGAGCCCGGCGGAGAGCTCGCGACGGTCGTCGTCGGCTCCTGCGCCGACAAGCGCGTGGGGGAGCGGCTGGCCGGCTGGCTGTCGGAGGTGCACCCGAGGATCGAGGTCGTGGTCCTGCAGGGCGACCAGCCGCGCTACCCGTTGCTGCTGGGGGTCGAGTGAGGCTCGACCTCCCCCTGGTGAAGGCGCTGGGCGACAAGACCGCCAAGGCGATGGCCAGCAAGCTCGACCTGCACACGGTCGGCGACCTGCTGCACCACTACCCGCGGCGCTACTTCGAGCCGGGCCAGCTCACCGCGCTCGACGAGCTGACCGTCGGCGAGCACGTCACGGTGATGGCGAAGGTCCGCAGCAGCCGGCACAGCAAGACCCGCAACGGCAAGGACATCGGCAAGGTCGTCGTCACCGACGGCACGGGCAACCTGTCGCTCACCTTCTTCGGCCGGACCGCGAAGTGGAACACCGACCGCCTGCAGCCCGGCGGCGTGCACCTGTTCGCGGGCGTCGTCAGCACCTTCAACGGCGAGCGGCAGCTGACCCACCCCGAGGTCTTCATCGACGCCGACGAGGAGGACGCGCTCCGCATCAAGCCCATCTACCCCGCCAGCGCCGGCCTCGACACGAAGGCGATCGGCAAGGCCGTCGGGATGGTCCTCGACGTCGCCGAGATCGACGAGGACCCGCTACCGCACGAGCTGCGCCTCAAGCACGAGCTGATGCCGCTGCGCGACGCGCTCACCCTGGTCCACCGGCCCAACACGATGGACGACGTCCGCCGCGCCCGCTACCGGCTGCGCTGGGACGAGTCCTTCGTCCTGCAGGTGGTGCTGGCGCAGCGCCGTCGCGAGCTCGAGGACCAGGGCGGCACGTCCCGGGGCGGCCGCCTCGGTGGCCTGCTCGACCTGTTCGACGCCTCCTGCCCGTGGGTCCTCACCGACGGGCAGATCTCGGTGGGCAAGACGCTTCACACGGAGCTGTCGCGGCCGCACCCGATGCACCGGCTGCTGCAGGGCGAGGTCGGCTCCGGCAAGACCGTCGTGGCCCTGCGCGCGATGCTCACCGTCGTCGACTCCGGAGGCCAGGCCGCGCTGCTCGCCCCGACGGAGGTGCTCGCCCAGCAGCACGCGCGGTCTCTCCGGTCGCTCCTCGGCGACCTCGCCACCGGTGGCGAGCTCGGCAGCCCCGACGAGGCCACCCGCGTCGCCCTGCTCACCGGCTCGGTCCAGGGCGCCGCTCGGCGCCGGGCCCTCGACGAGATCGCGTCCGGCGAGGCAGGCATCGTCGTCGGCACGCACGCCCTGATGAGCGAGGGCGTCGAGTTCAAGGACCTCGGGCTGGTCGTCGTCGACGAGCAGCACCGTTTCGGCGTCGAGCAGCGAGAAGCCCTGCGGGCCAAGGGAAAGCACCCGCACATGCTCGTCATGACCGCGACGCCGATCCCGCGCACCGTCGCGATGACCGTCTTCGGCGACCTCGAGGTCTCGACCCTGCGCGAGCTGCCCGCCGGCCGCTCTCCGATCACCACCCACGTCGTCCGCAACCGCAGCGAGGGACTGCAGGAGGCGATGGACCTCGTCAAGGCGCAGGTCGCGCAGGGCAGGCAGGCGTTCTTCGTCTGCCCCCGCATCGGCGACGAGGAGCCGGCCAAGGCCGAGGAGGGCGAGCGCCCACCGCTGTCCGTCGTCGACGTCGCCCGCGGCCTGTCGTCGCACTACCTGCCGGGGCTCTCCGTCGAGGTCCTCCACGGCCGGATGTCCAGCGACGAGAAGGACGAGGTGATGGGCCGCTTCGCCAGCGGCGAGACCCAGGTCCTGGTGTCGACCACCGTCATCGAGGTCGGCGTCGACGTCCCCAACGCCACCGTCATGGTCGTCATGGACGCCGACCGCTTCGGCATCAGCCAGCTGCACCAGCTGCGCGGCCGCATCGGCCGGGGAGGGCACGCCGGCACCTGCTACCTCGTGACCGAGATGCCGCCGACGTCCCCGCCCTACGAGCGGCTGCGCGCCGTCGCGTCGACGACCGACGGGTTCGAGCTGAGCCGCCTCGACCTCGAGGTCCGGCAGGAGGGCAACGTCCTCGGCACCGAGCAGTCCGGCGGCCGCACCGCGCTCCGCTGGCTGAAGCTGCAGGACATCGAGGTCATCGAGCAGACCCGGGCCGCCGCCATCGCCGTCGTCGAGCAGGACCCCCAGCTCCAGCAGCACCCTGCGCTCTGGGCCGCCGTCGAGGCGATCCTCGACGAGCAGAAGCAGTCCTTCATCGAGCGCGGCTGACCCGCCCCCCGCGGGGAGTCCCGGGACATCCGGGCGCGAATCGCCCGGGCGTGTCGCACCGGGAAGTCCCTGGGACTCCGACCAGGGCGGCCCGGTCGGCAAGGATGGTGCGGTGACGCGGATCATCGCCGGGACGCACGGCGGGCGCCGGCTGCAGGTGCCCCCGGGCACGGGCACGCGCCCGACCGCCGACCGGGCCCGGGAGGGGCTGTTCTCCAGCCTGCTGAGCCTCGTCGACCTCGAGGGCGGCGCGGTGCTCGACCTGTACGCCGGCAGCGGTGCCCTCGGTCTCGAGGCCGTCAGCCGTGGCGCGGCGTCGGCGACGCTCGTGGAGGACGACCCGGTCGCGGCGCGGGTGATCGAGCGGAACGTCGCGGAGCTCGGACTGGCCGCGACGGTGGTCGAGACCGAGGTCGAGCGCTTCCTGAGCGGCCCTCCGTCGGCGTACCGGTTGGTCGTGGCCGACCCGCCCTACGCGCTGGAGCCCGACCTCGGGGCGGTGCTGCCGTGGCTCGAGCCCGACGGGGTCCTCGTCGTCGAGCGGGCGACCCGCGGCCCTGCGCCGGTCGTCCCCGAGGGTCTGGAGCACCTCCGCTCCCGGCGCTACGGCGAAGCGACGCTCTGGTACTTTCGCCGCTCATGAGACGGGCCGTCTGCCCCGGGTCCTTCGACCCGGTGACCCTCGGGCACCTCGACATCATCGGGCGGTCCGCACTCCTCTACGACGAGGTGCTCGTCGCGGTGGGCCTGAACGCGAGCAAGAAGCGGATGTTCACGTTCGACGAGCGCACCGACATGCTCCGGGAGGCCACGAGCGCCTGGGACAACGTCGAGGTCACGAGCTTCGACGGGCTCATCGTCGACTTCTGCAAGGCCAACGACGTGCAGGTGATCGTCAAGGGCCTGCGCGCCATCAGCGACTTCGACTACGAGCTGCAGATGGCGCAGATGAACCACGGCCTCCAGGGCGTCGAGACGATGTTCATGACGACCAACCCGCTCTTCTCGTTCCTCTCGTCCAGCCTCGTCAAGGAGGTCGCGACGTACGGTGGGGACGTGTCCAATCTCGTGCCCGACGTCGTGCACCAGCGCCTCATCGAGCGCGTACGAGAGCAGAGCTAGACCCAGCGCCCCGGAGGCCCCCTGTGGACAGCCCGATGAACCACGTCCACGCCAAGCTCGCCGAGCTCACGTCGCTCGTCGAGGGCGCCCGTGCCATGCCGATGTCGGCGTCGTGCGTGGTGAACCGCGCCGACGTGCTCGCCCTTCTCGCGGACCTCGAGTCGCTGCTGCCGGCGACCATCAGTCAGGCGCAGGACATCCTCGGCGACAAGGAGCTCGTCGTGGAGGAGGGCCGCCGGGAGGCGGAGAAGATCATCGCTGCCGCGCGTGCTGAGCGCCGCCGGCTGGTCGAGTCGACCGACGTGCACGCGGAGGCCACGGCCGAGGCGGAGCGGGTGCTCGAGGAGGCCCGGCAGTCGGCCGAGGCGATGCGCGTGGAGGTCGAGGACTACGTCGACGCCAAGCTCGCGAACTTCGAGATCGTGCTCACCAAGACGCTCTCGGCGGTCGAGCGCGGGCGGCAGAAGCTGTCCGGGCGGCACGAGCTCGAGCAGCTGGCGCAGCACGCGGAGGACGAGGTCGACGGGTTCCTCGAGGAGCCGGCCGGCGCCTGAGCCTGCCCAGCGAGCCGGGCTTCCGGTACGCTCTTGGGCGGACTCGTCCCCGAGTTCGGAGCCATCGTGCCTGAGAACAGGAAGCAGCAGCACCGCCTCGACCCCCGCAACCCCTTCGTGCTCGACACGCGCGAGCTGGGGCGGCGGCCGGGATCGATGCGGGAGGTGCAGCTCTCTGTCCCCGCGCCCGAGGGATTCGAGCTCGTCGACCTGATCGGTGTGCCGCTCGGTGCCGATCTCGACCTGGACCTCAGGCTCGAGAGCGTCATGGACGGCGTGCTGGTCAGCGGCTTCGTCACGGCGCCGGTGTCCGGGGAGTGCGGACGGTGCCTGTCCGACGTCAGCGACACGCTGCGCGTCAAGGTCCAGGAGCTGTACGTCTACCCGGAGGCCGCCACCGAGCACGACGAGGAGGACGACGTCTCCCGGCTCCACGGTGACTTCCTCGATCTCACCCCGGTGCTGAGGGACGCGGTGGTGCTCGCGCTGCCGCTCAACCCGCTGTGCCAGGAGGACTGCCAGGGGCTCTGCGCCACGTGCGGAGAGCGGCTGGACGACCTCCCGGAGGACCACAGCCACGACGTGACCGATGCCCGCTGGGGCGCCCTCGCGGGCCTGCTCCAGGAAGACAGCGCGATGAGAGAAGAGAAGTAGATGGCCGTCCCGAAGCGCAAGATGTCGCGCAGCAACACCCGCTCGCGCCGTGCGCAGTGGAAGTCGGGCCTCCCGACCCTCACGAAGTGCGACCGTGGCCACACCACGCTGCCGCACACCGTCTGCCCGGAGTGCGGCCGCTACGACAAGCGCGTCGTCCTCGAGGTCTGACGGCAGCGTGCGTGTCGCCCTCGACCTCCTCGGTGGTGACCACGCGCCCGACGCGGTGATCGACGGCGCCCTGCTCGCCGGCGACCGCGACCCCGCCGTCGAGGTC
>CBIHPE010000084.1:0-15019 GCA_966212015.1 uncultured Frankiales bacterium | reverse complement strand
TGCCCCCGCCCCCCCGTGGACGGTCTGCGTCCCGGGGGCCCCGCCGGCGGGGGGGCGGCCCCAACACGACGAAGATCGGCAGGGCGTGCCTGCCGATCTTCGTCATCTGGTGATCCGTCGCGCTCCGCTCACCGCAGGGTGGCGAAGATCGCGGGCCTCGTCAGAGGCCGGGGCCCTGCTCGCGGACCTTCTGCACGGCCTCCATGGCGGTGCGGAGCTCGGCGAGCCAGCTCTCGGAGTGCTCCCCGACGAGCTTGACGCACCAGGCGAGCGCCTCGGCCCGGCTGCGGGCCACGCCGCTGTCGACCAGGGTGTCGAGCACCTGCCGCTCGGGCTGGCGCAGCCGCGTCATGACCGGGACGGACAGGTGGGTGAACAGCGCGCTCGTGCCGCCGGCCGTGGCGCCCCAGGCGACCTTGCGCCCGTAGCGGTGCTCGGCCTCGCGGGCGATCGTGACCCGCTCGTCGCGGGTCTCCTCGCGCCACCGGCTGATCCGGCCCTGCTCGGCAGCGGCCACGTCGGCCTCACTGCCCGCGGTCGCCGGGCTGTCGATCGTCACCAGGACGGTGATCTCGTCCCTGTCGACCCTCAGCTCCGGCGTCCCCCAGGCATCGGGCAACCGACCGGCGAAGAAGCCGTCGACCCCGTCCGCGCTGGGTACCTCGTGCTCGTGCAGACCGCGCGGGCCTCCTCGACCTCGACCGCCGCCCGGACCTCGTCCTCGGCGACCGTCCTCGGGCGACAGCCGCCCGACTCTCTCGTGTGGGTGCCTCATCTCGGCGCCCCCTTTCAGTTGTTACAACGATTACATGATTACACAACGTCTGATGTTGCACAACATTCCCGTGGCAGGGTGATCGCGTGAACCGCTTCGTGCTGCTCGGCGCCGCGGTGGTCGCTGCCGCGTTCGGGGTGGGGCTCGGGCTCGGCCTGGCCTTCGGGTCGACCGGCGGTACGACGACAGCCGGCCCTCGCTCGTCGGCCGCGGCCTCGCCGTCGGTGGCGGGCACGATCTCGCTGCCCTCGCTGTACACCGGCTGCCAGCCCCAGCAGGTCGCGGTGGGGACGGGGGTCAGCTGCGGTACGTCCCTGGCGGGTGTCGACCAGGTGCTCGTCGTGCAGTGGCCGGACGCCGCGAGCATGCAGGCGGACTTCGTGAAGACCCAGGGCAACAAGCCCGACGGCAAGTGCTCGACCTACAAGGGCAAGCCCGCCTCCGGCATCCGCAGCACCTGGGGCAGCGGCCGGCCGCTCGCCTGCTACGTCAACAGCAACGGTGCCGCGGTGGTGCTGTGGGAGGACCCGACCACCCGGCTCGAGCTGCTCGCGGTGCGCGACGACGGCGACACCCGCAAAGCCTTCGCCTGGTGGACCGAGGCCATCAAGACCCCGCTGAGCTGACCGCCCGCGTGAGAGGCCGTGTAATCACGGGCTCGTACCGCCGTGGAAGGGACGAGCGGACCAACACCGGACCGCTCCTCCCATGCCGGTGACCCCGGCTCACGAAAGGCACGTCACTTGTCCCAGCTCAAGAAGGTCCTCGCCGTCGGCATCTCGGCCCTCGCCCTGTCGCCGGTTCTCGCCGTGACGCCCGCGCACGCCGACACCAGCGTCCCCGGTGGCGTCTACGTCTGCTACACGAACAACAAGGTCACGAACACGAACCCCTACACCGGCACGACGACGACCTACTACCCGTACCCGGACGGCGTCCAGACGACCCGGTGCTCCTCCCAGCAGGGTGGGGTCGGCCTTCCGCTCTAGCTCCGCCCGGCCGGGGCGGGTGCTGCACCCGCCCCGGCTCTCACCCACTCGAAAGCGATCACATGCGCCATCGCACGTCCCTCCTCACCGGCACCGCGCTCGCGGTCGCGCTCAGCTCGGCCGCCATGGCCTCTCCGCGCACCGGCGTCCGCCCGTGCCTGCTCCTGTCCGACCCGGCCGGCGACGCCCACGGCGCTGGGCCCGGCCTGACGGCCCCGCGCGAGCTGGACCTCCGAGGTGCGAACGAGAAGCTCGAGGGCAGCGATCTCGTCGTGACGATCATGACCACGCCGGCCCCCTCGGCCGCGCCGACGCTCGGCGAGGGCTGGTCCCTGCGCTTCTCCAACGGAGAGTCCGCGTACGTCCTCCAAGCGGTCCGGGGCGCGGACGGCCCCGGCTTCTCCGCCTACGGCGGGACGGACACGTTCAACCTGCCGTGGCTCGGTGACGTCGGCGGGCGGGTCGACCTGGAGCACGGAACCGTGACGATCGTCGCGCCCTTGGACGTCCTCAAGATCCGCGGGAACCAGCGGTGGAGCAGCTTCGACATCGACAGCATGCAGGGCGAGGCCAGCGGTGGGTCGGTCGCGCGTTCCACCCCGTTGGCCGGCACTGCTGCCTCCTCGACGCAGTCCACGACGGTGGGGTCCGACGCGGGCCACGTCGACCGCCGCGTCTCGTTCGCCCGAGGCTGCTGAGCACGGCGACCCGGGTCAGCGGCGGACGACCGACGCGGGGACTCCGCCACCCACAGGGGCACAGGCGTCGCCGACCACAGGCAGGTCCCAGAGGCAGAGCAGCGGCTCGCCGGGCGTGCGTGGGTGGTGCCCGAGCGCCACTCCGTCACCCGTGGGCAGCACCACCTGGACGGGCGGAGGCGACGAGCCTCTCGACACGGTGACCCTCGCTCGCGTCGGAGCCGCCACCGTCGGGGAGGGAGCGAGCTGGCCGGCCGGTCGTCCAGTGGGGAGGTGCGCTGAGATCGTGCCGGGCGTCACGAGCACCACTGACCGCGGCTGCCGGGTCTCGGTGCTCCCGACGTGCGCCTCGCCGAGCGCCAGGGCCACCAGAGCCGACGAGAGCAGGGTTGCCGTCGGCACCGTCACCCGTCCTGCGCGTCGCACCGCGGCGGCGAGCGCAGACAGCCCGAGCGCACCCTGCAGCATCGTGCCCAGGCGCTGGCGTGCGCGGTGCCGCGCCACGTTGACCCTCACGGCAGCCTTCCGGTCGGCGTGCGGAGCCGGGTAGCCCAGCGCCGCGTCCGTCAGCACCTCGCGGTCGCGGTGGGAAAGCCGCGGCCAAGCGCTGCGCAGCTCCTCGAGCAGCAGTCGTGCGTTCACCGAGCGATGGACGTCCTGGCTCGTCGGCAGCTCGAGCAGCGAGTGGTCGTCGATGGGTGCGGGGCGCGGCCGCCGAAGCAGGTCGACGTGCAGGTTGCGCGTGACGGTGTTGCACCACCGCAGCAGGTCTTCCTCGTCCTGCCAGGACACCCCGCTGGTCAGCACGCGCACCGCGCACTCCTGGACGAGGTCCTCCGCGTCAGAGGTGCTGAGGCCGCGCCGGCGCAGCTGGACCGTGAGCCGACGGCTGACGGCGGGCCAGACCGCGTCGAGCGACCGGGCTGATCCCGTCACCTCATCGGCAGCCGACTCGGTAATCAACAGCGTCCTGTCGCGTGGAGGACGAGACCGACCCGACCCACGAAGGACTCCCCCGTGAACGTGCGTGCCCGACTCGCTGTTGCCGTCGCCATCTCCGCCCCCGTCCTGCTCGCAGCGTCGCCCGCCAGCGCTTCGCTCACGGACTGCCGGGACGTGTACGTCACGTCTCCGACGACGGGTATGCACCCAGGGGCCACGGTGTGCCCGCCCGTGAAGTGAGCCAGCGGCTCGCCGACGATCTTGACAGAGCCCGCGGCCGCTCGCCAGGGAGGTCCGACCAGGGCTCCCAGCGTGAGCGAGAGGGTCAGCGCAGCTGGTCGCGGAGGCGGTCGGTGTCGGTGGTGGGGAGCTCGCAGACCATCCGGCGGCAGACGTAGGCCGCACCGGGCTCCCGGCCCTCGGCCAGCGGGCCGTTGACGGCGACGACGGCGCCCGGTGACGTCGCCCGCCGGGCGACGTCGAGCAGGTCGGGCCGGTCGAGGACGACGACCTCGGCGGGTCCGGCGAGCAGCGCCTCGCTGACGGCGAGCGCCCAGCCGGCGAAGCGCGCGTGCTTGCCGAACAGCTGGGCCAGCTGGTGCAGGCAGTCCTCGGCGGCGGTGCGGTGCCGGTCGGAGCCGGTGAGGGCCGAGTAGGTCAGCAGGGCACCCGCCGCAGCAGCCGACCCGGACGGGGTCGCGCTGTCGGTCGGGTCCTGCGGACGTCGTACCAGCTCCTCCGCGTCGGCAGCCGTGTCCCAGAAGCCGCCCTGCCCGTCGGGGAACTGGGTGAGCACGACCTCGAGCAGGGCGTGGGCGCCGCGCAGGTGGTCGAGGTCGCCGGTCGCCCAGTAGAGGGCGAGCAGTCCCTCGGCGACGTCGGCGTAGTCCTCGAGCACGCCGGCGTGCTTGCCGACGACACCGTCGCGGGAGACCCGGCGCAGCCGGCCGTCGACCCAGTGCAGCCGCTGGACGAGAGCCGAGCAGTCGAGGGCCGCCTGCACCCACGACGGCTCGTCCAGCAGCACGCCGGCTTCGGCGAGGGCAGCGACCGCGAGGCCGTTCCACGCCGCGACCACCTTGTCGTCGCGACCGGGCTGCGTCCGTTCGCCTCGGGCCTCGAGCAGTCGGGCGCGCACGGACTCGTAGCGGTCGGGGTCGTCGGGCTCGAGCAGCCGCTGGAGGACGGACGTGCCGTGCTCGAAGGTCCCCGTCACCTCGAGCTGCTCGATCGCCCAGTCGGCATCCGCACCGAGCACTTCGTGAAGCTGCGCAGGGGTCCAGACGTAGGTCGCCCCCTCGACGCCGTCGGTGTCCGCGTCGAGCGCCGACGCGAACCCGCCCTCGGGGGTGCGGAGGTCGCGCAGCAGGAAGGTCGCCGTCTCACGCACGACCCGCTCCGCGAAGGGGCTCCCTGTCGCACGCCACCAGTGCGTGTAGACGCGCAGCAGCAGCGCGTTGTCGTACAGCATCTTCTCGAAGTGCGGGACCACCCACTTCTCGTCGACGGAGTAGCGCGCGAAGCCGCCGGCGAGCTGGTCGTACATCCCTCCGCGGGCCATCGCCTCGCAGGTGTGCGCGACCTTCTCCATCCCTTCGCCGGTGCGGGATGCCCTGCGGATCAGGAACTCCAGCACCATGGACGGCGGGAACTTGGGCGCCGAGCCGAAGCCGCCGTGGATCCCGTCGTAGGACCGGGCCAGCTGCGCGTAGGCCTTGTCGAGGAGCTCGGCGTCGACGGCAGCCGACGACGGCGGCATCGCCCTCGACAGCCTCTCGATGACCTCGGCGCCGGTGCTCTCGACGTCGACCCGACGCGTCTCCCAGGCCTGCACCACGGACTGCAGGACGTCGCCGAACGACGGCATCCCGTGCCGCTCCTCGCGCGGCCAGTACGTACCGCAGAAGAACGGCTCGCCCTTCGTCGTCAGGAACGACGTCATCGGCCAGCCGCCGTGGCCGGTCATCGCCTGCACGGCCTCCATGTAGACCGCGTCGACGTCGGGGCGCTCCTCGCGGTCGACCTTCACGTTCACGAAGTGCGCGTTCATGTAGTCCGCAGTCGTCTGGTCCTCGAACGACTCGTGCGCCATGACGTGGCACCAGTGGCAGGCTGCGTAGCCGATGGAGAGCAGGACGGGTACGTCCCGGCGAGCCGCTTCGGCGAAGGCCTCGGGTCCCCACTCCCACCAGTCGACGGGGTTGTCGGCGTGCTGCAGCAGGTACGGGCTCGTCGAGGCGGCGAGTCGGTTGGCCATCGGGCCACCCTAGGTGTGGCCGTGCCGACAGGTCTGACAGCAAGCCGGCCCGGGCAGGGATGACAGGTGACCCAGCTCCGTCGCGCCCCTGCTCTGGACGGCGTGCGCGGCCTGGCTCTCGGCGCCGTCCTGCTCTTCCACGGCGGGGTCGCGTGGGCAGTCGGCGGCCACCTCGGCGTCACGGTCTTCTTCGCCCTGTCCGGCTTCCTCATCACGTCGCTGCTGCTGCACGAGCAGGAGCGGACGGGTGCGGTCGCCCTCGGTGCCTTCTGGGCCAGGCGCGCGAAGCGGCTGGTGCCGGCGCTGATCGTCGCGCTGGGGCTCGCCGCGGCCGTCGCCGCCTGGACGCCCGACCCGTCCAGCAACGTCCTCGGCGACGCCGTGGCCACGCTCACCTGGTCGACGAACTGGTGGTTCATCGCGCAGGGCACCAGCTACGCCGACCTGTTCCACGACCCCTCGCCGCTGCAGCACACCTGGTCGCTGGCGGTCGAGGAGCAGTACTACCTGCTGTTCCCGCTGCTCGTCCTCGTCGTGCGGCGGAGGGCCGTGCTGGCCGGCGTGGTGGTCACCGCGACGGTCGCCTCCGTTCTCACGAGCACGGTGCTGGCTGACGGCGGCAGCTCCTCCGCGCGACTGCACTACGGCACCGACACGCGCGTCGCGGAGATCCTGGTCGGGGCCCTGCTGGCGCTGGCCCTGCACCGCGGCGACGGCTGGCGTCAACTGCCACGCCGGGTCCCCGGGGCGGCGGCTGCTGTCGGTGGGCTGGTGCTCGTGTGGCTGGTCGGGACCGAGCAGGACGACTCGCGCTTCCTGCAGCACGGAGGCTGGGCGCTCGTCGCCCTCGCGACCTGCTCCGTCCTCGTCGCCGCGGTGCAGGAGGGCAGCGTGACGAGCCGGGTCCTCGGCGTCACGCCGCTCGTCTGGCTAGGTCAGGTGTCGTACGGCGCCTACCTCTACCACTGGCCGCTGTTCCTGCTCATCGACGAGACGAGCACCGGGCTCACCGGACCGGGGCTGCTCGTCGTGCGGCTCGCGGCGACCCTCGGGCTCGCGCAGGTGTCGCTCAGCCTGCTCGAGCTGCCGGTGCGGGAGAGCCGGCTCGGCGTCGAGGTCGGGCTGGTGTCGTGGGGGACGGCCGCCGGGACCGCCCTGCTCGCACTGGCGCTTGCCACGGGCACCATCCGGCTGCCCGCGCCGCCGCCGCTCCCGCCTCCGGCGGCCGTCGTCCAGCCGCAGCCGCCTGTCACGGTCGCTGGTCAGCAGCCGCAGCGACGAGTTGCCGGCACGCGTCAGCAGGCTCAGCCGCGGGCTCGCGGACCCGTCGCCCCCGCGCAGGTGCCCGCGCAGCGGGTGAGCCGCACCGCACTGCCGCCCGCTTTCGCCGCCGACCCGGCGAAGCAGCCCGTCCCGGCTGTGCCGGCATCGACCCCCTCGCAGCTGCGGGTGGCCGTGATCGGCGACAGCCTCGGCGACAACCTCGGGAAGGGCCTGCAGGCCTGGGCCCGCAGCCGCTCCGATGTGGTGGTCTACGACCTGGCCCTGCCCGGCTGCCCCCTGAGCCGCGGCGGGGAGCGGCGCTTCTACGGCGACCAGGTCGTCGACATCAACTCCGTCTGCGGCTGGTGGGACGACGCGCATTCCGAGCGGCGCAAGGCCTTCGACGCCTTCGGCCCCGAGCTGGTCGTGTCGGAGGACGGTGTCAACGAGCTGTTCGACCGCCGGCTGCCGGACTGGTCGGACTGGCGCTCCCCGGGTCAGCTCCCGTACGACAACTGGCTCGTCGACGAGTACACCCGCGTGACGCAGCACGTCGACAGCGCGAAGCTGCTGGTGCTCAACACGCCCTGCGCCGACTGGGACCGGTACGACGCGTTCAAGCGGGTCGACAACATCGACCTGCGAGTGCGAGCCGTCAACACCGACCAGCAGCGGCTCACGGGTGTCACCCGCGGCGACCTGATGAGCCGGCTCTGCCCGAACGGGAAGTACAGCGACTCGGTCGAGGGCGTGCCGAACGGCAGGCCGGACGGGCTGCACCTGTCCGACGAGGCTGCCCGACGGCTCGCTCGCGACTGGCTCGGGCCGCTCGTGCTGAGGACCGGCGCCCAACCGGCGACGGGCCTGCTGCCGCCCTGACGTCCCGTGGAAGGCTGGCGCGCATGGGCTCCGTGACCTTCAGCATCCCCCTCGACCTGGCCGCCGCGCTGATCGACGCCGGAGGGCTGCGGTACGCCGTCGAGACCGGCACCTACCTCGGCGCGTCCGCCCTGATGCTCGACGACCTGGTCGACGAGGTCTGGTCGGTCGAGCTGAAGCCGGAGATCCTCGCGAAGGCGCAGGTGAGCTGCGCGGGCCGGGACACCATCCACCTCGTCGAGGGCTACTCGCCCGAGGTGCTCCCCACGCTGCTGAAGGAGGTGCCCGGCCCGGCGCTCTACTGGCTCGACGGGCACGGCGGCACGTTCGGCGCGAACGACACCCCGTCGCACATCCGCGAGTGCCCTGTCCTCGAGGAGCTCGCCCTCATCGACGAGCACCCGCACGCCGCGGACTCGGTGATCCTCATCGACGACGCCCGCGCGTTCTTCGGGCCGCTGCTGCACCACCGGCCGGAGGACTGGCCCACCTTCGTCGAGGTGGCGCAGGCCCTCGGTCCGGACCGGTACGTCACGTCGCTCGACGACGTCATCGTGGCGGTGCCCTCGGCGATGCGACCGGTGGTCGACGCCTGGTGGACGGGCAAGCTGCACGAGCGCGAAGGGCTCGACGCCCACCCCTACCTGATCAAGAAGCTCATGGACCCGGAGTGGGTCGAGGAGTTCAAGCGGGTGATGGGCTAGAGCGAGCCGAGCGACCCGTCGCTGGAGAGCACGAGGCCCACCTGGATGGTGCCGTTCTGCAAGGCCTGCTTCGTGATCGGACCGGCCGCGTCGAGGCTCTTGAAGCTCGCGAACTTCAGGCCGTAGGTCTTCTCCAGACCCAGCTGGCAGAACGGCCGCGTGGGGCACTCGGCAGGTCCGCCCAGGACCAGGGGCGTCTTCACGTTCTTCAGGTCGGAGAGCTTGGTCAGGTTGTTGTCCGTCGCGAACTTCTTCGTGACCGCGAACGCGTTCTTGTCGTCAGCCGCCGCCGGCGTGTAGACGGTGAGCCCGCGCGGCCCGGCCAGGGCCCGAAGGTTGGCGAGCGTGCTGTCGAGGTCACTGCTCGACTTCGACGCGGCGTTGGGGCCGTTGACCTTGGTGTTGAGGAAGGTCGTCAGGGACCCGACGTACTCCGGGAAGACGTCGAGGTCGCCCTTCTCCAGGGCGGGCTCGTAGACCTCGCGGCTGTCGAGCGTCTTCACCTCGATGTCGAACCCAGCGGCCTGGAGGGCGTCGGCGTAGACGTTGGCGAGGGTGACGCTCTCGCTGAAGTTCGCCGCACCGACGACGAGCTTGCCGCTCCCCCCGCTGACGCCCGTGTCGAGGCCCTTCTCCTTCACGAAGTCCTTGGCCGCAGCCTCAGACGTGTGACGGTCGAGGTCGACGGCCTTGTTGAGGTCGATGAGGGCCGACTCGCTGAGCGCCGCCGAGACCTTCTCGAGGGCCTCCTTCGCCGCGTCGGAGGCGACCTTGGTGCGGATGACGGGGACGACGTTGTCGACCGGCTGCAGCTTGAGGTCGTCGGCGAGGACCACGAGGACCTTGCTGGTGTCCTCGCCGCCCGATGCCTTGCCGCCGCTCGAGCCGCTGCAGCCGGTCAGCAGCAGGGGCAGCCCTGCCGAGAGGGCGAGAAGGGTACGAGCGCGCATGGCCGCCTCCTGTGTCCCGGCCGGGGTCGGCCGCGTGTCTGGGCGGGTCCGTGCACTGCCCGCATTCCCGACCTAACCAGAGGGAAAGGTGCAGCACCAACTCTGGGCGGTCACAGTCTGGTTTCGACCGGAGGCTCCAGGCGTCGTTGCAGAGCGGCAAGGAGGACCTCGACCAGGATGGCGAGCACCGCGACGAGCAGGCCGCCCGCTGCCTTCTCCGCCGGGTCTCCGCGGGCGAAGCCCTCGTTGAGGAACTGCCCGAGACCGCCTCCGCCGACGTAGGCGGCCAGCGTCGCCGTGGCGATCACCTGCACCGTGGACGTGCGCAGACCTGCAGCCATCAGCGGGAGCGCCAGCGGGATCTCCACCGCACGCAGCACCTGCAGGCCGGACATGCCGTTGCCGCGTGCGGCCTGCACGACGTCGTCGTCGACGTCGCGCACGCCCACGTAGGCGTTCGTCAGGAGCGGCGGCACCGCGAAGATCGTCAGCGCCAGCACCGTCGAGCGGGTGCTGAGCCCGAGCGAGGTCGACGCCAGGATGATGAGCACGCCGAGCACCGGAAGCGCGCGGGTGGCGTTGGCCACGGCGATGACGACGCCGCCCCAACGGGTGCGGGCGTGCCCCAGCAGCAAGGCCGGGGGCAGCGCGATCACGGACGCGAGCCCGACCGCGGCAGCGGTGAGGCCCAGGTGGACGAGCAACCGGTGCGGCACGCCCGTCTCGCCCTGCCAGTGCGCCCCGTCGGCCAGCCAGCTGACGGTGTCGTGGATCAGGCTCATCGGCGCGCCCACGGTGTCGCGAGCCGCTCGAGACCGAGCAGCAGGACCTCCGCGACGATCGCGAGGGCGACGCACAGCAGCGTGCCCGTCATGATCTCGGCGCGGTAGAAGTTGCTGCGGAAGCCCCGGAAGATCACGGTGCCGAGCCCTCCGTGCGCGACCACGACCCCCACCGTCGCCAGCGCGACGTTCGAGACGGTCGCCACCCGCACCCCCGCCAGGATCGACGGCAGGGCAAGCGGCAGCTCGACGGTCAGCAGCATCCGAACGCGCCCCATGCCCATCCCCCGCGCCGCGTCGCGCACCTCGCTCGAGACGCCGTCGAGACCGGTGAGCACGTTGCGGACGAGGATGAGCAGCGAGTACGCCGTGAGGGCGATGACCGCGGTCGTCAGGGTGAGCCCCGTGATCGGCGCCAGGACGCCGAAGAGAGCCAGCGAGGGGATCGTGTAGAGCACCCCGGTCGCCCCGAGGAGCGCGCCGGTCAGGCGGCGCTTCCCCCGTACCAGGACGGCGAGCGGGAGCGAGACCAGCATCCCGAGCCCGACGCTGGAGAGCACCAGCTGCACGTGCTCCTTGGTGGCCGCCTTGAGCAGGTCCTGGTTCTCCGACACGAACGTCCTGCTGAACCAGGGGTTGGGTGCGTCAAGATGGGCCACCAACAACGACGTGAGGACCTGCACGTGCCTGACGATGCCATGATCCGGCTCGACAGGGTCACCAAGACCTTTGCCGACGGCACGACCGCCGTCGCGGAGCTGTCGCTCGACGTCCCCCGCGGCGACATCTGCGTCCTCGTCGGGCCGAGCGGATGCGGCAAGACGACGACCATGAAGATGATCAACCGGCTCATCGACCCGACGTCGGGGACGGTGCTCGTCGACGGCGAGGACGTGTCGCGGGCCGACCCGACCGAGCTGCGGCGACGGATCGGCTACGTCATCCAGAACGTCGGCCTGTTCCCGCACAGGTCGGTGCGCGACAACGTCATGACCGTCCCGCGGCTGCTGGGCTGGGACCGGAAGCGGTCCCGCACCCGGGCCGACGAGCTGCTCGACCTGGTGGGCCTCGACCCGACGACCTACAGCGGCCGCTACCCCGCGCAGCTGTCCGGGGGTCAGCGCCAGCGGGTCGGCGTCGCGCGCGCCCTCGCCGCAGATCCCCTGGTGCTGCTGATGGACGAGCCCTTCAGCGCCGTCGACCCGGTCGCCCGCGAGCGCCTGCAGAACGAGTTCCTGCGGGTGCAGGCGGAGGTCGGCACGACCGTCGTGCTGGTCACGCACGACATCGACGAGGCGGTGCGGCTGGGCACCCGGGTCGCCATCCTCCGCGAGGGCGGGCACCTCGAGCAGTACGCCCCGCCGACCGACCTGCTCACCGCTCCCGCGAGCGACTTCGTCGCCGGCTTTGTCGGGTCCGACCGGATGGTGAAGGCGCTGTCGCTGACCCGGCTGCGCACCGACGACCTGGAGCCGGGGACGGCGGCCAGCAGCGTCGAGGCAGGTGTCGACCTCGGACGGGCGCTCGTCGCCCTGCTCGCCGGCGGCGGGCGGGTGGAGGTGCGCGACGGTGACCGGTCGCTCGGCGTGCTCACGGCCGACGGCCTGGTGCGTCAGGCGCAACATCCGACCGCGCCGTAGCCGATGATGGGCTCATGCCCCTGCAGGTCCTGCCCGGCCTCGTCGTCCCCGACGGCGAGCTGTCGTGGCGCTTCAGCCGCTCGTCGGGGCCCGGCGGGCAGTCGGTCAACACCACCGACAGCCGGGCGGAGCTGACGGTCGACCTGGCCAACGTGCTGCCCGAGCACCTGCTCGCGCGCGCCGCTCAGCGCGGACCGACGGTCCTCACGACCAGCTCGTCGGAGGAGCGGTCGCAGCTGCAGAACCGGGCGCGGGCCGGGGAGCGCATGGTCGAGCTGATCCGGGCGGCCATCGCGCCGCCGCCTGCCCCTCGCCGAGCCACGAAGCCGTCCCGCGCCAGCAAGGAGCGCCGGCTCAACGTCAAGCGCCAGCAGTCGGACCTGAAGAGGACCCGTCGTCGTCCGCCTCGAAGCTCTTGGGGAGACGCTTGAGGCGCGTGTTCATGTTGCGGATGAGCAGCACGGTCGCGACGCCGAGCAGCACCACGATGAGGAACCCGAGCCAGCCCGCCGAGATGCCGTCGGCGCTCTTCGCCGCGAGGTAGGTCACCGGATCCCCGCGAACAGGTCGTCCTCGGGCAGGTCGCTCTCGACGTGCGTGCGGGCGAGCTGGAAGTCCTCGGTCGGCCAGACCCGCTGCTGCATGTCGAGCGGCACGTGGAACCAGCGGCCGTTCGGGTCGACCTGGGTGGCGTGCGCGATGAGAGCGGCGTCGCGCGTCCCGAAGTACTCGCCGCAGGCCACCCGCGTGGTGACGCGGTCCTGGTCCTCGGGCTTGTCCTCCCAGTTCGCCAGCCACTCGGCGTACGGCGACTCGAGACCGGCCTCGACGAGGGCGTCGTTGAGCGCGACCAGCCGGGCCTTGTGGAACGTGAAGTTGTAGTAGAGCTTCAGCGGCTGCCAGGGCTCGCCGGCCTCGGGGAAGCGCTCCGGGTCCCCGGCCGCCTCGAACGCCGCGACGGTCACCTCGTGGCAGCGGATGTGGTCGGGGTGCGGGTAGCCACCGTTCTCGTCGTACGTCGTGACGACGTGCGGGCGCTCCTTGCGGAAGAGCTCGACCAGCGCCGCTGTCTGCTCCTCCAGGTCCCCGAGGGCGAAGCAGCCCTCCGGGAGCGGCGGTAGGGGGTCGCCCTCGGGCAAGCCGCTGTCCTCCCAGCCCATGAACACCTGCCGCACGCCGAGGATGTCGCGCGCGGTGTCCATCTCCTTCGCCCGGATCTCGGTGATGTTGGCGAGGGTCTCGGGAGTGTCGAGGGCGGGGTTCAGCACGGAGCCGCGCGAGCCGTCGGTGAGGGTCACGACGAGGACGTCGACGCCCTCACGGACGTACTTGGCCATGGTCGCTGCGCCCTTGCTCGACTCGTCGTCGGGGTGGGCGTGGACACACACCAGGCGGAGCTGCTCTTCCGGGGTCACGGCATCATTGTCACCGATGACCACGACCACCGGCCCACAGCAACCGCTCAACCGGCCCCCTGGCCGGTACGACGAGCCGCGCAGCCTCCCCCGCCCCGTGCTGGTCGGAGGGGCCGTCGTGCTGCTCACGGCACTGGTCGCGTTCTCCTTCCTGGCGTTCCAGCACTACGCGAGCACCCGAGCCCAGTTCACCAACCTCGACTACCAGGTCGAGTCCGACAGGTCCGTGCTCATCCGCTTCACGGTGACCCTCGAGCCCGGCCAGGCCGCCGACTGCCTGCTGCAGGCCCGCGACAGGAACAACGCGGAGGTCGGCAGCAAGACCCTGCACGTCGTGGCGAACGGGGACGTGAGCCCCTTCACCGTCGAGGAGCACCTCGAGACCACGCGGCGGGCCGTCGCGGGAGAGGTCCTCAGCTGCCGCCGGTCCTAGCATGGACGGACCCGCAACCCGAGGAGACGCAGCCGTGAGCACCGAGACGACCGCCAGCACCTGGCTCACCCAGGAGGCGCACGCCCGCCTGGTCGCCCAGCTGGAGGACATGACCGGGCCGCAGCGCGCGCACATCGTGAGCCGCATCGAGGCCGCCCGCGAGGAGGGCGACCTCAAGGAGAACGGCGGCTACCACGCCGCCAAGGACGAGCAGGGCAAGCTCGAGGCGCGCATCAAGCAGCTCACCGCGCTGCTGCGTGACGTCCGCGTCGGCGAGACGCCCGCCGGCGACGTCGTCGAGGAAGGCTGCCTCGTCACCGTCGACTACGGCGACGACGACTGCGAGACGTTCCTGTTCGCCTCGCGCGAGAACGCCACCGACGAGGGCGGCAAGATCGGCAGCCTCGACGTCTACTCGCCCGAGTCCCCCATCGGGCAGGCCATCGCCGGGCACAAGGCGGGTGAGCAGGTCACCTTCGGCCCGCGCTCCATCACGGTCACCATCAAGACCGTCGAGCCCTACACCAGCTGACCCCTGCGGGTACGGCGTCAGGCGCGGGAGCGACGGGCGAGGGCCACGAGAGCGACCAGTCCGAGGCCGAGGAGCGCGAGCTCCTCGGTGCCACCCGTCGCGGCGAGGCCCTTGCCGCCCGCCTCGGGGAAGCCGCCCGCCGGCTTGTTCGGGGTGCGGGTGCTGACGAAGCCGGCCGGGGCCTTCGCGCCCAGCCCCGGGGCGTCGTACCGGACGGCGTTCTCCACGAGGTACAGCCCGCTGTAGGTGAGGGCGTAGTCGCGCAGGCCGAAGCGGTGGTCGAGGTCCTCGCTCGGCGTCGGGAGCGCGCCCCCGATGAGCTGCACCTGGCCCTTGGCGACGTCGATGCGCCCGACGGTGACGTCATGGTTCGTCGTACCGACGACTGTGCCCTTGAAGGCGCTCGCGGAGATGGCGCTCATCGGGGACGCCGTGTCGCCGATCCCGTAGCCGAGGGTGGCCGCCTCGACCAGCTGGCGGGCGTTGGCCCGCAGCCCCTTCGCCATCGGGTCGGCGAACGTCTGGAAGTCGGTGTACGGCTGGTAGACCTTGATGTCCTTGACGGCTGACGACGGGACGAGCCCCATGCCGGCGAGGGCGTGGAAGGCGTGGTCGGTGAGGACCAGGTTGCCGCCGCGCCGGACCCAGCTCGCGATGTTGCGGTAGTAGGCCTTCGCGTCGACGGACCGGCCCTTGGTGTCCTTGGGCAGCGGGTTGTCGGCGAGGACGAGGGTGTCGAGCACGTCGAGCGCCTTGGGGT
>CBIHPE010000083.1:0-15024 GCA_966212015.1 uncultured Frankiales bacterium | reverse complement strand
GCCCGGCTCTACCTCGACGTCGGCAGCCACCCCGAGTACGCCACGCCCGAGTGCGACTCGGTCCTCGACCTGGTGACGCACGACAAGGCAGGGGAGCGGATCCTCGAGGGGCTGCTCATCGACGCCGAGCGGCGCCTCCGCGAGGAGGGCATCGCCGGCGACATCTACCTGTTCAAGAACAACACCGACTCCGCCGGCAACTCCTACGGCTGCCACGAGAACTACCTCGTCGGCCGGCACGGCGAGTTCACCCGGCTCGCGGACGTGCTCATCCCGTTCCTCGTGACACGACAGATCATCTGCGGCGCCGGCAAGGTGCTGCAGACCCCGCGCGGCGCGGTGTTCTGCGTGAGCCAGCGGGCCGAGCACATCTGGGAGGGCGTCAGCAGTGCCACGACGCGCAGCCGCCCGATCATCAACACCCGCGACGAGCCGCACGCCGACGCCGAGCGCTTCCGCCGGCTGCACGTCATCGTCGGCGACTCCAACATGTCGGAGACCACGACCCTGCTCAAGGTCGGCACCACCGACCTTGTGCTCCGGATGATCGAGGCGGGCGTGGTCATGCGCGACCTGACCCTCGAGAACCCGATCCGCGCGATCCGCGAGGTCAGCCACGACCTCACCGGGCAGAAGAAGGTCAAGCTGGCCAACGGCCGCGAGGCGAGTGCCCTCGAGATCCAGCGCGAGTACTACAACAAGGCCGAGGACTTCATCGCCCGTCGCGGCAGCGACGAGCTCGTCAAGCGCGTCCTCGACCTCTGGGACCGCACTCTCACGGCCATCGAGACCGGCGACCTCGGTCTGGTCGACCGCGAGATCGACTGGGTCATCAAGCACCAGCTGATCGAGCGCTATCGCGGCAAGCACGACCTCGCCCTGTCGAGCCCTCGGGTGGCCCAGCTCGACCTGGCCTACCACGACGTCAACCGCGGTCGGGGCCTCTACTACCTGATGGAGCGCAAGGGCCTCGTCGACCGCGCGACCAGCGACCTGCTGACCTTCGAGGCGAAGTCCGTGCCGCCGCAGACGACCCGGGCCCGGCTGCGCGGCGAGTTCATCGCCAAGGCGCAGGAGAAGCGCCGCGACTTCACGGTCGACTGGGTGCACCTGAAGCTCAACGACCAGGCCCAGCGGACCGTCCTGTGCAAGGACCCCTTCCGCTCCGTCGACGACCGCGTCGACAAGCTCATCGCCAGCATGTAGCCAGCCCGACGATGTGACGGGCGCGCGCTGGGACGCCGTCGAACCCCTTCGTCACCGCGGCGGGTAGCGTCGCGCTCATGGAGAAGCCGCAGATCACCATCCCGGACGGGCCGCCGCCCGCCGACCTCGTCCTCGAGGACCTCACCGAGGGCGACGGCCCCGAGGCCGTGTCCGGCAAGCGCTGCACGATGCAGTACGTCGGCCACTCCTGGTCCACGGGCAAGCAGTTCGACGCCAGCTGGGACCGGGGCGAGCCGTTCACCTTCCAGCTCGGGGCCGGCATGGTCATCGGCGGCTGGGACCAGGGCGTCGCGGGCATGAAGGTCGGCGGTCGCCGGCGGCTCACGATCCCGCCGCACCTGGGCTACGGCGCCCGCGGCGCCGGAGGAGCCATCGGCCCGAACGAGACCCTCGTCTTCGTGGTGGACCTGCTCAGCGTCGGCTAGCCGCGACCTCCGACACCCGCGGCGACGGAAGGCCCCCGGCCAGCGCCACGTGCTCGGGAACGCGGTCGGGCGAGACGGGGACGCCGAGGTGGAAGCCCTGGCCCAGCAGCACCCCGGTGCCGCGCAGGGCCTGCAGCTCGGCCTCCGTCTCGATCCCCTCGGCCACCACCAGGGCACCGGCCTGCTCGGCGAACGTGACGAGGGCCCGCACGAGCGCCCGGCGCGCGGGGTCGGAGGGCAGGCCCTGGACGAGGCTGATGTCGAGCTTGATCACGTCCGGCGCCAGCTCGAGCACGTGCCGGAGGCTGGCGAAGCCGGCCCCGACGTCGTCCACGGCGACGCGCAGGCCGGCGTCGCGCCACGGGAGCAGCGCGCGGCGGAGGGCGACGTAGTCGCTCACCTCCTCGTGCTCCGAGACCTCGACCACCAGGTGGGACAGGTCCCGTCCGGCGAACAGCCCGGACACCGCGGGGGAGGCGAGCACCGACGCGGACAGGTTGAGCCACACGTCGCAGTGCCAGTCGCGCGTGTCCTGCAGCGCGAGGCCGACGGCGCGCAGCTCGAGCTCTGCGCTGCGGTCGACGTGGCCGGCGTCGGTGAACCACTGCGCCGTCGTGCGGGACCCGTCGCTGAAGCGCGCGAGCGCCTCGGCCGCCCGCACCGTGCCGGTGTCCAGGTCGACGACGGGCTGGTACCTCATCGTGAGCGCCTGGGCGGCGAGCAGCCCGTCGATGGCCTCCAGCAGGCTGCGACGGCCCGCGCGCTCCTGCTCCTCAGCCGCAAGCACCCGGCTCATGCTGGCAGCGAGCGACGAGAGGAACGCGACGGCGGCCGCGTCGAACCGGGGGTTCGGCTGGTGGTTGAGGCAGCACAGCGTGCCGTACAGCCGCCCGTCGGGCAGGGTCACGGGCACGCCCAGGTAGGCGCCGATGGGAAGCGTGTGGGTGGCCTCGATGGTCAGCGCGACCGCGTTGAGCGAGGTGTCCGGGATCGCGTGGGGCAGCTCACCCGACAGGATCCGTTGGCAGTACGTCGTCTCGAGGCTCTCGGCGTGCCCCGGGCCGATCGGCAGCGGTTGGGCCGAGGAGAGCGCCCGGATCACGCGGAAGCCGCCCTCGGAGCGCCCCAGGAAGGCGATGTCGGCGCCGAGGTGGGTGCGTGCCAGTCCGAGCAGCTCCGCGACGACGGCGTCCTCGCGACCCACGCTCGGCTCCTGGGACCCGCCAGGCCGCACCGGTTCCCGGCGGGTCAGGCGGCGCTTCACGTCGTACATCCGGGCGTCGGCGTCGCGCCAGGCGCCCAGCAGCCCCTCCCTGCCCCGGACAGCGACGCCCAGGGACGCGGCGAGGTCGGCGCCGTGAAGCGCGCTCCTCAGCCGCTCGGACACCGCCTCCGCCTGGGCCGCGGAGGTCTCGGCCAGGAGGACGGCGAACTCGTCGCCGCCGAGGCGCGCCACGACGTCGCCCGGCCGGCACTCGCGCCGGAGCACCGAGGCGAGCTGCCGCAGGAGAGCGTCGCCGGCGTCGTGGCCCCAGCGGTCGTTGACGACCTTCAGCCCGTCGACGTCGACGGTGACGACGGCCGCGCAGCTGCCGTAGCGCTTGCAGCGCTCCTCCTCAGCAGCGAGCTGGCGGTCCCAGCGACGGCGGTTCCCGAGGCCGGTCAGCTGGTCGGTCTGGGCGTCCAGCTCGGCGACCTCGCGGTGCCGCGCCTCCCGCTCCAGCCGCAGCTCGGCGGACAGCAGGGCGCCCAGCACCTCGGCCATCAGCTCCAGGTCGGGGCGGTGCCGGGCCAGGGAGGCGTCCGCGGGTCCCGTCGTACCCGCCCCGCACAGGGTGCCGAGGATCTCGCCGTCGGCGCCGTGCAGGGGGACGGTGACGAACGAGCGGATCGGCAGCCCGATCAGCTCGCGGGCCTCGACGAGCACCGGGACCGCGTCGACGTCCGGCGTGCACCACTGGGCCCGACCGTCGTTGACGCGCGCGCAGAGGGTGTCGACCCAGGGGATCTGCAGGCCCTCGATCGGCCCGCCCTCGCAGCAGAGCACCACCCAGTCCTCGCCCTGCCGGCGGCCCACCGCCCACAGGTCCAGCCCGATGGCGGCGTGCAGGTGCTTGAGCACCTGGGCGCTGGTCGCAGAGAAGTCCTGCGCCGCGACACGGCGCTCGCGGCGCCCGTCCCCAGGGGCAGGAGTGGCCTCCATCGCCCCAGGTTCCCTCGCGTTTCGGACGAGCACCAGGTTTTCCGGACACTTCAGTCCGAGAACCACCCGAACTGACTAGCGCTACTAAGGTCTTCCAGCGTGGCGGCGAAGAAGACGGAGCGGTTGCTCAACCTGGTCATCTGCCTGCTCGCGACCCGGCGCTTCGTGACGGTCCAGCAGATCCGTGAAGACGTCCCCGGCTACGACGCGGACAACGAGGAGGCCTTCCGGCGGATGTTCGAGCGGGACAAGGAGGAGCTCCGCGAGCTCGGCGTCCCCCTCGAGACCGGGTCCAACTCGCACTGGGACGACGAGGTCGGCTACCGGATCGCCCGCCGCGACTACGAGCTGCCGGAGATCGTGCTCGAGCCGGACGAGGCGGCCGCGCTCGGCCTCGCCGCGCGGCTGTGGCAGTCCGCGCCGCTCGCCGGGGCCACCGGGTCGGCCCTGCTCAAGCTCCGCGCGGCCGGCATCGAGCCGCCCGAGGGCGCGACGGGCATCGAGCCGCGCATCGGAGCCAGCGAGCCGTCCTTCGAGGCCGTCCTGGCCGCGGCGACCGCCGGCCGGAGGCTGCGCTTCACCTACCGCACGCAGGGAAGGCCGCAGGACGAGGCCCGCCACGTGGAGCCCTGGGGCGTCGTGTCCTGGCGCGGCCGCTGGTACCTCGTGGCGCACGACCTGGTCCGCGAGGCGACCCGGGTGTTCCGGCTCAGCCGCATCGTCGGCGACGTCAGGGCCGAGGGCCCGGAGGGCGCCGTCACCGTGCCCGAGGGCGTCGACCTCCGCGAGCTGGTCGTCCGGGAGGCGGACGAGATGCAGCCGCACGCCACAGCCCGGGTGCGGGTCCGCACCGGCAGCTGCTGGGAGCTGCGGCGCGGAGCCGCGTCCGTCACCCCCGACGAGCCCGGCTGGGACGTGGTCGAGCTCGGCTTCTCCGACGCCGGCCGGTTCGCCGACCGCGTCGCCGGCTACGGCGCCGACGCGGTGGTGCTCGAGCCCGCTGAGGTCCGGGACGCGGTCATCAGCCGCCTCACCGCACTGGCCGCCTCATGAGCGGCTCCCTGGCGGAGCTGCCGCGGCTGCTCGCCCTCGTGCCCTACCTGCTCGCCCGCCCCGGGGTCCCCTTCAGCACAGCGGCTGCCGACTTCGGGATCAGCGAGGAGCGGCTGCGCAAGGACCTCAACCTGCTCTGGCTCTGCGGGCTGCCGGGCCACTACCCGGGTGACCTCATCGAGATCGAGTTCGAGGGCGACACGATCACGCTCTCGGACGCGCAGGGCGTCGACCGACCGCTCCGGCTCACGGTCGACGAGGCGCTCGCCCTCGTCGTGGCGCTCCGCACCCTCGCCGAGACGCCCGGGCTCGCGGAGCCTGAACCCGTCCTGCGCGCGCTGGCCAAGGTCGAGGCGGCAGCCGGCTCCGCAGCGCAGCCCGCCGGGCGCGTCGACGTCGAGCTGGTCCGGGACGACGCCGCGCTGCCGATCGTCCGCGAGGCCGTCGAGAGCAAGCGGGCGCTGTTCCTGCGCTACTGGACGGCTGGTCGCGACGAGACGACCGAGCGCACCGTGGACCCGCTGCGTTTGCTGACCATGGACGGCAAGGCCTACCTGGAGGCCTGGTGCCGGCGCGCCGAGGGCGTCCGGATGTTCCACCTCGGCCGCGTGCAGGAGGCGAAGGTGCTCGACGAGCCGGCGGCCCCGCCCGCCGACGCCGAGTCCCGCGACCTCTCGCACGGCCTGTTCCAGCCCGGGGACCTCGACACCGTGGTCACGCTCGCTCTGGAGCCCGGTGCGGCGTGGGTCAGCGACTACTACCCGTGCGACACGGTGGAGGACCTCGGGGACGGCAAGCAGGTGGTCACGCTCCGCACGCAGGGCACGGCCTGGGTACGCCGGTTGGCACTGTCCCTGGGGGCCCGCGGGCGGGTCCTGGCCCCCGTCGAGCTGGCCGAGCAGGTGCGGGCCGACGCCCAGCGCGCCCTCGCGGCGTACGAGGGCGCCTGATCACTTCGAGTCATCTCCGCCGGTTGGCCGTCAAGTCCTGAGCCCGTCGTGCCGAAGGCGTGGGTGTTGGAGCACGACAGCACCCGGACCGAGAGGCCGAAGCGATGACCACGATCAAGGCGAGCTGCCCGAGCTGCGGCGAGGTCGAGCTCACCCCCGCGGACGTCTCCCTCATGGTCTGCAGCCACGCGCCGCTGTCCTACTACGCGTTCGAGTGCCACACCTGCGGCGAGGAGATCCGCAAGCCGGCCGACGACCACGTCGTGTCGCTGCTGGTGTCCGGCGGCGTCCCGGCGCAGGTCTGGGACCTCCCCGCTGAGGCTCTCGAGGTCAAGGCCGGCCCGGTGCTGTCCTACGACGACCTGCTCGACTTCGCCCTGCAGCTCGGCCAGACCGACCTGCTCGCCAGCCTCGTCGACCGGGCTGCTGCTTAGGCACTAGCGTCGGCCCCGTGCACTGGGTCTGGCTCGATCTCGCGATCTACGCGCTGGCGCTGCTCCTCGTCGCCGGCCTCGCCTACCTGCTCTACAAGCGGGTCCGCGTCCTCCTCCGCGCCGTCAAGGCCGCCTCGGCTGTCGTCAGCGAGCACTCTTCTGGCCTGCAGGTGAGGTCCCCGTCGGAGCGTTGACCGGCGGCCGCGTGCCAGCCGGGTTACGCTGAGGCCAGTCCCGTTCCGGAAAGAGGTGTCGCTGTGCTCGAGTTCATCGAGAAGCCCGGAGTGGTGATCGTCCTGCTGCTCGCACTCGTGATCTTCGGGTCCCGTCGGCTCCCCGACTCGGCCCGCGCGCTGGGCAGGTCGATGCGCATCCTCAAGGCCGAGGCCAAGGGCCTGAAGGACGATGACGCGCCTGCCGCGAGCACGCCGGCCCCGGCGCCGAAGCAGCTGCCGGAGACGACCGTGCAGGGCACGGAGCCGACCGCCGCCACGGAGTCGATCACGCCGCAGTCCCAGCAGACGCCGCACCAGACCTGACAGTGCCGGGATCCACCCGCTCGGCAGACGGGCGGATGCCGCTGGTCGAGCACATCAAGGAGCTCCGCCGACGCCTCGTCGTCAGCGCGGTCGCTGTGCTGATCGGTGTCGGAGCGGCTTACGCCCTCTGGGAGCCGCTGTTCCACTTCCTGCGCCAGCCCTACTGCGACGCGTTCCCGCACCAGAAGTGCGACCTCTACGTCACCGGTGTGTTCGACCAGTTCAACACGCGGATGAAGATCGCGTTCATCGGCGGGATCGTCGGGACGTCGCCGATCTGGCTCTACCAGGTCGGCGCCTTCTTCACGCCGGCGCTGCACAAGCACGAGCGCCGCTACGCCGGCGGCTTCCTGGCCGGGGCGCTCGCCCTGTTCGCGGCCGGTGTCACCGTGGCCTACGTCAGCGTGGGTCACGGGCTCAAGCTGCTGCTGCACGTCGCGGGCCCGGGCGTGCAGAACATCACGACGCTGAAGGAGTACTTCTCCTTCCTCACGCTCATGCTGCTGCTGTTCGGCATCGCGTTCGAGTTCCCCGTCCTCATCGTCTTCCTCAACCTCGCCGGGGTGCTCTCCTACGACCGGATGAAGCGGTGGCGCCGGGCCATGGCCTTCGTGGTCTACCTCGCGGCCGCGGTCCTCACGCCGAGCACCGACCCGTTCACCTTCCTCATCCTCGGCACGGCGCTCTACCTGCTCTGGGAGCTGTCGGTCGGGATCGCCTGGGTGCGCGACCGGCGCAAGCGCAAGAAGCAGGACACGGCCGGTTTCGACGTGGCGGACGACGAGACGTCGTACGTCGACTCGACGCCGTCCCAGCTCTAGGCGCGGGCCTGAGTGAGGGCGGCGCTCCTCGTCGGTCCGCAGTCGGGCAAGGGCCGCGGACCCGCTGAGGCCGACGCCTTCCGGGCCGTGCTCCCCCAAGCGGTCACCCTCGGGGGCGGCAGCCGGGACGAGGTGCTGAGCCAGGCGCGTACCGCGGTGGCCGAAGGGCTCGACGTGCTCGTCGCGGTCGGGGGAGACGGGACGGCGCACCTCGGGCTGCAGGCCGTTGCCGGGACGGCGACGGCTCTGGCGATCGTCCCGACCGGCACGGGCAACGACCTCGCCAACTGCCTCGGCGTGCCCACGACCGGACGTGCCGCCGCCGAGGCCGCGCTCGCCGGTGACGTCACGGCCGTCGACGCCGTGCGCGTTGGGGAGAGCTGGTTCGCCTGCATCCTCGGCACGGGCTTCGACGCCGCGGTCAACGAGCGCGCGAACCGGATGACCTGGCCCCGGGGGAGGCGCCGGTACGACCTCGCGACCCTCCTCGAGCTCCGCACGTTCCGGCCGCAGCCCGTGACCCTCGTCCTCGACGGCGAGCGGCACGAGCGGTCCGTGATGCTCGTGGCCCTCGGCAACGCGACCTCCTACGGCGGCGGCATGCGGATGTGCCCTGGCGCCGATCTCACCGACGGGCTGCTGGACGTGGTGGTCGTGAACCCGCTCGCGCGTCGCCGGCTGATCGCGCTGTTCCCGCGGCTGTTCAAGGGCACCCACGTCGACGACCCCTCGGTCGAGGTCTTCCGGGCCCGGTCGGTGTCGCTCGAGGGCTCGGCCCTTGCCGTGTACGCCGACGGCGAGGCCTTCGGCCACCTGCCGCTCTCGTGCGAGGTCGTGCCGGGGTCGCTGACCGTCGTGGGAGCACGGCTAGCCTGAGGGAGTGTCATCGCCCGCCGAGCGTTACGCGGCCTTCCGAGCCTCTCAGGGAGGGGCCGCTCTCTCCGAGTTCGAGGTCGGCTACCCCTTCGGGCTCGACGCCTTCCAGCGGGTCGCGTGCAAGGCGCTCGAGGACGGCCGCGGGGTCCTCGTCGCTGCCCCGACCGGTGCCGGCAAGACCGTGGTGGGGGAGTTCGCCGTCTTCCTCGCGCTGCGGGCCGGCAAGAAGTGCTTCTACACGACGCCCATCAAGGCGCTGTCGAACCAGAAGTACGCCGACCTGGTCGAGCGGCACGGCGCCGACCGGGTCGGGCTGCTGACCGGCGACACCGCGGTCAACGGTGACGCCGACGTGGTCGTGATGACCACCGAGGTGCTCCGCAACATGCTCTACAGCGGCAGTGAGGCGCTCCGCGGCCTCGGGCACGTCGTCATGGACGAGGTCCACTACCTCGCCGACCGCGCCCGCGGCGCCGTCTGGGAGGAGGTGATCATCCACCTCCCGGACGACGTGGTGCTCACCTCGCTGTCCGCGACGGTCAGCAACGCGGAGGAGTTCGCGGAGTGGCTCGTCACCGTCCGCGGTGACACGGAAGTCGTCGTCGAGGAGCACCGGCCCGTACCGCTCTACCAGCACGTCCTCGTCGGCGGCCGGATGTACGACCTGTTCGACAGCCAGGGAGAGGTGCACCCGGAGCTGGTGCGGAAGGTGCGCGAGGAGGACCGCTGGAAGCCGCGCGAGCGTGGCGGCCGGCCGCCCCGGCCGAACGTCCTACGGCGACCTGAGGTCCTCCTGCGGCTCGACCGCGAGGGCCTGCTGCCGGCCATCACCTTCATCTTCAGCCGCGCGGGCTGCGCGGCGGCGGTCGAGCAGTGCCTGCGCTCGGGACTCGTCCTCAACAGCGACGAGGAGCGGGTCCGGGTCCGGGAGCACGTGCAGCGCCGCACGGCCGACATCCCTCGCGAGGACCTTCGGGTGCTCGGCTACTGGGAGTGGCTCGAGGGGCTCGAGCGCGGGATCGCCGCGCACCACGCCGGGATGCTGCCTACCTTCAAGGAGATCGTCGAGGAGCTGTTCCTCGACGGCCTGGTGAAGGCGGTCTTCGCCACCGAGACCCTCGCCCTCGGCATCAACATGCCGGCCCGCTCGGTCGTCCTCGAGAAGCTCGTGACGTGGACCGGCGAGGCGCACGTCGACATCACGCCGGGGGAGTACACCCAGCTGACCGGCCGCGCCGGCCGGCGCGGCATCGACGTCGAGGGGCACGCGGTCGTCCTCTGGCAGCCCGGCCTCGACCCGCGCCAGGTCGCCGGTCTGGCCAGCACCCGCACCTACCCGCTCAAGAGCTCGTTCCGGCCGTCGTACAACATGGCCGCCAACCTGGTCGGGACCGTCGGTCGCGAGTCCGCGCGGGTCCTGCTCGAGAGCTCGTTCGCGCAGTTCCAGGCGGACGCGTCCGTGGTCGGGCTGGCCCGGCAGGTCGCCCGCAACCTCGAGGCGCTCGAGGGCTACCGCGAGGGGATGACCTGCCACCTCGGTGACGCGGTCGAGTACGACCGGCTGCGGCAGGCCGTGAAGCGCCGCGAGTCGGACCTGGCGCGGCAGGGGACCGCGCAGCGCCGGGCCCAGGCAGCAGCGTCCCTGCAGTCGCTCAAGGTCGGCGACGTCATCTCCGTCCCGCAGGGGCGACGCTCCGGTCTGGCGGTCGTGCTCGACCCGGGTGTGGGCCCCGACGGCCAGGCCCACCCGCTCGTCGTCACGGAGGACCGCTGGGCGGGCCGGCTGTCGGAGGCGGACTTCCCGCACCCCGTCGAGGCCCTCGGGAGGGTCCGGGTCCCCAAGGCGTTCAACCACCGCAGTCCCCAGTCGCGCCGCGACCTCGCGTCCTCGATCCGCGCCCTCGCGCTGCACCCGGAGCGGTCCCGGCGCCCGCGCTCGTCCGCCTCGAACGACGCCGAGCTGGCCTCGCTCCGCCAGCAGCTGCGGCAGCACCCGGTGCACGGCTGCGACGAGCGCGAGCAGCACCTGCGGTGGGCGGAGCGCTGGTCGCGGCTCCGGCACGACACCGACAACCTCGAGAAGCGGGTCGAGGGCAAGACCCACTCGATCGCCCGCACCTTCGACAAGGTCTGCGCCGTCCTCGAGCAGCTCGACTACCTGCACGGCGAGGACGTCACGCCCGCGGGCCGGCAGCTCGCCCGCGTCTACAACGAGGCGGACCTGCTGGTCGTCGAGGCCCTCCGGTCCGGGACCTGGGACGGCCTGTCGGCGGCCGAGCTGGCCGCGGTCGTGTCCGCGCTCGTCTACGAGAGCCGCCGCCCGGAGGAGGCCGTCGCCCACCTGCCGGGTGGGGCCGTCCGCTTCGGCGTGGACGAGCTGCGTCGTGCCTGGGCGCGGTTGCGCGAGGTCGAGGCCGAGCACGGCGTGACCTTCCTGCGCGAGCCCGACCCGGGGTTCTGCTGGGTCGTCCACCGGTGGGCGTCCGGCGCCGACCTGGAGCAGGTGCTGCGCGACGACCCGGACCTCACCGCCGGCGACTTCGTCCGCACCTGCAAGCAGCTGATCGACCTGCTCAGCCAGGTCGCGATCATCGCGGAGGAGCCGGTGCGCTCGACGGCCCGGGCGGCCGTCGACGCCGTGCGCCGAGGGGTGGTCGCGTGGTCCGCCGTCGGCTGACGGTCGGGCCTGACCCTCGAAGCCTGACCTGAGCTCAGCTCAGGGTGGCGAGCTCCAGGACCCCTCGTTCCGCGCGGACGGCCTCCGCGTAGGCCACGACCTGCTGCTGCTCCCACTGCTCGTCCCGACCCAGCTCGCGAGCCAGCAGGGCAGCGGCCAGCGGTGCCGCCGGCAGCGCGGCGTCCTTGGCGCGCAGGGACAGCCGCATCCGCCGGCTGAACACGTCGTCGACGCTGCTGGCGCCCTCGGAGCGCGCGGCGTGCACGACCTCCGCGGCGATGTGCGGGGCGGAGGCCGAGAGCGGGGCCCCGAGGGACCGGTCGGCGTGCACCAGGCTGAGCACGTGCGAGGCGGTCTCGCCGCACTGCCGGACCAGCGACTCGGCGACGTCCTCGGGAAGGCCCAGACCGCGCGCCTCGCCCCGGGTCTCGGCGAGCAGCTCAGCCATCGGTCGCGTGCCAGAGATGCTGATCTCGTCGGTGCGGCACTTCGCCTTGGAGCCGTCGCGCTCGACGATCCGGTCGACCACGTCCTTGGCCATCCGCCGGTAGGTCGTCAGCTTGCCGCCGGTGATCGTCAGCAGGCCGCCCTGTCCCTCGACGAGGGTGTGCCGCCGGCTGATGTCGCTCATCGACTCCGACCCCTCCTGCTTGATGAGCGGCCGCACTCCTGCCCAGGCGCCCAGCACGTCGTCCTGCACGAGGTCCCGCTTGAACACGGCGTTGCCGCTGGCCAGGACGTAGTCGAGGTCCTCCTGCGTCAGGCTCAGCGCGTCGGGCGAGCCGTCGTAGGGCGTGTCGGTGGTCCCGAGGATCGTCTGCCGGCCCCACGGGATCGCGAACATCGAGCGGCCGTCGCCCTGCTTGCTCGGGAGCAGGATGCTCGCCTGCAGCAGCGGCAGCCGCTCTCGCGGCACCACCACGTGCACGCCCTTGCTGGGCTGCACGACGGCCTTGCGCCCCGGCTCCTCGAAGCCCTGCAGCTGGTCGACCCAGACGCCCGTGGCGTTGACGACGTGCCGCGCGCTGACGGTCACGGTCTCTCCGCTGAACCGGTCCAGCACGGTCGCTCCGCTGACCCGGCCGTCCCGGTTCGTGAGGCCCGTGACCTCGGCGTGCGTGATCGTCAGGGCACCGTAGCGGCGGGCCGCCTGGACCACGGCCAGCACGAGCCGGGCGTCATCCGTCGCGCAGTCGCCGTAGAGGTAGCTGTAGGCCAGCCCGCTGTCCTCCAGCGCCGGCGCCAGGGCGATCGCCTCACCCGCGCTGACCTTCTCGTGCCGTCTCGTCGCGCCGCCGCGGCCTGCGAGAGACGCCAGCGCGAACACGTCGTACGTCGTCAGCCCCAGCCCCAGCAGCTTGCGCTTCTGGGTGTCCGGCCAGACCGGGTAGAGGAAGTCCATGGGGCGGACGAGGTGCGGGGCCAGCTTCATGAGCAGCTGCCGCTCGACGACGCCCTCGCGCACCAGGCCGAACTCGTAGTTCTCCAGGTACCGCAGCCCGCCGTGCACCAGCTTGCTGCTCTTGGAGCTCGTGCCACTGGCCAGGTCTCCCTTGTCCAGGACCGCGACCCGCAGGCCGCGGCTGGCCGCGTCGAGCGCCACCCCGGCCCCTGTGGCACCCATCCCGACCACGAGCACGTCGAGCTCCTCGGTGGCGGCCGACTGCAGCTCGGCGGACCTCGAGAGGACGGAGAACGCTCGGTTACTCATCAGTAGCAAAGGCTACCGCTTGCAGCCAGCGATCGAGGGGGCTGTCCAGGCCCCAGCGGTCCGAGAGCTGCAGGAGCCCCTCGGGGTCCTTGGGCGTCGCACGGACCGCGTCCTCGAGCTCGGGGATCGGCAGGTTCGTCACGACCCGGCTGACCGCCGGCGCGACCCGCAGGTAGTCCCGCGCCGCCTCCAGCTTGGCCCGGGCGCCGCTGGGGAAGCCGTCGTCGCTGCCGCTGTCGAGAGCAGCCACGATGTCCTCGATCCGACCGAACCGGCTCACCAGCGCAGCAGCCGTCTTCTCGCCGACCCCCTTCACCCCGGGCAGCCCGTCGCTCGGGTCGCCCCGCAGCACCGCGTAGTCCGCGTAGTGCCGCCCCGGGATCCCGTGCTTCGCCGTGACCTCGGCCTCGCCGTACGGCTTCATCTTCTCCACGGCGTAGAGCACCCGCTTGGGTCCGCTGTCGTCCACCAGCTGCAGCAGGTCCCGGTCGCCGGTCACGATGTCGACGGCGCCCTTCTCTCTCGTCGCCAGCGTGCCGATCACGTCGTCCGCCTCGTGCCCCTCAGCACCGACCACCGGCACCCCGAGCGCTGCGAGCACGTCCAGGATCACGGCCACCTGCGGCGCGGGCGCGTCCGGCGCGAGCTCGCCCCCGGCCGGCGCCAGCCGATGGGTCTTGTACGACGGGACCGCAGCCACCCGGAAGGCCGGTCGCCAGTCGAGGTCGACGGTCGCGACCAGCCGCGCCGGCCGGTGCTCCCGGACAGTCCTGCTCACCAGGTCGAGGAAGCCACGGACCGCGTTGACCGGCTCGCCCTGCGGGCTCCGGATGCTGTCCGGGACGCCGTACAGCGCCCGGTACCAGAGCGCGGGGGAGTCGAGGAGCATCAGCTGACCAGCCACGCAGACACCTTCTCATCCGCGATCACGCCGCGGTGTCCTCGTCGTGCGGTTCGGTCCAGGCATCCTCCCGGTCGAGCCGATCCGTCGACGGCATCGGATAGCCGTGGAGCAGCAGCCACTCCCTGAAGGTGGCCGCTCCACCGAGCCGCCAGTCGCGTCGGTCCAGCGCACTGGGGATGGGGAGGGTTCCGAAGCGTCGTCTGGTCGCGGCCCAGCTGATCTCCGACAGCACCCTCGAGTCCTTGTGAGCCGCCCGACGCCGTCCTTGCACGTCCTTGCGCATGCGGGAGTCCAGCAGGTCGCCGACTGCCCGGAGTGAGCTGCTCACCGCAGGGTCCGTGTGGAGCACGGGGGCGTCGGGCGCGTGGGCGTAGACCTGCCATCGATCACTCACGCTGACCGTCACGAGTCCCTCGGTCGCGATCGGACCGGTCTCGACGTCCCAGGACGGGGTTTCTGGAAGTGGCGTGCCCTGCCCGTTCCGATCCGTCACCACGGTGGCAGCGGGTCGGCCCACGATCGCGTCCGGCAGCCACAGGGCGACGGACAGCTCAGGGCTCAGGACGACCACGCGGTGCACGGCAAGCTGACGCAGCTCGGTCCAGGCGGGCGATGCGTTGTCAGCCCGGTAACCGTGCCGGCGGGTGAGCACCCAGTGCAACCGGGCTGACGCACTTACCGCCAGCCACTCCTCAGCTCCTGCCGGCGGGGTCGGCTTCAGTGCCAGGGCTACGTCCAGGCCCATCGCACCGAGGAGCGTCATGACGAGGGGCCACGACGGACCGGCGCCGTCGTTCTCCACGCTCGCCACGGTGCTTCGACCCACTCCGGCGAGGGCCGCGAGCTCCCGCTGGCTCAGTCCGCGCTGCCGCCTCGCAGCACGGAGCAACCGTCCAACGTCCATGGTCGCAGCCTGTCGTGCCCGACCGTGGCCGTGCAGGCACTGGCGCGCGCTGTGCATCAGCGGCCTGCTTGTGGACGACCGCACTGCACGCCCCGGGCCCAGTGTCATTGCCCGCGCGTACGAATTCTGCCCACCCCCGGTGTGCAGAATCCGTATGCGGGACAGACCTCGTGGCCTGCCAGCAAGCCACGGATTCTGCACACTGCTGGTGTGCAGAATCTGTAAGCGCTGGACGGGACCCCTCTGGCCGCCAGCACGAGGAGGGCCGGCGCCGCTTGGCGGCGCCGACAGGGCCCGGCC
>CBIHPE010000082.1:0-15167 GCA_966212015.1 uncultured Frankiales bacterium | reverse complement strand
TCCAGAGCTGACGGAAGTCGCCCTTGCGCTTCTTGCGGTCGCGGTACTCGTAGGTGGCGGAGTGGAGCAGCTGCTCCTTGGCCTTGCGGTAGAGGCGCGAGCGCTGGCCGCGGTAGCCGCTGGCCTTCTCGAGCACCTCACGACGCTTCTTCTGGGCGTTCACGGCCCTCTTGACGCGTGCCATCTCAGATCTCCTCTAGGGGTGTGGGAAGTCCGGCCTAGAGGCCGAGCAGCTTCTTGACGGTCTTGGTGTCGCCCTTGGCGAGCTCGGTGGTGCCGGTCAGGCGGCGCGTGAGCTTGGACTCCTTGCGCTCGAGCAGGTGGCGCTTGCCGGCGCGCTCGTGCAGCACCTTGCCGGTGCCGGTCACCTTGAAGCGCTTCTTGGCGCCGCTGTGCGTCTTCTGCTTGGGCATGACGTTCCCTACTCGGTCTCTGCTGCCTCGGAGGGGGTGTCCTCCGAGGTGGTGCTCTTGCTGGTCTTCTTGAGGTCCGCAGCGCTCTTGTGGGGAGCGAGGACCATGATCATGTTGCGGCCGTCCTGCTTCGGGCTGCTCTCGACGTAGCCCAGCTCCTGGACGTCCTCCCCGAGACGCTGCAGGAGGCGGAAACCGAGCTCCGGCCGGCTCTGCTCACGACCGCGGAACATGATCGTGATCTTCACCTTGTCGCCCTGCTTCAGGAAGCGGACGACGTGGCCCTTCTTGGTCTCGTAGTCGTGCGGGTCGATCTTGGGGCGGAGCTTCATCTCCTTGATGACCGTGAGGACCTGGTTCTTGCGGCTCTCACGGGCCTTCTGCGCGGCCTCGTACTTGAACTTGCCGTAGTCCATGAGCTTGGCGACCGGGGGGCGCGCCATGGGCGCGACCTCGACGAGGTCGAGGTCGTTCTCCTGGGCCAGCTCGAGGGCCTTGGCGATCGGCACGATGCCGACCTGCTCGCCGTTGGGCCCGACCAGTCGCACCTCGGGGACGCGGATCCGGTCGTTGATGCGGGGTTCAGCGCTGATGCTGTCTCCATGTGTCTGAGGGAGTCGGGGCCTTCACGACGAAGGCCCCGCGCGACGCGCAGGGCCCACACTCAGCACACACCGGGCGTGCCCGGTGGAACCGACCGAACCCGGCCGCCCGGGGGCAGCTGCGGGTGGGAGGTGGGACCTCCGCTTGCGCGACCACCCCGGAGGGCGGTCGGGTCGCCTACCTAGAGTAGCAGGGTGAGTGATCAGCTTCGTGACCTTGCTGACGTGCCCGCGGCGGAGGTGATCGCCTCCGTGGCCGTGCACCTGATGAGCGCTGCCGCGGTGAAGTGCGGGCTCACCGAGCTCGGCCCGGCCACGCTCGACCTGGACGAGGCCCGCAAGCTCATCACGGCCCTCGCCGGGCTCGTCTCGGCCGCTCGCCCGGACCTCGGCATCCACGCGGCGCCGCTGCGCGACGGGCTGCAGTCGCTCCAGGCCGCCTTCCGCGAGGCCTCGCCCGTCCCCGACGCCCCCGGCGAGGGCCCCGGCGAGCGCCTCCGCTGACGCAGGGGTCGCGGAACGGCACCTACGAGCGCCGCCCGGGTGCCACCGCGCGACCCCCAGCCAGCTCACCCAGGCAGGGGTCGCGGACCGGCACCTACGAGCGCCGCCCGGGTGCCACCGCGCGACCCCTAGCGGCGGAAGAGGCGGGGACGGCGGAGCAGCTCGACACCCGGGCCCTTGGTGCCCACGAGGGTCAGGTCCAGGCCCTCTTCCGGGAGGGCGGAGCCGAGCCGGCCCACGACGCGCTGGGCCAGGGCCGCGAGGTCTGCCGGGCCCAGGGACCCCTTGGGCGCGACGCCCAGGACCAGGCCGTCGGGGCCTTCGAGCAGGCGGGCGGCACGCAGCGGCTCCCGGTCGAGGGCGGTCGTCAGCGCGGTGACGAGGGCCGGGTCGACCGTGGAGGGCTCGCGGAGCGGCGCGTCGGCGACCCGGGAGGCGAGGGCGGAGCCGACGACCGGGACCCAGCCGCGGGCGACGTCCGCGAGCTCCGTCACGGGCAACCGGCCCTCGACGAGCAGGGCCACCGCGCCCTCGTCGCGAGCGGCCTGTGCGGCCTCGGGCCCGGAGAGCGGGACGGGCCGAGCGTCCAAACGCCAGCGCTTGAGGGCGTCGGTGCTGCTGAACACGGGCAGCGCGCGTGAGCCGTCGGGGGCGGCGACGAGGACGACCGCCATCTCGGCGCTCGACTCCGCCCGCAGCCCGGTGCCGGCCTCGACGTGCTCGGCCGTCGACGTGGCGGTGATGCCTGCGAAGACGCGGGCGTCGACGAGCGCCGCGAGGAGGGCGCCGTGAGCGGCATCGGTGCCGTCGTAGCCGGCCACCGCGTCGGCGAGCCGCGCGTCCGACGTGCCGGTGTCCATGCCGCTCGAGGCTAGGAGACGGTCGCCCCGGCGAGCACCACGACCGCCCGGTCGATGGCCTTGGTCGCGGCGGAGCCGCTCGTGAAGCCGGACAGCAGGAACGAGAACGTCACCAGGTGGCCGTCGCGGGTGTAGGTCCAGCCGGCGAGGGCGCGGGAGGTGTCGAGGGTGCCCGTCTTGGCGTAGACCCGCCCCGAGGCGACCGTGCCGCAGAAGCGGTGCTCCAGGGTGCCGTCCTTGCAGGCGATCGGCAGCTTGCCCTTGAAGTCGTCGAAGGACCTGCTCAGCACCGACAGCAGGTGTCCCGTCGACTGGCGATCGCGCGACGACAGGCCCGAGCCGTCGGCCACGGTGCCGCTGGAGCCGGTCTGCTCGTGGACCAGCGCGGCGCCCGCCGAGGCGGTGCCGCTCCCCCGGCCGACCCGGCCGAGCTCCTTCAGCACGAGCTCCGCGCCGAAGTTGTCGGAGTCCTTGAGCACCTTCGTGAGGGTCGTGGCGAGCGAGGCCGACTGCCAGGACGCGTAGGTCGCCGCGCGGGACAGCACCGGCCCGATGCGGTTGTCGGAGGTCGTCAGCCGGACCCCCTTGCGGGCCAGGTAGGTCCGCAGCTTCGCGAGCACCGGCGACGCCGGGTCGGCGAGGTAGGCAGCGTCGTGCCGCCACGCGTTGCCGTCGACGGCCATCGCCGACAGCGGGCCGCTCTCCTCGGGCACCCACTCGGTCTTCCAGCCGCTGCCGCGACGGACGCGGTCGTAGCGGGTGTCGTCGACGACCAGGTGGCCGCTGATGGTCCTGATGCCCGTCGAGGCGAACGACCGGGCGAGCGCGTCGAGCTGGGCGCTCGTGAAGTACGGGTCGCCTGACGCGACGAGGTACAGGTCCCCCCGCAGCAGTGGCCCGTAGCGGGTGCCGACGGAGCGCAGGTCGGTGTGCTGGTGGTACGACGGGCCGAGGAGGCGGAGCGCCGACTCGGCGGTCAGCAGCTTCTCCGTCGAGGCCGGCGGCAGCTGCGCCGTCGAACCGCGTCGGTCCACCGCACCAAGGCCGTCGACGTCGACCGCGACGCCGACCGACCGCGCCGTCGAGCCGCCCAGTGCCGCCTCGACCTGCGCGCGCAGCGACGACGCCGTCTGGGCGTGCGCCGTGCCCCCGCCCAGCAGGGCGACGACGGCGGCGAGGGGGATGACGAGCAGGCGGCGCATGGAACTCCGAACGAGTCAGGAGCCTGCAGTCTGCAGCAGCTCCCTGAGAGCGAGGACGTTGTCGATGGTGGTGTCACCGTCGTTCGCCTGCAGGGCGAGCAAGGCAACTGTCTCGTCGTCGTGCAGCTCCAGCTGCGCCCAGGACGCCCCCGGCGGCAGGTCGACCGACACCACGACGCCCCAGGGGAAGTAGCGCTCCCCCAGCACGTTGCGCACGCGGATGCCGGCCGCGTCCGCCCGCACCCGGAAGCGCGTGAAGGCGATCAGGCCCGCAGCGAGCAGCAGGCCGAAGACGAAGAAGGAGACCTGGTCACCGACTCCGACGTCGTCACCGCCTTCGGGCAGCAGCAGGGCGAGGACGCCGAAGGCCACGACGACGAGGGCCGTCGCCGCCCAGCAGACCCGCGCCAGCCGACGGGGCCGCACCTCGATCACGCCGGCACCCGCTGCCGAGACAGCCCGCTCACACCGACGGCGACGAGGGTCAGGCCCACCGTGAGGACGGTGAGGGTGCTGACCCCGCGGTCGAGGTCGAGCAACAGGCCGCCGACGAGCTGGCCTGCGGTGGTGGCGAGGCCGAGCCGGAGCACGCCGAGCACGCTGACGGTCACGGCCGCCATCGCGATGAACGCGCAGCCGATCGCGCCGCCGAGGTAGAGCCACGGCTCGTGGGGCCACCGGTCGGCGTGCACCTGGGAGAACGTCGCCTTCACGAGCAGGGCCACCAGCAGGCCGGTCGTCCCGACGGTGAAGTTGACGAAGGTCGCGACGGTCGCGTCGGTGGCGGCCCGCACCCGCCCGTTGACGGCCTGCTGGACGGAGATGGCCGCACCCGCGAAGACCACCAGCGACACCAGCAGCGGGCTGGCCGCACGCAGGCCCTCGCGCGCCGACAGGGCGATCGCGAACAGGCACAGCGCCGCGCCGCCGAGCCGCGCCGGCGTCACCGGTCGTCGCCCACCGGGGCCGAGCCCGGCCCGGTCGACGAGCAGGGCAGCGACCGTCGTCCCGCTGACCAGTCCGACCGTCAGCAGGGCGACGCCGATGCGCGGCGCGGCGGTGGCGCCGACCGCGACGAGGGTCGCGCCGCAGAGACCGCCGAGGCGCGACCACCACGGCACCTCGCGGAGGCGCGGCAGGACGTCGAGGCGGCGGATCACCAGCACGGACATGAGCAGGAGCCCGCTGACGAACGACACCACCGCGGCGAGCAGGGGGTCGTGCAGGGCGGCCCCGAGCTCGCCGTTGAGGCGCTGCTGGAGGGCGACGAAGCCGCCGGCGACGACCGCTGCGAGAAGCGCGAGGTTCCTGCTCACTCCACGATCTTGGCGATGGGGAGCTCGAGGATGTCGCGCGCCCCGGCCGCCTTCAGAGCGGGGATGAGCGTGTTGACGCCCTTCTTCGGCACCACAGTCTCGAGCGCCTTCATGTCGTCGTGCGCGAGCGACATCACGGTCGGCGACGCCATCGACGGCAGCTCAGCCACGACGGCCTCGAGCTGCGCCGTCGGGACGTTGAGCTTGAGCAGCACGTGCCCGCGGGCCCGCAGGGCGCCCTGGATGAGGACGAGGAGGTCCTCCATCGCGGCCCGCTTCGACGGGTCCTCGTAGGCCTCGCGGTTGGCGATCAGCTCGGTGCGGCTGGTCAGCAGCGTCTCGATGATCTTCAGTCCGGCCTTGCGCAGCGACGAGCCGGTCTCGGTCAGGTCGACGATGGCGTCGACGATGTCCGGGATCTTGGCCTCGGTCGCGCCGTGGCTGGTGAAGACCTTGGCCTTCACGCCCTTGTCCTCGAGGAAGCGCCGCGTGGTCTCGGGCATCTCGGTGGAGATGCGCACGCCGTCCGGCAGGTCGGCCGCCGAGTTCCACGGCGACTCCTTCGGCACGGCCAGGACGACCGACACGACGGCCTCGCCGGCGCGGCCGCCGCCGATCTCGCCGAGGCTCACGACGTCGGCGTTGGTCTCGGTGATCCAGTCCCGGCCGCTGATCCCGAGGTCGAAGATGCCCTGCTCGACGTAGGTCGGGATCTCCTGCGGGCGCAGGAAGCGGACCTTGTCGATGCGCGGGTCGTCGACCTTCGCGTGGTAGTCGCGGTCGCCGCCCCGGATCACGGTGAGGTCGGCAGAGCTGAACAGGTCGAGGACCTGCTTCTCCAGGCTGCCCTTGGGGAGGACGACGGCGAGCATCTAGATCGTTCCTGTCTTGAGGTTCTTGAGGACCCGGGCGGTGTCGAGCGCGGCCAGGACCGCCTCGCGGCCCTTGTCCTCGGCGGAGTCGGGCAGGCCCGCTCGGTCGAGCGCCTGCTCCACGGTGTCCGTGGTGAGGACACCGTTGCCAACCGGGGTGTGGCTGTCGAGCGAGATACGGGTGAGCCCGTAGGTGACAGCGTCGCAGACGTACTCGAAGTGCGGCGTGCCACCCCTCACGACCACGCCCAGGGCCACGACCGCGTCGTGCGTCGACGCGAGGCACTGCACCACGACGGGGAGCTCGACGGCGCCGGCGACCCGGACGACGGTGGGCTCGTCGACGCCGCACTCGTCGGCGGTGCGGAGGGCGGACGCGAGCAGCGCCTCGGTGATCTCGGTGTGCCAGCGGGTCGCGACGATCGCGAGGCTCAGCCCCTTGGCGTCGAAGGGACCCGCTCCCGGCCGGCCCTCGCCGCTCATGCCGAGCCGATCGCGTCGTCGGTGCTGCCCTCGGTCGCCTCGTCCTCGAACGCGGCGAGGCCCGGCAGGTCGTGGCCCATCCGGTCGCGCTTGGTCTGCAGGTAGCGCAGGTTCTCCGGGGTCGGGTGGGCGGCCAGGGCGACCCGCTCGACGATCTCGAGGCCGTACCCCTCCAGGCCCACCCGCTTCGCCGGGTTGTTGGTCAGCAGCCGCATCGTCTTGATGCCGAGGTCCACGAGGATCTGCGCGCCGGTGCCGTAGTCGCGGGCGTCGGCCGGCAGGCCCAGCTCGAGGTTGGCGTCGACCGTGTCGGAACCGCTGTCCTGCAGCTGGTACGCCTGCAGCTTGTGCATCAGTCCGATCCCCCTGCCCTCGTGGCCGCGGACGTAGAGCACGACGCCACGCCCCTCGTCCGCGACGGCCTTGAGGGCGGCGTCGAGCTGGGGGCCGCAGTCGCAGCGACGCGACCCGAAGACGTCACCCGTGAGGCACTCGGAGTGGACCCGGACGAGCACGTCCTGGCCGTCGCTGATGTCGCCCCGGACGAGCGCCACGTGGTCGATGCCGTCGAGGACGGACTCGTAGCCGACCGCGGTGAACTCCCCGTGCTGCGTGGGGATCTTGGCCTCGGCGACGCGCTCGACCTGCTTCTCGGTACGACGACGGAACGCGATCAGGTCGGCGATCGTGATGATCGACAGCTCGTGCTTGGCCGCGAACTCCTTGAGCTCGGGCAGCCGCATCATCACGCCGTCCTCACGGACGATCTCGCAGATGACACCGGTCGGGCGCAGGCCCGCGAGGCGTGCCAGGTCGACCGCTGCCTCGGTGTGGCCCGGACGGCGCAGGACACCGCCCGGCTTCGCGGCGAGCGGGAAGACGTGGCCGGGGCGCACCAGGTCGTAGGGCGAGCTCTCCGGCTCGGCGAGCAGCTGGATGGTCAGCGCGCGGTCGGCAGCGCTGATGCCGGTCGTGACGCCCTCGCGCGCGTCGACGCTGACCGTGAACGCGGTCTGCATCCGCTCGGTGTTGTGCGGCGCCATCTGCCCCAGCTGCAGCCGGGTGGCGTCGTCCTCCTCGAGCGGGACGCAGAGCAGGCCGCGGCAGTGCGTCATCGTGAAGGCGACGAGCTCGGCGCTGGCCATCTGGGCGGCGAAGACCAGGTCGCCCTCGTTCTCGCGGTCCTCGTCGTCGACCACGACGATCGCCTTGCCGGCGGCGATGTCGGCGATCGCCTGCTCGATCGAGTCGAGCTCCTTGCTCGCAGGCACGGACGAGGTCATGAGCGGGCTCCCAGCAGCTTCTCGACGTACTTGGCGGTGATGTCGACCTCGAGGTTCACGGGGTCGCCGGGGCCCTTGGGCCCGAGGGTGGTGAGGGACAGCGTGGTCGGGATGAGGCTGATCTCGAACCACCCCGGCTCGGTCGCGCTGACCGTGAGGCTGACGCCGTCGACGGTGATGGAGCCCTTCTCGACGACGTAGCGGTCGAGGTCGGCCGGCAGCGTGACCCGCACGACGGTCCAGTGCTCGCTCGGTGTCTTGCTGATGATCTCGCCGGTGCCGTCGACGTGGCCCTGCACGATGTGCCCGCCGAGGCGGTCCTGCGCCCGGACGGCGCGCTCCAGGTTGACCTTGCTGCCGAGCTGCAGCGCAGACCGGACGAGCGTCTCCTTCATGACGTCGGCCGTGAAGCAGCCGTTCTCGTTGGTCACGACGGTGAGGCAGACGCCGTTCACGGCGATCGAGTCGCCGTGCTTCGCGTCGCTGGTGACGAGCGGCCCGCGCACGGTGATGCGTGCGGCGTCGGGCAGCTCCTCCCAGCCGGTGATCTCGCCGAGCTCCTCGACGATCCCGGTGAACATGTCAGGCGGCCCTTCTGAGCGTGAGTCGTACGTCCTCGCCGAGGCGGGTGACGTCGTGCAGGTGCAACCGCGCGATGTCGGCGATCGTTCCGATGCCCAGGTCACCGACCGCGCTGGCGCCGGCTCCCAGGAGCGCCGGGGCGACGTAGGCGACGACCTCGTCGACCAGGCCGTCGCGCCACATCGAGGCGGCGAGCGTGGGCCCGCCCTCGAGCAGCACGCGGGTGACGCCGCGGTCAGCGAGGTCCTGCATGACGTCGCGATCGTCCGTGACGTGCAGTGACCCCTCGCCCAGCGCCCTCGCTGTCGACGGGATGCGGCCCCGGCGGTCGACCACGACCCGCAGCGGCTGGTGGTCGGCGACGGCGGGCCGTCCGTCAGGTCCGGTGGGGCGGGTCGTGAGGGCCGGGTCGTCGGCCAGGACGGTGCCCGAGCCGGCCATGATGGCGTCGCACCGCGAGCGCAGGACGTGCACGTCAGCGCGTGCCTCGGACCCGGTGATCCACTGCGAGGTCCCGTCGGCCGCAGCCGACCGGCCGTCGAGCGTGGCGGCGTACTTCCAGGTCACGAAGGGTCGGCCGGTGCGCTGCCGGTGCAGCCAGTAGGCCAGGGCGCCCTCGTCGCCACCGGTCTCGACCACCTCGACGCCGGCCGCGCGGAGCGTCTCGGCGCCGCCGGAGGCGACGGCGTGCGGGTCCCTGTGGGCGAACACGACGCGCTGGACGCCGGCGTCGATCAGCGCCTGGGCGCACGGACCGGTGCGGCCGGTGTGGTTGCAGGGCTCGAGGGTGCTGATGACCGTGTGGACCGGGCCCTGAGCGGCGGCGAGCGCGACCCGCTCGGCGTGCATACCACCGGGCGGCTGCGTCGCGCCCTCGCCGACGACCGTGCCGTCGGCAACGAGCGCGACGGCACCGACGGGCGGGTTCGGTGACGTGTGGCCGAGCACGGACAGCCCGAGGGCGTGGGCTTGCGCCAGCTGCTCCTCGTACACGTCCCGTCCCTCCGCTGAGGGCTCCGGGGACGCGCGCAGGACCGACCTGCGGTGCGCACCTCTCCTCCGGACTCTCACCGTCGGTGCCGGAGTTCCACCGGCTCCACCGCTCGCTGGCTGCGAGCGGGTCGCGGACTGTGACCGCCGGTTCGGACTTCCACCGACCCCGGAGCGCACTGGGGACCAGACTAGGGCGGACCGAACCGCGTTCCAGCGCCGGGTCCCGGTCAGCGGGACCGTGTCTGCAAGGTCACCCTCGCCGGTCGACCGCTACGTAGGACCCCTGCTGCCGCTTGGCGACGGACTTCATCTCCGAGGCGACCGCGACGAGCGCCCGGTGGTCCCCCGCGCCGCCGCGGTGCAGGGCGATCCCGACGCTCACGGAGCACAGCGGGGTGCGGCGGCTGTCCCCCCGTCGGTCGGTGGTCTGCAGGTAGCCGGCGGCCGCGTCCGCCGCGTCGTAGTGCTCGAGGCTGAGCCGCGCGAACTCCTCGAGGGCCCGGGAGCAGAGCGGCTCGGCCTGCTCGGGCTGGCAGACGATGACGAAGTCGTCGCCGCCGATGTGGCCGAGGAAGGGAGTCGGGTCGCCGAGGCGTAGCGCTGCCCGCTGCAGGCAGGCGGCGAGCAGGAGCAGCAGCCCGTCGCCGCGGCTGAAGCCGTAGGCGTCGTTGAACCCCTTGAACTCGTCGAGGTCGACGTGGCAGAGGGCGTACGGCGTGCCGGACGCGCTGCGGGCTGCGATCTCCACCTCGATCCGGTGGTTGCCGGGCAGACCTGTGAGCGGGCTGACGGCCCGGATGTCTGCCGACCGGCGCAGGGTGCCCTCGATGCGGGCCATCAGCTCGAGCGGGTCGTAGGGCACGCTCACGACGTCGTCGGCGCCGGAGGCGACCAGCAGCGCCCGTCCCGCCGCGTGCTCGTGCTCGGTCAGCACCACGATCGGCAGCCAGGCGGTCAGCGGGTCGCTGCGCAGCTGCCGGACGACGTCGGTCGAGTGGACACCGGCGTCGAGCACCATGAGGTCCGGTCGGGTGAGCATCGCCCGCTCGACCGCCGCGGCGCTGGTCGCGCGGTCGACCTCGTGGCCACGGTCGAGGAGCTCCTGCACGAGGTGCCTGACGGCGTCACTGCCGTCGTCAGCGACGAGCAGGTGACCGGGCACGTCAGCCCTGGGCGATCTCTCGCGGCGGCTGGGCCGCGAGACGGCGCAGCCGGTCCACTGCCGCGGCGGGGTCAGGGGCGCCGTAGACCGAGCTGCCTGCGACGAACACGTCGGCACCCGCCTCGGCGGCCCGGCCGATCGTGTCGTCCGTGACTCCCCCGTCGACCTGCAGCCAGATCTCGCGGTCGCCGATCGCCTCGCGGACGCGGCGGATCTTGGGGAGCGTCTCGTCCATGAACGCCTGCCCGCCGAAGCCGGGCTCGATGGTCATGACGAGCACCATGTCGAACGCCGGGAGCAGGTCAACGAACGGCTCGATGGGGGTCGACGGGTTGAGCGCGAGGCCGCTGCGGGCGCCGGCGGCTCGGATGGTCCGGGCGGTGCGCAGGGGTGCCTTCGAGGCCTCGGCGTGGAACGTGACGCTGCCCGCGCCGAGCTCGGCGTACGACGGCGCCCAGCGGTCCGGGTCCTCGATCATCAGGTGGCAGTCGATCGGGATGGTCGTCGCCTTCAGGAGCGACTCGAGGACCGGCGTGCCGATGGTCAGGTTCGGCACGAACGCGTAGTCCATGACGTCGAAGTGGAGCCAGTCCGCGTGCCCCTCGACCCGCGCGGCCTCGTCGGCCAGCCGCGCGAAGTCGGCGGCCAGCAGGCTCGGGAAGATCTGCACGGCGTCAGCCTAGGCGGAAAGCCGCGAGGAACATCGCGTCGGTGCCGTGCCGGTGCGGCCAGAGCTGCACGCTCGGGCCGTCGCCCAGGTCGGGGACGCCGGGCAGCAGCTCTCGCGCGTCGAGCTGCCGCAGCTCCTGGTGCCGGCGGAGCACGTCCAGGACAGGGACGGCCGTCTCCGCCAGGTGCGGCGAGCAGGTGACGTAGGCGAGCACCCCACCAGGCCGCAGCAGGGCAACGGCGCTGTCGAGCAGCTCGGCCTGCAGCTTCGTGAGGCCGGGCAGGTCGCTCGGCTGGCGGCGCCAGCGCGCCTCGGGCCTCCTCCGCAGGGCGCCCAGGCCGGAGCACGGGGCGTCCAGCAGCACGCGGTCGACGGTGCCGGGGGCAATCGGAGGGGTGCGACCGTCTGCCGTGACGACCTCGCGCACGCCGGACTGCTGGACCAGCTTCGCGCGGTGCGGCTGCAGCTCGACGGCCACCAGGCGGCCGGGCGCGAGCGCCTGCAGCAGCGCGGCCTTCCCTCCAGGCCCGGCGCACAGGTCGACCCACAGCTCGTCAGGCCCTTCGACCTCCATCGCGGCGAGGGCGAGCGCCATCAGCTGGCTGCCCTCGTCCTGCACGCCGGCTGCGCCTGTCCTCACGGCCTCGATGTCGCCGGGGTCGCCGCCGTCGAGCCGCGTCGCGCGGGGGCTCCAGGGGCCGGGCGTGCCGGGCAGCTCGCTCCGCTCGACGGTGCGCGCGACGAGGTGGACCTGGGGTCGCTCGTCGTCGGCCCGCAGTGCCCGACGGGTCTCCTCGAGGTCGCCGCGCAGCGCGTCCCGGTAGGCCTGAGCGATCCAGCGCGGGTGGCTGGTCTCGAGCGCGAGCCGCTCCATCTCGTCGGCCGGCGCGAGCTGGAGCAGCCACGCCTCCAGGTCCTGCGCGGCGACCTTGCGGAGCACGGCGTTGACGAACGCGGCCGGGCCGGCCGTGAGCCGGGTGCGAGCGACGTCGACGGAGGTGGAGACGGCGGCGTGCGTCGGGATGCGGGTGCGGAGCAGCTGGTACGCCCCGAGGCGCAGCACGTCGAGGACCGGCGGGTCGACCTTGTCGAGCGGCCGGTCGACGCACGTGCTGATGATCGCGTCGAGCTGGCCCTTGGCCCGCAGGGTGCCGTAGGCGAGCTCGGTGGCGAGGGCGGCGTCGCGGTCCTCGAGCCCCCGCTCCCTCAGCAGGCGCGGCAGGACGAGGTTGGCATAGGCGTCGTCCTCGCGCACCGCCTTCAGCACGTCGTAGGCCGTGAGCCGGACCTGGTCACGACGGACCCTGGGCACCGTCACAGGAAGCGCTCGCCAGGCTCCGGGCGGATCCCCCGCAGCCAGTCGGCGGCGGGCATGTCGCCCTTGCCCTCGGGCCGGACCGTGCCGAGCCGGACGGCCCGTGTCGCCGTGCCGACCAGGTCGCCCTCGACGACGCCGGGGTCGAGCTGCGCGGCGGTCACGGTGACCGGGCCGAGCTTGACCCGCTTGTCGCGGAAGGTCGTCCACGCGCCCGGCGCGGGGGTGCAGGCGCGGATGACGCGGTCGACGCGCATTGCCGTCGAGCCCCAGTCGACGCGGGCGTCGTCGACCGTGATCTTCGGCGCGAGGCTGACCCCCTCGGCGGCCTGCGGGAGCGCGTGCAGGTCGCCCCGCTCGAGCCCGTCCATCGTCGCGAGGAGCAGCCCGGCACCGGCCGTCGCGAGGCGCTCGAGGAGGTCGCCGCTGGTGTCGGTCGGCCGGATCTCCTCCGTGAAGAGGCCGAAGTACGGCCCGGTGTCGAGCCCCTCCTCGATGAGGAAGGTCGTCGCACCCGTGACCTCGTCGCCTGCCATCAGGGCGTGCTGGACGGGCGCCGCGCCGCGCCAGGCCGGCAGCAGCGAGAAGTGCAGGTTGACCCAGCCGATCCGCGGGATGTCGAGAGCCGACCGCGGGATGAGAGCGCCGTAGGCGACGGTCGGGCAGGCATCGGGGGCGAGGTCGCGCAGCTGCTGCTGGAAGTCCTCCTCACGGGGGTGCTCCGGCGTGAGGACCGGGATGCCGTGCTGCTCGGCCACCTCCCGGACCGGGCTGGGACGCAGCTGCCGCCCGCGGCCCGCTGGTGCGTCGGGGCGCGTGACGACGCCGACGACGTCGTGGCTGCTGGCGATCAGCGCCTCGAGGCTGGGTACGGCCGGGGCCGGCGTACCCGCGAAGACGAGCCGCACGTCCTACAGCGCCTGTCCGAACAGCGGGTGCGGGCTGGCCTTGATGACGGGCGGTGTCTGCCAGTCGGCGTCGCGGATCTCCTCGAAGGCGAGCCGCTTGGTCTCGGCGTCGAGCCGGTCGACGAACAGCACGCCGTCGAGGTGGTCGGTCTCGTGCTGGATGCAGCGAGCCATCAGCTCGCTGCCCTCGATGGTGATCGGGTCGCCGTACTCGTTCTGGCCGTGCGCGACGACGTGCATCTTGCGCTTGCACTCCCAGGACAGGCCGGGGATCGAGAGGCAGCCCTCCTCGCCGTCCTGCTCCTCGTCGCTGTCGAAGTGCAGGACGGGGTTGATGAGGTGGCCGACCACGTCGTCGACGTCGTAGGTGAACACCCGCAGGCTCACGCCGATCTGCGGGGCCGCCAGGCCGGCGCCCGGCGCCTCCTGCATCGTCTCGATGAGGTCCTTCACCAGGACCCGGAGCTCCTTGTCGAAGGTCGTGACGATCTCCGCCTTCGTACGCAGCACGGGATCCCCGAACAGCCGGATCGGTCGCAGCGCCATGCGCGCAAGCCTATCGGCGGGCGCCGCGGGGTCCGGAGGTGCGTGCACGGCCGCTGGCCGACTGATCCCCATGGGAATCAGCTGACCGGCACCCGGGGGTCAGGAGAGGGAGAGCGGGTCGAGCTCGATGCGGACCGGCTCGGCCTTGCGGGCGCTGCGGACGCCCGCCGCCGCCTTGAGCGCCTGCGCGAGCTGCGCCCCCTCGGGTCGCGGGACGCGCAGGAAGGCGCGCTCCTGGTCGCCGTCGGGCACGGGTCCGAGGACCTCGGCGTCGACCATCGCCAGCAGGTCCGCGAGGGCGGCGGGGGCGCCGGTGACGGAGGCCATCCGCGTCGCGGGCGGGAACCCGAGCTCGGTCCTGTCGGCCAGCTCGCGCGCCGCGGCACCGGCGGGGTCCCAGCGGATCAGCGCCTGCACCTGAGGGACGGCCCGGTCGGCGACCACGACCACGCGTCCCTGCGGTCGCGCGAGGGCCGCAGCAGCCATCCACCGCCTCAGCGCCTCCTCCCCCGCCCGGAGGTCCGCCCGCGAGAGCAGCGCCCAGGGGTCGAGCAGCAGCACCGCGCCGTACCCGTCGTCGGCGACCGGCTCCGCCCCCGGGGTGGCGACCACGAGCCGCGGCCCGGCCGGGACCGTGGTCAGCACCTCGTCCCGACCGCTCGTCACGACGGGGACGCCGGCGAAGGCCCGGCCGAGCTCCTCAGCCGTGCGGCGTGAGCCGACCACGCTGGCCCGAAACTGGCGCCCCTCGCACGCCGGGCAGCGCCAGTCCCCCGCGATCCGCCCGCACCAGCGGCAGCTCGCGACGGCGTGGCCACTCGTCACCTGGAGCGGGCCGGCACAGGCGGGGCAGCGGGCAGGCGTGCGGTCACGGACGCAGGCGAGCGACACGGCATAGCCGCGCCTGGGGACTTGCACGAGGACGGGCTCACCGGCGTCGAGGGCCTTGCGGGCGGCGTTGAAGGCGAGCGCCGGGAGCCGGGCAGCCTGGGCTGCCGGGTCACGGGCCAGGTCGTCCTCCGACGTCCCCTCGACCCGCGGCTGGATCGCGCGCAGGGCGTCCCGTGCCGGAGCGAGCTCGCGAGCCCAGCCGGAGTCGACGAGCAGCTGCCCCTCAGCGGTGCGCGCGAAGCCGCCGAGCAGCAGCGCGGCGCCGGTCAGGTGGGCCCGTTGGACGAGGACCTCACGGGCGTGGGCGTACGGCGACCGGGGCTCGGCGTGGAGGTCGTCGCCGTCGTCCCACAGCAGCGCCAGGCCGAGCTCACGGACGGGTGCGAACGCGGCGGCGCGGGTCCCCACGACCGCGAGGACCTCTCCGCGGAGGACCCGCAGCCAGCGCCGGTAGCGCTCGGCCGGACCGAGGTCGGCCCGTAGAGCGACGTGCGGCACGTCACCGAGGGCTGCCGACACGCGCTCGACGTCCCGCGCGTCGGGCACGACGACGACCGCTCCGTGG
>CBIHPE010000081.1:0-15207 GCA_966212015.1 uncultured Frankiales bacterium | reverse complement strand
TCCCCAGGCGGCCGCACCGTCTGGCCCGGCGTCCACCACGGGCGCCGCGTTGCTGACGGTGACGGAGAAGTTCTTCGTGGTCTTGTTGCCGGCCGGGTCGGTCACGACCAGCTGACCGCTGTGGTCAGCGCTGCCGTTGTTGTCGTTCCAGGCATGGCTGACGCTCTTGCCGAACGCCTTGCCGCCATCGTCGAACGTCCACGCGAAGTCGAGGCCGGAGCCCGCGGCGTCGCAGTTGTCGAACGACCCGCTCGGGCCGGTGCCGACAGCGTTGAGCGAGACGGGCGTGCCCTCGGGCTGACCGGTGATCGGGCCGAGTGCGACGGTCGGCGCCTTGTTCTCGGCCTGGACGGGACCGAGGTCGGTCTGCCACGGCTGGGCCGTCGACGTCAGGTCTCCGTCGTCGAAGATCGTGACGGGCGGAGGCCCGGGCAGCTCGACGTCGAACAGGCCGATGAGGACGAGCACCGGCTTCACGCCGACGTTCACGTCGCCCTGGCCGCCCCACTGGACGTCCTTGAGCTTGTAGAGCAGGTCGTCGCCGGCGGGGACGCCGCACGGCAGCTTGACGTCCTCGAGCTGCGCGTTCGCGTCGGGCCAGGACAGCGCGGCCGTGTCGAGCGCGGTGTTCGGGTCACCGCTCGCGGCGAGGACCCGGTTGGCCGTGAAGCCGCTCAGCGCCTTGAGCACGAGGTCGGTGAAGAAGCGCACCTTGACGTCCAGGACGCTCGGGATGAGCGGGACCGACGGGCTGTCGTGGTTCTCGCTGACCGTCTTGGTCCCGCTGTAGGGCAGCGTGCCGTCCTGGTTCAGCAGGGTGAGCGTGCCCAGCGGGATGTCGCCCGTGGCGGCGTAGACGTTGAGGCACTCGTCCGACGGACTGGTGTCGATCGCCGTGGTCAGCTGCGAGACCGACGTGATGCGGTCCTTCGGGCAGTTGGCCAGCGGTGCGTCATACGCGGCCTGCGCCGACAGGACGGGCTCGGTCGTGACCTTGAACTCCTTGCCGCTCGCGTCCTTCGTCACGAACGTCGTCTTGAACGTCGAGGTCGCGTCCTGGCGCAGCGTGTCCGGCGCCTCGAGCGTCAGGTCTCCCGCAGCCGCGCGGACGACCGTGGTGTGCAGGTCGACGTGGATGTGCGCCCACAGCGTCCCGGGGAAGTCGTCGGGCAGGCAGCTGACGGGATCGTTCTCGTTGATGGCGAGGGCTCCGTGCGAGCAGCCGTCGTAGTAGAGGACGCCGCTGTCGAACAGCGGGATGTCCTGCGAGGTCGTGCCTGTGAAGGTGAAGCTGTTGGTGTTCGTCGATGCTTCCGCAGGCGGCCCCAGGACGGTCAGACCGGCCACCAGGCCGATCACGGTGACGAACGACAGCAGCCTGCGCATGGGGTACCCCCTTGGTCCACGTCGCCCGCGGGGCACGGCGCCGACGAGGCGCCCGGCGACTTGCCGGACGCTAGGGAGGAGTGGTGACTACTTCCCATGGCCTTGTCAGGCGGTTGTCACGCCGCAGGCGATCAACGACGCAGGGTGACCGGCTGCGAGGATGGTCGCCATGCGCAGTCCAGGCAAGATCGTGGCCCTCGCGGGCGGGATCGGCGGCGCACGCTTCCTGCGAGGCGTGCAGCACGCGTACCCCGACGCGGACCTGACCGTCGTCGTCAACACCGGCGACGACACCACCCTCTACGGCCTGCGGATCTGCCCCGACCTCGACACCGTCATGTACACGCTCGGCAAGGGGATCGACGAGGAGCGCGGCTGGGGGCGGCAGGACGAGAGCTGGAGGGCCAGGGAGGAGCTCGCGGCCTACGGCTCCCCCACCGCCTGGTTCGGGCTCGGCGACCGCGACCTCGCGACGCACCTGCGACGCACCCAGCTGATGCTCGGCGGGATGACGCTCACCGAGGTCACCGCCTCGCTGTGCGAGCGGTGGCAGCCCGGGGCGACGCTGCTCCCTATGTCGGACAGCCAGGCCGAGACGCACGTGACCGTCGTCGAGGCCGGCGCGAAGAAGGCGATCCACTTCCAGGAGTGGTGGATCAAGCACCGGGCCGCCCTGCCCGCGCAGGCGATCACCCTGGTGCACCACGGCGACCTGCTGCCGGCACCCGGCGTGCTCGAGGCGATCGACGCGGCAGACCTGGTGCTGCTGCCGCCGTCGAACCCGGTCGTGAGCATCGGGACGGTGCTGCAGGTCAAGGGCATCCGCGAGGCGCTGAAGGACAAGCGCGTGGTCGGGGTCAGCCCGATCATCGGCGGTGCGCCGGTGCGCGGCATGGCCGACGCGTGCCTCACCGCGATCGGGGTCGAGACGTCCGCCGAGGCGGTCGGTCGGCACTACGGCTCCGACATCCTCGACGGCTGGCTCGTCGACACGACGGACGAGGGCGTGACCGTGCCCGGCGTCGAGGTGCGGGCCGTGCCGCTGCTCATGACCGACCTCGAGGCCACCGCAGCCATGGCACGTGCGGCCGTCGACCTTGCTTGAGGTCCACCCCGTCGTCGGCCTGCCCGACATCCGCCCCGGCGACGACGTGGCGCAGCTGCTCGCGGAGGCTTTCCCCTATGCGACTGGCGACGTGCTGGTCGTGACGTCGAAGGTGATCAGCAAGGCCGAGGGCCGGCTGATCCCGGCCGGCGACGACCGCGAGGCGACCCGGTTGAGGGCGATCGAGGAGGAGACCGTCCGGGTCGTGGCGAAGCGCTCGTTCACGACGATCGCCGAGACCCGGCACGGTCTCGTCATGGCCGCGGCAGGCGTCGACGGGTCGAACGTGCGCGGCGACGAGATCGCCCTGCTGCCGCTGGACCCCGACGCCTCCGCGCGCGCCCTGCGCGACCGGCTGCGCGAGCTGACCGGCCTCGACCTCGCGATCGTCATCAGCGACACCATGGGTCGGGCCTGGCGGGTCGGCCAGACCGACCAGGCCATCGGGCTCGCCGGCATCTCGCCGGTGCGGGACAGCCGAGGCACGGCCGACAGCCACGGGCACGTCCTCGAGGTCACCGAGATCGCGGTCGCCGACGAGCTCGCCTCCGCCGCCGAGCTCGTGAAGGGCAAGGCCGACGGGGTGGCCGCTGCCGTCGTGCGCGGGCTGTCCTACGACGACGACGGTCGACCCGCGCGGGCGCTCACCCGCGCGTCCGCGGACGACATGTTCCGGCTGGGCACCCGGGAGGCGCACGCCGAGACCGTGCACCTGCGCCGGACGATCCGGTCGTTCACCAGCGCCCCCGTCGACGCGCGTGCGATCGAGCGGGCGGTCGAGGCGGCGATCACCGCACCCGCGCCGCACCACACGACGCCCTGGCGGTTCGTCCTCGTCGAGGAGCGCCGCGAGCAGCTGCTGGATGCCATGCGGGAGCGGTGGGCCGAGGACCTCCGAGGGGACGGCTTCACGGAGGAGTCCGTGGCGAAGCGGCTGAGACGAGGCGACGTGCTCCGCTCTGCCCCGTGCCTCGTCGTGCCGTGCCTCGTGCGTGACGGCGCGCACGACTACCCCGACGCGCGCCGCCAGGCGGCCGAGGAGCGGATGTTCGTGGTCGCCGCCGGCGCAGGCGTCGAGAACCTCCTCATCCAGCTCGCGACCGAGGGCCTCGGCTCGGCGTGGGTCTCGAGCGCCCTGTTCTGCCCCGACGTCGTGCAGGACGTCCTCGACATCCCCTGGGAGCCCCTCGGCGTCATCGCCGTCGGCCACCCCGCGGAGCCGCCACGCCCTCGCGAGCCGCGTTCCGCGAGCGACTTCCTCGTCACCCGCTGACAGCTGACCGCGGGACGGCTACTGAGGGGAGCGGGTGCGCTGCGGGGCGGTCCAGCCCGCGTCGGTGAGCGCCTTGCGGACGTTGAGCGCGGCCAGCGCCTTCATGTCCGACAGGTGCAGCAGCTGCGCGTCGTCCGTCGCGGCGTCGAGCTCCGCGCTCGCCGCGGCGTACGCCTTCAGGGCGGCGTCGGTGCGGTCGTCGAAGGTCACGCGCCCATAGTGACAGATCCGTGACGCTTTGTGACGCATGAGCCTCGCCCGCGGAACCTTGGGGGCGCTCCACGGGCGAGGCGGTGACCTTTGTACCAGATCTGATCAGCGGGATGTTCACACGGAACGGTGATCCTGGACCGTCATCCTCGGGCCGAACCGCGGCTTGCTCGCACCGCTGATCTCGAGCAGCCGGACGACCCGCTGCCGGTGCGGCCGCCAGGGCTCGAGCAGCCCGATCATCTCCGCGTCGTCGATGGGGCGTCCGAGCAGCGCCCAGCCCACGAAGGCGGCGATGTGGTAGTCGCCCACACTGACCTCGTCCGCGTCTCCCCACGACCGCTGGGCGACCTCAGCCGCGGTCCAGACGCCGATCCCGGGGACCGCGCGCAGCCGGCGGAGGGCGTCCTCCCGAGGCAGGGACGAGGCCTCCTCCAACCGTCCCGCCACCCGGCAGGCGGCCATGACGGTGCGCATCCGCTGTGGGTCGACGCCCGCGCGGTGCCACTCCCAGCTCGGGACCCGGCGCCACACCTCGGGCGGCGGCGCGACCTTCAGGCCCGGCACGGGCCCGGGCGCGTCGGTCCCGAACCGGCGCACAAGCAGGCAGTACGCGCTCCGGGCCTCCTTCCCGGTGACCTTCTGCTCGAGGACGGCCGGCACGAGCATCTCCAGGACCAGCCCCGTCCGGGGCAGCCGCAGCCCCGGGTGGCGCCGCCAGGCCTGCTCCAGCAGCGGGTGGCCGGGGACGAAGCCGGTCCAGTCGTCGTCGCGCCCCAGCAGCGCCGGGGCCTGCTCGAGCGCCCACTCCGCGCCGTCGCCCCAGGCCTCGACCCGGACCTCCCCGTGGCCCTGCGTGACGTGGATCGTCGCCGGGCCGGAGGGGGTGAGGCTTGTCCTCCACCACGAGCCGTCCGCCCCGATCTTGTGCGTCGGGTCGTTGCGACCGCGCGACAGCGGCCCGAGGGTGAGGCGCACGTCGACCGGCCGCTCCGGCCGCCAGACGGTCTCCACTCCCAGAAGGCTAGGTTCTCCCCCATGGACAAGGTCGTCGGCAGCGCTGCCGAAGCCGTCGCGGACATCCCCAGCGGCGCATCCCTGGCTGTCGGGGGCTTCGGCCTCTGCGGCATCCCGCAGGCCCTCATCGAGGCTCTTCTCGACGCCGGCGTCGACAGCCTCAGCACGGTCTCCAACAACTGCGGCGTCGACGAGTGGGGGCTGGGCTCGCTGCTGCGGGCCAAGCGGATCGCGCGGACGACGGGCTCCTACGTGGGCGAGAACAAGGAGTTCGAGCGGCAGTTCCTGTCGGGGGAGCTCGAGGTCGAGCTGGTCCCGCAGGGCACCCTCGCCGAGCGGCTGCGCGCAGGCGGCGCCGGCATCCCGGCCTTCTACACACCGGGTGGCGTCGGCACCCAGGTCGCCGACGGCGGCCTGCCCCGCCGCTACAACGCCGACGGCACCGTCGCAGTCGCCTCGGAGCCGAAGGAGGTGCGCGTCTTCGACGGCAGGCAGTACGTCCTCGAGGAGGCCATCGTCACCGACTTCGCCCTGGTGCACGCCAAGTACGGCGACCGCCACGGCAACCTCGTCTACGAGAAGAGCGCCCAGAACTTCAACCCGCTCTGCGCGGCGGCGGGCCGCATCACCATCGCGTCGGTCGAGGAGCTCGTCGAACCCGGCGACCTCGACCCGATGCACGTCCACACGCCCGGCGTCTTCGTGCAGCGCGTCGTGCAGGTCCAGCAGGAGAAGCGCATCGAGAGGCGAACCGTCCGTGCCTAAGCCGCTCAGCAGGGAAGAGCTCGCGGCCCGCGTGGCCCTCGAGCTGGTGGACGGGCAGTACGTCAACCTCGGCATCGGCCTGCCCACGCTGGTCCCCAACTACGTGCCCGACGACGTCCACGTCGTGCTGCAGTCTGAGAACGGGATCCTCGGCGTCGGGCCGTACCCGACCGAGGACGCCGTCGACCCCGACCTCATCAACGCCGGCAAGGAGACGGTCACCGTCAACCGCGGCTCCTCGTTCTTCGACAGCGCGACGTCGTTCGGGATGATCCGCGGCGGCCACATCGACGTCGCGATCCTCGGCGCCATGCAGGTGTCGGAGAAGGGCGACCTGTCCAACTGGATGATCCCCGGCAAGATGGTCAAGGGGATGGGGGGCGCGATGGACCTCGTCCACGGCGCCAAGCGGGTCATCGTCATGATGGAGCACGCCGCCAAGGACGGGTCGCCGAAGATCGTGAAGGAGTGCACCCTGCCGTACACCGGCAAGGCGTGCATCCAGCGGATCATCACCGACCTCGCCGTGCTCGACGTCGAGGCCACGGGCCTGGTCCTGCGCGAGCTGGCGCCTGGCGTCACGGTGGACGACGTGCGGGCCGTGACGGAGCCCGACTTCCAGGTCGCGCTCTAGGTGTTCCCCCGCCTCGACGGGCTCCGCACCCTGGAGCTCGGCACGCCCGGCGAGATGCGGGCGCGCCTCAACGCGCTGGTGCTGTCCGGCCAGAAGGTCGCGACGGCTGGGATCCTCGTCGAGTACGAGGAGGAGGGCGAGGCCCTCGAGACCGTCGGCGAGGTGCTGGTGCTCGTCGACGACGAGGTGCAGGAGATCGGCCGGGTGGAGGTCACGTCCGTCGACGTCGTCCGGTTCGACGAGGTGACCTGGGAGTTCGCGGAGTCCGAGGGAGAGGGCTTCACCTCCGTCGAGGACTGGCGGGCCGGGCACAAGGCGTTCTGGTCCGCTGTCGGCATCGAGGTCACGGCCAGCTCCCGCATCGCCTGCATCGGGTTCCGGCTGCTGTGACCTGCACCTGCTTCCTCTGCGCTCCCGCCGTGGTGACCGACCCGCTCGAGCAGCGCTGCCTGCACGACGTCGCCGGCCACGGCCGGCACGTCGTCGTGGTGGAGGGCGCGCCCGACATCGCCTACACCGTCGGCCTCCTGCACCACCTCGACCATCCCGAGCTGCTGCTGTCGGGGCTCCCGCACGAGCTGATGCAGTCGGTGCTCGAGGAGGTCTCGCGCCGGGTCCTCGAGGGGTTCCCGCTCGTTCCCGGCCAGATCGTGGAGGGCGCGCTGGCGCGGGTGCCGCTCGTCGTCGACGAGCTCGCGTCCGGGGACCTGCTGACCTGGAGCCAGTGGTTCCACCGGCGGCCGGTGCCGGCGTACCAGCTGGTCTGGCCGGACGGGTCCGGCGACTTCCGCTGGGACACCCCCGAGCAGCCTGCCGCCTGGCGCGTCCTGGTCGAGCGCCGCGTGCCCGACTGGACCATGTCCGGCAGCAAGGGACAGCCCGTCTACGTCTGCACCCACGTGGCCGAGGACGGCGAGCCCGTCATGCGCGTCGTCCGCGACCCGCAGGAGGAGTGGCAGGTGCTCTGCGACGCCGACCACTTCGAGGAGACGCGCGCGGTCGTCTGGCACCTGCGCCACGTCGCGAAGACCACGCCGTCCTTGCTGGCCGTCGACCTCCCGCCGGGGCACACGGCCTGGCGCGACGCCCCGTGGCTGCCCTGGCAGACTGCACCCCTCTAGGAGCTCAGCAGCTCGCGCACCCGGTCGGCAACGGCGACGCAGTCCTGCTCCGGCAGCTCCGGGTAGTCCAGCGAGCGGTAGGCGATCGCGCCGTTCGGCAGCTCTTGCGTCTCGAAGCGGCCCTTGATCAGGTCGTCGTTCAGGGCGTCCCCCGCGCTGTGCGGCGCGAGGTGCACGTGCAGGTGCGGGATCGAGCCGCCGAACACGTAGACGTAGACGAGCTCGCAGCCCGTCGCGTCCTTCAGCGCCGCGGAGCACCGGGCCAGCACGGGTCCGAAGGTCGCGGCCTCCTCGCCGTCCAGAGCGGTGATGTCGGGGATGTGGCGGCGCGGCTCGAGGTAGGAGAACCCGAGCGTCACGTCACCGGGGCCGACGCTCGTCGAGAGCCGCCACAGGTCGTCGGACCACACCTCCACCCGCTGCATCCCGGGGTCGGAGTCGGTGCCGGTGCACAGGGAGCAGTCCATGCCGCCGACCCTAGTTGCCGGGCAGGACCGTCCTGGGCGCGAAGTGGGCGCGCTTGGCGGAGCCGGTGAGGCGCACGACGTAGAAGCCGCTGTTGCCGTCCGTGTACCAGATGTCGCCGGTCTTCTCGTCGTAGGCGGGTGCGGACATCGCGAAGCCGCCTGCACGCAGCGGGTTGTTGGGCACGGAGCCCGGGACGACCGGCTTGTTGAAGTACGCCGTCTCGCGCGGGTGGGCGACATCGCTGATGTCGAAGACCCGCAGGCCGCTCATGATGAAGCTGCACGCGATCGTCGTCGGGTCGATGCGCGAGGGCAGCGAGCAGTAGTGCCCCTGGTAGCCCTGGAACGGCTGGTCGTTGCCCGGGTCGCCCTGGATGCTGGGCTGGATGGCGGCCTGGTTGACGGCAAGTCGGATGTCGCTGACGACCTTGGGCTTCTTGATGTCGTCGATGTTGATGATGCGCGCGGCGCCGATGTGGGCGTCGGAGCCGAACTCGTCGGTCTCGAGCAGGTACTGGTGCCCCTTGGAGACGAAGGGCGTCGCGTTCTGCGGCGTGCTGACCGTGCCCCAGGTCAGCCGGCTGATGACCGTGGGCTTGAAGCCCGCGATGCGCTTCTGGATGCCGCTGACGTCGAGCACCGTGAGGCCGTGGAAGTCGCTGTCGTTGTAGCCGGCCTCGGCCATGTAGAGGGTGTTGCCGTCGTTGCTGATCGAGACGCCGTGCGACTGGTAGTCGTGGGAGAGCCACAGCAGCTGCGGCAGGCTCGGGTTCGTCAGGTCGACCGCTGCAAGGGTGTGGGCGTAGAGCGACGCCACCCAGAAGGTCCTGCCGTCGGGCGAGAAGCCGCCCTCGTGCCCGAGCACGCCGACCGGGCTGGAGGCCTTGAGCACCGGGTGCCGGCAGTCGCCCGTGACGTCGTAGACGTCGACGAAGCCGGGCTCCGTCGCGGGAGTCGCCATGTCGGCGACGAGCAGGCCGCGCTTCTGGTTGAGCCGGAGCGACTCGTGAGGCGACAGCATCGCCGGCGTACGCAGCGTGTCGGTGTGGACCGGCTTCGCCGGGTTGCTCATGTCCATGACGTAGACGCCAGGACCCTCGGTCTTCTCGTCCGGGACAGAGGTCGGGAACAGCAGCGTCGAGTCCCAGTAGGCGCACTCGTGGCCCGCCTTGTCGACGTACCGCTCGACCCGGTAGCCGCCGGAGGCGCCGAGGTGGCTGATCTCCTCGAGGTTGCAGGTGTAGCCCTTGGCGAAGCGCCCCGTCGCGACGTCCGACGTCGGCGCCCTGCCCTGCGTCTTCTCGGGCAGCGAGCCGGCGCCGCAGGTCGCGGTCGGGGTGGCCTTGGGGCCGTTGGCCGCGGCACCGGCAGGTCCGTTGGTCACGGTGGACACGGCGAGGGCGGACACGAGGAGCAGTCGCCAGGGCATGCGCATGGGTACGACCTCTGCTGGGGTGGAGGAGTTGCTGCAGGGTTTCGCCGCTGTGGCCCGAGTTCCTGCTCAGCCCCGGCCGGCCTCTGACACAAGTGCAACAGCGCGAGGCGGGTACGTGGTGGGCTCGCGCAGAGGGCCGCCGCTGAGGGCGTCAGGCCGTTGCCGTTGCGTCAGCGGGACAGGGCGTAGTGCTCAAGGGGGAAGCTCAGCAGCCAGAGCACCAGGTAGGTGCCGGCAGCCACGGCACTGAGCCGGACGGCCAGCGAGCGGGCGGGGGCGAGCTCGAGGCCGCGCGCGAGCTGCCGGCGACGGCGCTCGACGGTGGTGCCGACCCAGACCACGGTCCAGAAGGCGATCCAGACCGCGAAGCCGAGGTGGACGCCGGAGAACCGGCCGGCGAGCAGCTCGTCGTAGTCGGACTCGAGGAAGGAGCCCTTCGGCCCGACCCGGATCCGCTCGGGCACGACGTCGGGTCGGGCGCGGTAGATCACGTACCAGCCCTCGCGGTCCTCGACGGGTCCGCTCTGGGAGAACCCGCGCAGCCGGACGGTGCGGCCGTCGTCGTAGGTCGCCTCGAGGGCGTCGACGGTGTAGGACACCGAGCCGCGGGAGGAGTGCCGGTCGACGTGCTGCCGGATCTGCTCCGCGTCGTAGGTGCTGCCGTGGTCGCGGGCCGCGACGGCTGCGGCGTGGTCGCGGGAGTCGATGGCGCTGACCGGGATGGCGATGGCGGCGATGCCGAAGGCCAGGAACGCGAAGACGCTCTGGAAGAAGCCGAAGACGCGCGGTGGTCGTGCGCTCACGCCGGGAGGTCCGCGTCCACCATCCGCCCGACGAGCTCCTCGAAGGACACGGTGGTCGACCAGCCCAGGACGCGCCGGGCCTTGGACGCGTCGCCGACCAGGACCGGCGGGTCTCCCGGTCGGACCAGGGCCGGGTCGACCTGGATGCGGTCGAGCCCGTCCGTGATGCCGACCCGGGCGAAGGCGGCGAGGGCGAAGTCGCGGACGGAGTGGGCCTCGCCGGTGGCGATCACGAAGTCGTCGGCTTGAGGAGCCCGCGCGGCTCGCACCATGGCGTCGACGTAGTCGGGGGCCCAGCCCCAGTCCCGAAGCGCGTCCAGGTTGCCGAGGACGAGCGTGTCCTCCAGCCCCTGGGAGATCCGCGCGACCGTCTGGGTGATCTTGCGGGTCACGAAGGTCGGCGGGCGCCGGGGCGACTCGTGGTTGAAGAGCACCATCGACGAGGCGAACACGCCGACGGAGCGGTAGAGCCCGCAGAGCTGGTGGGCGTAGGCCTTGGCGGCGCCGTACGGCGACGTCGGCGCGAGCGGGGTCGACTCGTCCTGCACGCCCGAGGCGGCCCCGAAGATCTCCGCCGACGATGCCTGCACGAACCGCACCGACCGGTCCCGGCTCGACTGCAGGATGCGCGCCTCGTCGAGGAGCCGGGCGGCACCCAGCGCTGTGATGTCGGCGGTGAGGACCGGCTGCTCCCAGGAGAAGGCGACGCTGCTGATGCCGGCCAGGTTGTAGATCTCGTCGGGGTCGGACGCGGCGATGGCCGCGGCGAGCGACGGGCTGTCCTGCAGGTCGCCGACGTGCAGCGTGACGTCGGGGCAGCGCTCGCGAAGGGCGGCGACGTGGGGGTCGCCGTCGTGCACCAGGCCGTGGACGACGTAGCCGTCCGCGAGCAGGCGCTCGGCCAGGTAGCCGCCGTCCTGCCCGGTGATCCCGGTGATCAGCGCCCTCACGAGCGGGCTGCCTCCAGGTCGGCGTCGACCATCATGTGCACGAGCTGCTCGAACGACACGGTCGGCTCCCAGCCCAGGACCGAGCGGGCCTTGGAGGCGTCACCGATGAGCAGGTCGACCTCCGCAGGGCGCAGGAACCGCTTGTCCAGCTCCACGTAGCGCTCCCAGTCGTCGATGCCGACGCGGGCGAACGCGACGTCGAGGAGCTCCCGGATCGAGTGCGTCTCCCCCGTCGACACGACGTAGTCGTCGGCCACGGGCTGCTGCACCATCCGCCACATCGCGTCCACGTAGTCGCCCGCGAAGCCCCAGTCGCGGCGGGCGTCGAGGTTGCCCATCGAGAGCGTCTCCTGCAGCCCCAGCGCGATCCGGGCCACCGCCATCGAGACCTTGCGGGTCACGAACTCAGGGCCGCGGCGGGGCGACTCGTGGTTGAACAGGATCCCGCTGGAGGCGTGCATCCCGTAGGACTCGCGGTAGTTGATCGTCATGTAGTGGCCGAACACCTTGGCCACGCCGTACGGCGACCGGGGCCACAGCAGCGTCGACTCCGACTGCGGGACCTGCTGCACCTTGCCGAACATCTCCGACGACGACGCCTGGTAGAACCGCACCGCGTCCGGCGTGGAGCCGCAGTAGAGCCGGGTCGCCTCGAGCATGTTCAGCACGCCCTTGCCGGTCACGTCCGACGTGATGTGGGCGTTCTCCCACGAGTAGGCGACGAAGCTGATCGCGCCGAGGTTGTAGACCTCCGTCGGCTGCGCCGTCGCGAACGCGCGCATCAGCGACGACAGGTCCGTGAGGTCCCCCGTCAGCAGCTCGACGCCCGGCACCTCACGCCGCACCAGGTCGTACTTGGGGTTGTTCTGCCCCCGCACCAGGCCGAAGACCTCGTACCCCTTCGCGAGCAGCTGCTCCGACAGGTAGAGCCCGTCCTGACCCGTGATACCGGTGATGAGCGCGCGCGTCACGCGAAGTCTCCCTGCTGCTCGACGACCTGCTGGTGGAGCTCCTTGACCCGTTGCGCCTGGTCGACGGGCACGACGAGGGTGGCCTTGTCGGTGTGGACCACGATCAGCCCTTCGACGCCGACGAGGGCCACCAGGTGGTCCGGGTCGCTCGACGCGACGACGTTCTCGTGGGCGTCGACCAGCACCGTCCGGGCCGACAGGGAGTTGCCGTCGGCCCCCCGGCCCAGGGCGTCGCCGTACTGGGGCCACGAGCCGACGTCGAGCCATCGGGCCGAGAGCGGGATCGCTGCCACCGTGAAGTCCGGCGAGGTCGACGCCGGCTCCATCACGCCGTAGTCGACCGAGACCTTGGGGATGCTGTCCCAGGACTCGTCGCTCCCCTCCTCGACGAGCGCGAGGGTCTGCGGCGCGAAGGCGGCGACAGCCTTGAGGAACGTCCTGGCCTGCCAGACGAACATGCCGGAGTTCCACAGCGCGCCCTGCTCGACGAGCTGCTCGGCCCGCTCCTGCTGCGGCTTCTCGGCGAACCGGGCGACCACGAGGGCGTCCCCGGTCAGCGGCTCGCCGAGCTCGAGGTAGCCGAAGCCGGTCGCCGGGTGGTCAGGGACGACGCCGAACGTCACCAGCGCGTCGTCGTGGGCCTCGGCGACGGCGTAGCCGCGCTCGAGGGTGGCGACGAAGGCACCGAGCGGCTCGATGAGGTGGTCAGCGGTGAGCACCGCGACGACCGCCTCCGGGTCGACGGCGCAGATGCGGTGCATCGCCAGGGCCAGCGCCGGGAGGGTGTCGCGGCCTGACGGCTCGAGGATGAGCCGCTCCTCCGACAGCCCCTCGACCTGCTTCACCGCCGAGGCGAGCGCGGAACCGGTCGCGAGCCACACGTCCGGGGCGACCGCCGACGCGCGCTCGACGGCGATGTCGAGCAGCGACCGGCCCTCGAACAACGGGACCAGCTGCTTGGGGACGTCGGCCGTCGAGTAGGGCCACAGCCGGGTGCCGGAACCGCCGGCCAGGACGAGTGCGTGCCTCACGTCTTCTCCAGGAGGTCGTGCGCCTCGGCGGAGCCGAGCACAGCGGCGCTGCGCGTGGGCGCCGCGCCTTCGCCCACGGTCTTCATCCTCGACGCCAGCACCCACCGGGCAGTCAGCCCCACCGCGAGCAGCGCGCGCAGCGGCGCCCACCTGAGGCCCTGGTAGTGCTCCGAGAGGTAGGTGTAGAGCGCCTTGTGGTGCTCGCGGAGCATCTGCTTCGAGGCACCTCTGGTGGACGTGCCGCCGATGTGCCGGACGACGGCGGACGGCACGTAGACGTTCTGCCAGCCCGCCTCGGCGATCCGGCGGCACAGGTCCATGTCCTCGCAGTACATGAAGTACTTCGGGTCGAAGCCGGCCACCTGCTCCCAGGCCTCGCGGCGCAGCAGCATGCACGAGCCGGACAGCCAGCCGGTCGTCCCCTCGACCGGCGTGCCCTCCTCGGCGCGGTAGCTGCGGGTCCACGGGTTGCCCGGCCAGAACGGGCCGAGGAGCGCGTGCCCGATGCCGCGGCCGAGGGACGGGAAGGCGCGCGCCGAGGGGTACAGCTGGCCGCCCGGCGTGGTGATCGCCGGACCCAGGCAGCCCGCCTTCGGCAGCCGCTCCCCCGCGTCGATCAGGGCGTCGAGGGCACCTTCGGTGAACGACACGTCGGGGTTCACGACGAGCAGCCACTCGCCCTCGAAGCCCGAGGCCCCCAGGTTGGCGCCCTTGCCGTAGCCGAGGTTGCCGCCGGCCTCGACGACCGTGAAGTCGCCGACAGGGGGACCGGACGGCGAGGCGTTGTCGACGACCACGAGCTCGTAGGGCCGACTGGTGGCTGCCGGCAACGAGGTCACCAGCCCCGGCAGCACGTCAGCGGAGTCCCAGGTGACGGTGACCACCCGGACGGTGGCGGGCATCAGCCCGAGAGCGCGCGGGCGTAGCTCGCGAGGTGGGCCTCGGCGCTGTGCGCCCAGGTGAACTCGAGCGACCGCTGGTGCCCGGCCTCGCCGAGCTGCGCCCGGCGCGCGGGGTCGTCGAGCAGGCTCGTGAGCGCAGCGGCGATGCTGTCGGAGTCGGGCTCGGTGTAGGCGACGGCGTCGCCGCCGACCTCCGGCAGCGAGAGCCGCTGGGTGGTCAGCACCGGTGCGCCGCAGGCCATCGCCTCGAGCACGGGCAGGCCGAACCCCTCCCCGTGCGACGGGTAGGCGACGAGGGTCGCGCCGCCCAGGAAGCCGGGCAGGTCCGTGAAGCGCAGGTAGCCGGGGCGGAGCACGCGCAGGTGCGACGGCACCTCGCTGATCGCCGCGTCGATCGTGTCGTCCCACCCGGTGCCGCCGGCGAGCACCAGCGCGGGGGCGTCGTCGCGGCCCTGGCAGGCCTTGACCCAGCCACGGACCAGGCCGGGGACGTTCTTGCGGGGCTCGAGCATGCCGAGGAAGGCGATGAACGGCTGCCCGGCCAGGCCGAGACGGGCCTGGACCCGCTGCTTCTCCTCGTCAGCCGGCACGTGGAACGTCTGCTGGTCGACGCCGTGGTAGGCGACGTCGATGAGGGTCGCGTCCGCGTCGAGGATGCGGATCAGCTCGTCGCGGGTGGCCTTCGACGGGGCCACGCAGCGGGCCGCGCGGCGCAGCGCCGTGCGGGTGGCGGAGCGGAAGAACGTGCCCTTGACCGAGGTGTGCAGGTCGGGCTCGGTGAAGAAGGTCGCGTCGTGGATCGTCACGACGACGGGACGGCCGGCGCGCAGCGGCATCGTGTAGTGCGGCGAGTGCACGACGTCGGCGGCGACCTGCTGGGCGACCAGCGGGAGGCCGGTCTGCTCCCACGCGAGGCGCGCCGGGCGGTGCGCGATCGCGGCCGGGCCGGCGACGACCTTCGCGTTCGGTGCCATCCGGCCGTAGCGCTCCGCGTCGGCCCGCTGCGAGGCGATGGCGAGATCGGCCCCGGCCTCGGCGAGTGCCGTCACGAGACCGTCGACGTAGCGGCCGACTCCTCCCCGGTCAGCAGGAACAGCGGTGGCGTCGACGAGGACGCGAGGTCCAGCGTCGCTCAAC
>CBIHPE010000080.1:0-15462 GCA_966212015.1 uncultured Frankiales bacterium | reverse complement strand
ACGTCGACGACGCGGACGGCCGCGGCGCGGGGTAGCGCCGCGGCCGTCACGCGGGCGTGGCCCGAGCACCAGGCCTGGCCCGGCGGATCCTCGGGATCACCAGGAGCCGGGCAGGGACTCCCCGAGCCATGACTCGATCAACGAGCGGCTGATCGAGACCCCACCCGGGAGCACCAGGTCGCCGCTCTGCGCGCCGGCGCGCAGCTCGGCGCGGGTGAGCCAGCGGGCTTCCTCGATCTCGTCCTCGTCGCAATGGATCTCGGTGCTGGTGGCGCGGCCGGTGAAGCCGAGCATCAGGCTGGCCGGCAGCGGCCACGGCTGGTTGCCGAAGTAGGTCACCTCGTCGACGACGACGCCGGTCTCCTCGAAGACCTCGCGTCGCACCGCGCCCTCCAGGGACTCCCCCGGCTCACAGAAGCCGGCGAGGGTGCTGAAGCGCCCGGCGGGCCAGGCCTTCTGCCTGCCGAGCAGGCACTGCTCCTCGTCCGTCCCGGGCTCGCCGTGGGTGATCAGCATGATCACCGCGGGGTCGGTGCGCGGGAACGTCGTGTGCCCGTGGCCGCACACCAGCTCGTGCCCCTCCTTGGCGGGGTCGAGCGGCAGGCCGCAGCGAGCACAGAACCGGGTGGCACTCATCCACTCGGCCAGGCCGACCGCGTGCAGCACCAGCGGCGCGTCTTCCTCGCTGAGGGTGAGCAGCAGCGAGCGCAGCGGCAGATGGGCCTCGGTGGCGGCCAGCTCGGTGGTCACCACCGCGAAGTACGCGATGCCGTCGCGGACACCGAGCATCATCCGGGCACCGGCCGGGGCGTCCTCCGGAGCGATCCACTCGATCGCCCCGTCGACCGGCCGGATGCGCGTACCGGCGAGCACGACCACCCGCGAGGTCGGGTCGGCCCAGTGCTCCTCGATCCACGCGGTGTCCGCGCGGTGCGCGGCCGCCCGGTCGTAGCGTCCGCTGCTGAGCCGCTCGTGCAGGTAGGTCACGGCTGCACGTTAGCGGCGATGATCCGCTGGAGCTCCTCCCGACCCGGGAGATCCGGCGGCTCGACCAGCTGCCCGGTGCGGACGTAGAAGAACGCCGCCCTGACGTGCGTCGGGGGCACGCCCATGAGCTCCGCCCACGCCACCCGGTAGATGGCCAGCTGGAGCGGGTCCGCGCTCGCCCGCTGGCTCGTCTTCCAGTCGACCAGCAGATAGCGCCCGTCCTCTCCGGACTCGGCGTCGGTGTAGACCGCGTCGATGCGACCGCGCACGACCTGGCCGGCGAGCACTAGGGAGAACGGCGCCTCCACGCGGTACGGGACCCGGGTCGCGAACGGCCCGGACTCGAAGGCTGCGATGACGTCCTTGAGGTCGGCGTCGTCCTCGATCCCGACGTCGCCGCGACCGGGCAGGTCGTCGACGTCGAAGAGATCCTGCTGACCGAAGCGGGCCTCGACCCAGGCGTGGAACCGGGTGCCGAACCGGGCCGCCGCCGACGGCTGGCGCGGCATCGGCCGAGCGAGCTCGCGGGCGAACTCCTCGGGCTCGTCGCGCAGCCGGGCCAGGGAGGTGGCCGACAGGCTGTCCGGGCGGCGCACCAGGACGCTGTCCGCACTCTCCGCGCGGGCCTCGGCGACGAGGCGCGCGATCTCCTCGTCCCACTCGCTCACCCGGGCGGTCTGCAGCATGTCCAGCCCGTCATCGAGGACGTACGGGTCGACCGCGGCGACCAGAGCGGCTGCCGCGATCCGGCGCTGCGCCTCGGCGGCCGGACCACTCGGCGGCCAGGGGCGCGACGGGTCGACCGCGAGGTAGGGGTTCTGGATCTGCTTCGGGTCCGGCTTGGTCAGCCAGACGACCTCCTGGCCGCGCTCCTCGAGATGCGCCCGGACGCTCTCCTGGTACGCCGAGGGGCCGAACGGGGTCTTGCGCGGGGTCCAGAGGTAGCTGGTCACCGAGAGCCGGTCCTCAGCACGCGTGAAGGCGACGTAGCCCAGGCGCAGCTCCTCGCTCGCCTCGTGGGCCTTGACCGCGACCTTGTACGCGTCGATGGCGGGCTTGTCGAAGCCCTGGAGGTGGGGCAGGTCGTGGGCATCGCGCCGCAGTTGCGAGGGCAGCACCGCCGGGGTGGTGATCCAGCTCGGGCGGGTGCGATTGGACGGGAAGACACTCTCGCCCACGCCGACCAGGAAGACCTCGGCCCACTCGAGCCCCTTGGAGCGGTGGACCGTCAGGAGCTTGACCGAGTCGGCGGCTGACGGCGTGGCCAGCTCGAGCCCGCTGCCCTCTTCCTCCTCGGCGGTGAGGTAGGAGAGCAGCGCGGCCATCGAGACGTCGCCGTCGATGGCCTGGAAGTCGGCCACGGCCTTGACGAACAGGTCGACGTTGTCGCGGCGGGTGGCCGCGGCCGGCCCGGTCGCCGAGGCCAGTTCGACGTCGGTGCCGATGGTGTCGATGACCCGGCGCACCACGTCGAGCAGCGGGTCCCCGGCGTGGGAGCGCAGCTGTCGCAGCTCGGCCGCGAGTAGACCGAACCGCTCGCGCGCCTCGGTGGAGTAGGCCCAGTCCTCCGGGTCCCCCGGGTCCGCGAGGGCGTCGTCGAGGGCCGGCAGCTCGGCCGGGTCGACGCCGTCGGCGATCGCCACCATCGCCTCGTCGATCGAGCCGGCCTCGGCGCTGCGCCGGCCGCCGGCCAGCTCCTGGGCGCGGGCGGCGAGGAGCTTCTGGTCGCGCGGCCCGATCGCCCAGCGCGGCCCGTTGAGCAGAGTGAGCAGCGCGGCGTTGGCGGTGACGTCGTGGAGCAGATGCAGGACGGCGACGATCTCGGCGACCTCGGGCAGACGCAGCAGGCCCGCGAGCCCGACGATCTCGACCGGGATCTCGGCCGAGGTCAGCACGTCGAAGACCCGCTCGGCCGACGCGTTATCACGGGTCAGGACCGCCAGCCGGGCCCACGGCGCCTCGCCGTCGAGAGCGGCATGGGCGGCCTTGAGCTCCTCGGCCAGCCAGGCGAGCTCGTCGTCCTGGCGCTCGAAGACCCGGGCGGTGACCCGGCCCTCGCCCTTGCGCGGGTCGGCGACCAGCGGCAGGACGCCGGGCGTGGCGTCGTACAGCGGCTGGGCGAGGCGGTTGGCGACCGCCAGGATCTCGCTGCCCGAGCGTCGGTTGACGGTGAGGTGGTAGAGGCCGACCGATCCGCCGTCGCGGCGGGGGAAGGTCTGGGCGAAGCCCAGGATGTTGGAGACCGAGGCACCGCGCCAGCCGTAGATCGCCTGGTTGGGATCGCCGACCGCCATCACCGCGTGGCCGCCCCCGAAGAGCCGGGACAGCATGATGGCCTGCGCGGTGGAGGTGTCCTGGTACTCGTCGAGCATGACGACCTTGAAGCGCTCCCGCTCCGCCGCGCCGACCTCCGGCTGCTCGGCGGCCAGCCGCGCCGCGAGCGCGATCTGGTCGGAGAAGTCCATCAGTCGCAGGTCCGACTTCACCCGGCGGTAGGTCTCGACGAGCTGGAGCAGCTCCTCGCGGCGCTCGATCGCGTCCAGGGCCTTCGCGACCGGCTCGAGCCACGTCTTGCGGGCCTTGCCCGCCTCCTCCTCGGCGAGCGCCCGCTCGAACCCGGCGCGGACGTCGGCGTCGTGCTCGCGGACGTCGGCCGGCACCCGCAGGTGCTCGTTGAGGGAGCTGTCGAGGGCGAGCAGCCACTGGATCACCGTCGGCGGGTGATCGGAAAGCAGCCGGACCTCGCCGGTGTGGCGGTCGATGGCCCGTGCCCCGAGCTGATAGCGGGCGGCGTCGGTGATGACGCGGGTGTCGGGCTCGTGCCCGATCCGCAGGCCGTGGTCGTTGAGCAGGCCGGCGGCGTAGGCGTTGTACGTGGCCACCGTCGGCTCGAGGACCTCGCCCTCCTCGTCCTCGACGAGGACACCGGCGTTGTCGAGGGCCTGGCGGATCTTGGCGCGCAGCTGGGCGGTCGCCTTGGTGGTGAAGTTCAGGCCGAGGACCTCGTCGGGTCGGACCTGGCCGGTGACGACCAGGTAGACGACGCGCGCGGCCATGAGTGTGGTCTTGCCGGAGCCGGCGCCGGCGATGACCACGACCGGCTCGAGGGGCGCGGTGATGGCGGCCCACTGCTCCGGGGAGGCGGGGTGCTTCTCCCCCATCACGGCCTGCAGGTCCTCGGGCGTACGGATCTCCCGGGTCACGCTGCTCATGCCGTCACCGCCCCGGCGCCCTTGATCGGACAGAGGCTGATGTAGTCGCACCTCTTGCAGTGCTCCCCCGAGATGGCGGGGAGCTGCTCGGAGCGCAACCGCTTGGCCGCGACGGACAGCTGGCTGCGCAGCTCGATCCGCACGTCACTGGCGTCGTTGTGGGCCTCCTGGCGCTGCACCTTCACCGGCAGAGCCGGATCCGGCATGCCGAGCTGGACCAGCTCACCGCCACCGCTGGTGGCGCCGGGCACGAGCTCGGCGGTGGCGCCGCTGTCGACGGCCAGCTGGTAGACCGCCAGCTGGGCGTTGGACTCGACCGACCTGTCGCTGGGCGGGTTCTTGCCGGTCTTCAGGTCGACCACGACGACCCGGCCGTCGTGGTCGAGCTCGAGCCGGTCGGCGCGGCCGGTGAGGGTGACGGTCTCGCCGTCGGCCAGGACCACGTCGGCACGGAAGGCCACCTCGACGTCGACGAACCGGCGCGGGTTGCTGGTGTGCCACGCGACGTAGCGCTCGAGTGCGGAGCGGATCCGCGCCCGCTCGCGCTCGGCGGCCCACTGCACCCGGAAGCTGAGCCGGCCCCATACGGCGTCGACGTGCTCCATCAGCACCTCGACGTCGGGCGGCAGATCCTCGGTGGCCACCCGCTGGGCGAGCGCATGGACGATCTCGCCGACGTTGGCGGCCTGGTGTGAGGCGGCGATCCCGCCGGCCTCACGCGAGAGGAACCACTGCGCCGGGCACTGCAGCAGGCCGTCGAGCACGCTCGGCGAGATCGGCACCGGCTTGCCGGGGTCGCGCAGCGGGGCGACGGCCCGGGAGCTCGACCGGGTGCCCCACCAGGTGGACGGGTCGGCGGCCGGCACCAGCGGGCGCTCGCCGCGGGTCTCGGCCGCGAGCCGGGCGAGCCGGCGCGCAGCGGCGAGCCGCAGTGGCTCCTCGGTCTCGGGGTCGGCGACGACGCGACGCAGCTCGGCGACCAGACCGCCGAGGGACAGCGGTCGGCGGGGACGCCCGACCGTACGCTCGATGGTGACCCCGAGCTCGTCGAGGAAGCGGCTCGGCTGCTCGCCCTCGTCGTCGTCGGAGTGGACCGCGGTGACGATGAGCCGCTCGCGGGCGCGGGTGCACGCGACGTAGAAGAGCCGGCGCTCCTCGGCGAGCAGCTCGCGCGCGGTCAGCGGCGGGGTGAGGCCGTGCTCGCCGATCCGGTCGGGCTGGAGCAGGCTGCTGCGCCGGCGCAGGTCGGGCCAGGCCTCGGCCTGCACGTGGGTGACGACGACCAGGCGCCATTCGAGACCCTTGGAGCGGTGCGCGGTCAGGAGCCGCACCGCGGCCCCGCGGGCTCCCCGGTCGGCGAGGGTGTCGGCGGGGATCTGCTGGGCACCGAGCAGCTCGAGGAACGCCCGGGCACCGGCATGGTCGCGCTGCGCCTCGAGCCGCGCGGCCGCCTCGAAGAGCGCGAGCACGGCGTCGAGGTCGCGGTGCGCGCGACGGGCGGCCGCCCCGCCGAGCTCGACCGAGCGCTGCAATCGGGCCGGCCAGCGCGTCGAGGACCACAGCTCCCAGAGCAGCTCCTCGGGACTGGCGCCGTCGGACTCCATCGCGGCGACGCGATGGAGCAGGGCGACGGTCTCGCGGGCGCGGGTCACGTCGGTGCCGGCCGGGACGCCGGCGAGGAACCCGGGGTCGACGAGCGCGTCGCGCAGCAGCTCGTGCGAGGACCGCACGGGACGCTCCTCCGCGGCGGCCCGCAGCTTCTCGGTGGCGCGCAGCGCCCGCGCCAGGCGGCGTACATCCGGGGCGGTCAGGCCTCCGAGGGGGCCGGTGAGCAGGCTCTCCACCTGGGCGTGGTCGACGTAGTCGGCGTGCAGCGGGTCGTCGTTGGTGAGGTTGAGGGCTGCGCGCAGCGCCGCGAGCAGGGGCTCGACGGCCGGGTCGCGGACCAGCGGCACCTCGTCTCCGGCGACCTCGACCGGGACGCCGAGCGCACCGAGGGCACGGCGCAGCGGCGGGATGGTGTTGCGCCCGGAGCGGACCAGGACGGCCATCTCGTCCCATCCGATGCCGCCCTCGAGGTGGGCGCGGCGAAGCAGGTCGGCGAGGTGCTCGGCCTCGGCCCGCTCGCTGTCGAACGTCATCACCTGGACCTTGCCGGCCGGTCCCTCGGCGCGCGGGGCGAGGAACGCCTCGCGCGCGGCCTCGTCGATCGTGCCGGGCAGGCCGATGCGTCCGGCGACCCGCTGGGCGGCGGTCAGCACCCGGGGACCGAACCGGCGGGTGGTGCGCAGCGCGACCACCGGCGCCGGCGCGCCGCCGGCCTGCGGGAACTCGGTGGGGAACTCGAGGATCCCGCGGACCTCCGCGCCGCGGAAGCCGTAGATCGACTGGTGCGGGTCGCCGACCACGACCAGATCACGGCCGTCGCCGGCCAGCGCGCGCAGCAGCGCGACCTGGCCCGGGTCGGTGTCCTGGTACTCGTCCACGAAGATGTGCCGGTAGCGGGCGCGCAGCTCGTCGCGATGGTACTCGGCCTCGATGGTCGCCCGCCGGATCAGGTCGGCGTAGTCGGTCGCGCCCTGGCTGTCGAGGTTGGTGAGGTAGGCGTCGAGGAAGAGGCCCGCGGCCGCGAACTCCGGGATGCCCTCACGCTCGCCGAGCAGCCGCAGCTCCTCGCCCTCGAGCCCCTTCTCACGGGCCCGGGAGAGCACCGCCTGCACCTCCCGCGCGAAGCCGCGGGTGCCCAGCGCGTGGCGCAGACCCTCGGGCCAGCGCACCGACTCGGGGTGGTCACTGAGCAGCTCACGCAGCACGACGTCGGCCTCCGGGGCGCTCAGCAGCCGCAGTGGCGCCTCGTAGAGCTCCTGGGGGGCGTAGGCGCGGATCAGGCCGTAGGCGAAGGAGTGGAACGTCGAGCAGGGCGTGCCGCTCATGGTCCGGCCGAGGCGCGCGGTGATCCGGTCGCGCAGCTCGTCAGCGGCCTTGCGGGAGAAGGTCAGCGCCAGCACCTCGTCGGGGCGCGCACCGCGCTGCTCGATCCGGTCGACGACCGCCTCGACGAGCGTGGTGGTCTTGCCCGTGCCGGGACCGGCGAGCACCAGCAGCGGCCCGCCGGGATGCTCGACGACGCGCCGCTGGTGCTCGTCGAGCGGCGGCACGCCGACACGCGCGGCCGGTTCCTCCAGTCGGTACGTCGTGGTCACGGGACCACTGAATCAGACCCCGCCGACAGTTCACTCCTCGTCGTCGAAACGCGGGTTGCCCATGAGGTACTGCTTGAGCGGCCCCGGCGCCTTGCGCGGTGCTCGCGGCGCGACCGGGACGTAGCGCCCGTCCGCCTCGTCCCAGAACCCGTCGACCACCCGCATCACCCTGCGCATCGCCTGTCCGGCGGCGCCGGTGTGCGGAAGGTACGGGTGCGGGCGGGTCGGCTCGCGCGGCTCGCGACGGGCCAGCTCGTCGGTCATCTTGACCAGCTCGCCATCGTCGAGCACGTCGCACAGCCGCGCGACCAGGGCCTCCTCCTCACGTTGGAGAGCCGTCATCGCGTCGCGCACGTCGTTCCACATGGCCGACCAGGAGAAGGTGTGCTCGTACGTGGATCCGAACTCGTGCGCCTTCACGTGCGCCAGCACCACCTCCACCTCGTGCTGCGCGGCACGGAAGTCATGGGTGTCGCGATGCATCGGCAGGCACGGCAGCAGCACCTCGTCGACGGCGTGCAGGTGCTGGGCGACACACGCGCACAGCATGTCGATCGGGGGGCTCCCCCGGTGGGAGTGCGACGCGCTGCCATGGATCTCGCAGGCAGCCTCGAGCCGGCCGTGCAGATCGTCGTAGGTGTGCTGGACGGATTCCCTCAAGCAGTCGGTCGTGCCCATGGACCTCACCTCGTTCATGACGGGCGTCACTCCCATGGTGCGCCTGTCTGGAGGCCTTCTCAAGAGCGCGCCTCAGGCGTCGGCGGCCCGCTCGTTGTAGACGCCGGCCTCGACCTGCCCCGACAGCTGCTGGATGGCGGTCATGATCTCGTCGGTGAGCAGCCGTCGGGCCTTGCCCAGCGGCATCCCGTCGAAGCGACCCGCGACCTGGATCGGCTCGCCGAAGGCGACCTCGACGCGGACCAGTCGCGGCAGGTTGGAGCCGACCGGCTGGAGCTGCTCGGTGCCCTTGAGCCCGACCGGCACCACCGGGACGCCGGCAGTCAGCGCCAGATGGGCGACGCCGGTGCGGCCCCGATACAGGAGGCCGTCGCGCGAGCGCGTGCCCTCGGGGTAGATCCCGAACGCCTCCCCGCGACGCAGCACCTCCAGCGCGGTGTCGAGCGAGCCGAGCGCGGCCTGCGGGTCATCGCGGTCGACCGGCAGCATGCCGAGGCCCTTGAACCACAGCCGCATCACGGTGCCCTTGATCCCGGTGCCTGTGAAGTAGTCCGACTTGGCCAGGAAGCGCACCGGGCGCGGCGAGGTCGACGGGATCACGACCGAGTCGACGAAGCTGAGGTGGTTGCTGGCGATGAGCACCCCGCCCGTACGAGGCACGCGCTCGCGCCCGGTCACGCGCGGACGCCAGATCAGGCGGAGCAGCGGCGGGATGATCGCGTGCAGCAGTCGGTAGAGCACGCACCGATCATCGCGGTGACCGGTCAGTAAGGCGAACGAGGGCGGTCCGCGCTGGACCGCCCTCGTACCGCCGTGCCGCCCTCATCGGGCAGCGGACCTACTTCGCCGCGTCGACGAACGTCGTGGTGTAGGTCTTGGACAGGTCGAGCGAGTCCTTCTTGGGCTTGACCACCGGCGAGAAGGTCCCCAGGACGTCGAGCACCGTCTGCGGGCCGCCGTCGGGCATCACGCCGTCGGCGGTGAAGATCCCCTTCGAGCCGTCGATCGACTTGGTGTACGTCGCCATGTCGCCGCCCGCGTAGCCGGCCGGCATCTTCGCCGCGATGTCGGCGGCCGAGTGGCCGCCGATCCAGCCGAGGGTCTTCACGAAGGCGTTCGCGATCTTCTGCACCGTCTGCGGGTTCTTCTCGACGTAGTCGCAGTTCATGTACAGCGAGGCCGCGGGGTAGAGCCCGCCCAGCGCCTGCGTGGTGCCCTCCTCGGTGCGCATGTCGAGCAGGATCTTGCCTGCCCCCTGGTTGAGCACCGTCTCCACCGTCGGGTCGGTGGTCATGCCCGCGTCGATGCTGCCCTGCTGCAGACCGGCGAGGAAGGTCGAGCCGGCGCCGACCGCGACGGTGGTGTAGTCCTTGGTCTCCACTCCGGCCTTGGTGGCGAGGTACTGGGTCAGATAGTCGGTCGAGGAGCCGGCCGAGGTGACGCCGAGCTTCTTGCCCTGGAAGTCCGCGGGACCCGAGAGGCCGGAGGCCTTGGTCGAGACCATCTCGACCTCACCCGGCACCTTGGCCAGCTGGACCACGCTCTCCACGCACTTGCCCTGCGCCTGCAGGGTGACCGTGTGGTCGTAGAAGCCCACCACACCGTTGACCTTGTTGGCCACCAGCTCGGTCTCGGCGCTGGCGCCCGACGGCTCCGTCATCAGCTTGACGTCGAGGCCCTCGTCCTTGAAGTAGCCGAGCTGCTGGGTGAGCATCGCGGGCAGATAGATCACCTTGTCGATGCCGCCGACCATGATGGTGACCTCGCCGCCGGCGTCGCCGCCCGAGCTGTTGCCGCATGCGGCGAGCGTGGATGCGACCAGGGCGAGACCGGCTGCCGCGGCAGCCATGCGGGACGTACGGATCATTGTTCTTCCTGCTTTCGTGAGGGTCGGACTCAGACGCCGGAGGCGTGGGTCGAGGTGGCCTGGGGGCGCCACGCGGTGAGGCGCTTCTCCAGGCGGGTGATGAGGGTCTCGGCGATCAGCGCGACAGCGGTGATGACGACCATCCCGGCGTAGACGCCGGCGGAGTCGAAGTTGCCCTGGGACTGCTGGATCAGCAGGCCCATGCCGCGGGAGGCGCCGATGACCTCACCGACGACGGCGCCGATGAGCGCGAACCCGAAGGCCACGTGCATCGAGGCGAGGATCCAGCTGGTGGCGCTGGGAAGGACGATCGTGCGCATCAGGGACCAGCGGCCGGCGCCCAGGATGCGGGCGTTGTCGATCAGCGTCTTGTCGACCTCGCGGGCGCCTTGGAATGCGTTGAAGAAGACGGCGAAGAAGACCAGCACGAAGGCGGTGGCAATCTTGGACTCCATGCCCAGGCCGAACCAGATCACGAAGAGCGACGCCAGCACGATGCGCGGGATCGCGTTGGCCGCCTTGATGAACGGCGCCAGCACATCCGCGGCGAACCGGGCCCGACCCAGGACGACACCGAGGACGACACCGCCGAGGACGCCGAGCATGAAGCCGCCCGCCGCCTCCTCGAGGGTCACCCAGATGTTCTCCCAGATGCTGCCCTGGGAGGTGCCGTCGGTGAACCAGGTCACCAGTCGCTGCCAGATCTGGCTCGGCATGGAGATCAGGAACGGGTCCATGAACGTACGGGCGGAGAGCTCCCATGCGCCCAGCCACACCGCCACCAGGAGCGTGCGGACGCCGTACACGGCCCAGGGGCCACGTGCCGTGGACCGAGCCCGGCGCTTGCTGGTGATCGCCGTGGGCGCGACCTCGGTCTCGAGGTCGACCCCGACGGGGACGGGGACGGGGATCTCATGCGACATTGCCTGCTCCTCGGGCTCGGGTGATCTCGACCTCTTCGCGCAGCGAGTCCCAGACCCGGCGGTAGAGCTCGGTGAACTCCGGCGTCAGCCGGATCTCCTCGACCTTGCGCGGACGCGGCAGGTCGACGGCGACCACGTCCTTGACCGTCGCGGGACCGGCGGTCATCACGACCACCCGGTCGGCCAGCGCGATGGCCTCGGTGAGGTCATGGGTGACGAACACGACCGCGGCGCCGGTGCCCGACCACAGCCGCAGCAGCTCGTCCTGCATCAGCTCGCGGGTCTGGACGTCGAGGGCGCCGAACGGCTCGTCCATCAGGAGCACGTTCGGCTCGGTGATGAGGGTCTGCGCCATGGCGACGCGCTTGCGCATGCCGCCGGAGAGCTGGTGGGGATAGCGATCCTCGAAGCCGGCCAGGCCGACGCGCTCGATCCAGTCGCGCGCCTTGGCGTTGGCCTCGGCCTTGCCGATGCCTCGATAGCGCAGGCCGAGGGCCACGTTGTCGAGCACGTTCTTCCACGGCAGGGTCGCGTCCGTCTGGAACATGTAGCCGACACCGTCGGGGATGCCCTGCACCGGCCGGCCGTTGACGGTGACGGTGCCGTGGGTCGCCGGCTCGAGGCCGGACATGAGGGACAGCGTGGTGGACTTGCCGCAACCGGTCGGGCCGACGACGGTGACGAACTCGCCGGAGGCCACCTCGATGTCGACGTCGCGGATGGCGGTGAAGGTCCCACCCGCTCGGTGGGGGAACTGCTTGGTGGCGCCGCGTAAGGCGATGGCGTGATCACTCATGCCGCCGGACGCTAGGCAACGGGTGACCGCCGTCACAGTCTTGTGATCGATGCGGTCGTTGAATGCACAAGTGCCGTTGTGCTCATACTGCTCAACGGCATCCGGGCGCCTACACTCAGCGGGTGTTACCGACGCCACACCCGCGGTGGACGTTCAGCACGAAGAACGTCCTGCTTCTGGTCGGGCTCCTGCTCGCGGTCGTGCTGCTGCTCCTGTCCGGGGCGGCCTACGTCCTGCGCCACGACCTCTCGCGGGAGTACGAGCAGCGAGCGCTCGCCATCGCCCGCAGCGTCGCCCAGCAACCCGGCCTGGCGGCCCAGGTGACCGGAGGCGCGCCGACGCCCGATGGGCCGGTCCAGCGCACCGCCGAGGACGTACGGCGCTCGACCGGTGCGCTCTACGTCGTCATCACCGACAAGCGCGGCATCCGGTACAGCCATCCCCGTCCGGCGAGCATCGGCGCCGTCGTCAGCACGAGCCCCGACGCGGTGCTGGCCGGGCGGCAGGTCGTCACCGTGGAGCGCGGGACGCTGGGACTCTCCGCCCGCGGCAAGGTGCCCCTGCGCGACGACACCGGAGCGGTGGTCGGCGAGGTGAGCGTCGGCATCTCGATGAACACGGTGAACGCCCGCACCTGGCAGCTGGTGCTCGTCCTGGGGCTGATCGCGGCCGGCGCGCTCGCGGTCGGCATCTCCGGGGCCGTCACGTTGGGCCGACGCCTGCGACGCACCACGCTGGGTCTGGAGCCGGAGGAGATGGCGGACCTGGTGCGCGAGCACGCCGCCGTCCTCGGCGGCGTGCGGGACGGGATCATCGCGGTCGACTCGCGCGACCGGGTCACGGTGGTCAATCGAGCGGCCCAGCTGCTCCTCGGCCGCTCCCCCGCGCGTGGCACCCGCCTGGCCGAGGCCGATCTGCCGGAGGAGATCAAGGAGATGCTCACCGCGGAGCCTGCACCGGTCGGCGCCGTGTGCGCCCTGGAAGGACGCGTCGTGGTGGCCGACCGGATCGCGGTCACCCGCGAGGGCCGCGACCTCGGGCGGGTGCTGACGCTGCGCGACCGCACCGACCTCGACGCCGCCTCTCGCGAGCTGGAGGCCACGCGCGCGCTCACCGACGCGCTGCGGGCGCAGTCGCACGAGTACCGCAACCGGATCCACGCACTCGGCGGCCTCCTGCATCTGGGTCACATCGAGCAGGCGCAGCACTACCTGGACGAGCTGAGCATCGATCTGAGCCCCGTCGCGGGTCTGGGCGACCCGTATCTCAGCGGGCTGGTCGCAGCCAAGCGCGCGATCGCCTCGGAGTCGGGCGTACGGCTCGACGTCGAGGCGTCCACCTACGTGGACGGCACCGTGGTCGCACCGCTCGACGTCGTCACCGTGCTGGGCAACCTGCTGGACAACGCGATCCGCGCCGCCGCCGGTGGCTCGAGGCGTCCCGCGTACGTCGAGCTCACCGTCGCCTCCGACGGTCCGGACCTCGTCATGCACGTCCTGGACAGCGGCCCGGGCGTCGCGCCGCTCGACGTGTCCCGCATCTTCGAGCGCGGCTTCACCACCCGGAGCCACGGTGCCACCGAGCATGGCTACGGCCTGGCCGTGGCCCGGCTGACCGCCCGCTCGCACCGCGGGGACGTCAGCCTGGCCGACCCCGGCGGCGGGGAGGTGGGCGCGACGTTCACCGCCCGGATGTGCGACGTCGTCGAGCCGCCGGCGGTCGCCGCGGGGGTGGAGACGCGATGATCCGCACGCTCGTCGTCGACGACGACTTCCGCGTGGCGCGCATCCATGCCGCCATCATCGGTCAGGTACCCGGCTTCGAGGTGGTGGGACTCAGCCACACGGCGGCGGACGCGCTGGCGGCGGTCCGCGACCTCGCCCCCGACCTGGTGCTGCTCGACGAGTACCTGCCCGATCGGCGCGGCACCGACATCGTCGGCGAGCTCGGCACCGCGGTGATCATGGTGACCGCGGCCGACGACGCGGCGACGCTGCGCCGCGCCCTGGCCGGCGGCGTGCTCAACCTGGTCGTCAAGCCCTTCTCGCCGGCCGTGCTGGCAGCCAAGCTGACCGCCTTCGCACGGTGCTGGACCCTGTTGACCGGCGTGGGGCCGCTGAGCCAGGCCGACGTCGACCGTGCTCTCGCGACTCTGCGGGAGGGCGACGCCGCCGGCGCACCGCTGCCGAAGGGACGCTCCGCGGTCACCGCCGAGGCGGTCGCCGACGCCCTGCGCCGGGCCGGCGAGCCGCTGACCGCGATCGCCGTGGCCGAGCTGACCGGCGTCTCGCGCGCGACCGCCCAGCGCTATCTGTCCGACCTGGCCCGCGCGGGGCGGGTGGAGCTGCGGCTGCGCTACGGCAGCACCGGGCGCCCGGAGCACGAGTACGCCTGGCGCGACTGACCCCACGTCAGTCCACGACGGGCGGCAGCCACAGGGCGGCGCGCAGGTCGACCGTCCCCGAGGGCCGCAGCGGCGTGCCCTCCTCGAGGTAGGCCTGCCGGGCCTCGTCGGCGAGGTGCGGCGGCAGGGTGCCGTCGGAGCGGACGATCCGCCACCAGGTGACGCCGTGGGCATGCCGGGCCATCACGGCCGCCGGCTGACGCGGGCCGCCGCCGTACTCGTCGAAGAGCGCGTCGGCGATCGCGCCGTACGTCGTGGCCCTCCCGCGCGGGACCTGGTCCACCAACGCAAGGACCGCCTCGACGTAGTCGTCGAGGCGGTCCTTGTCTGTCATGCGTCAGAGCGTAGAGACCCGGGGATCAGTACGCCGGCTGCGACGGGTCGATCTGGCTGACCCACGCCACCACGCCACCGCCGACGTGCACGGCGTCGGAGTAGCCGGCGCCCTTGGCGACCAGGAGGCACTCGGCCGAGCGCACGCCCGACTTGCAGTGCAGCACCAGCTGCTTGGAGCCGTTGTCGGTGAGCTTGCCGAGCTCCTCGAGGGCGTTGCCGTTGAGGAACTCGCCCTTCGGGATCAGCACCGAGCCCGGGATCTTGTTGATCTCGTACTCGTTGGGCTCGCGGACGTCGACGAGCACGAAGTCGTCGCGGTCCTTGATCCACTGGTCGAGCTGGTTCACCGAGATCGTCGAGCCGGCGGCGGCGTCGGCGGCCTCGTCGGAGATGTTGCCGCAGAAGTAGTCGTAGTCGATGAGACCCGTGACCTCCGGGTTCTCACCGCACAGCCGGCAGTTCGGGTCCTTGCGGACCTTCAGCTTGCGGTACTCCATCTCGAGCGCGTCGTAGACCATGAGCTTGCCGACCAGCGGCTCACCGATGCCCGCGAGGAGCTTGATGGCCTCGTTGACCTGGATGGAGCCGATGCTCGCGCACAGCACACCCAGGACGCCGCCCTCGGCGCAGGAGGGGACCATGCCCGGCGGCGGCGGCTCGGGGTAGAGGCAGCGGTAGCAGGGCGCGTCCGCGGCGGCCGCGGCCAGCTCCTCGTTCTTGCTGTTGCGCAGGCCGGCGGCGAAGACGGACGCCTGGCCGTCGAAGCGGTAGATCGAGCCCCAGACGTACGGGATGCCGAGGAAGTACGCGGCGTCGTTGACCAGGTAGCGGGTTGCGAAGTTGTCGGTGCCGTCGACGATGAGGTCGTAACCCTCGAAGATCCGGTAGACGTTGTCGTTGTCCAGCCGCTCCTCGTGCAGGACCACGTTCACCAGCGGGTTGACGTCGGCGACGGCCGCGGCGGCCGACTGGGCCTTCGGCTGGCCGATGGTCGACTGCTTGTGGATGATCTGGCGCTGCAGGTTCGACTCGTCGACCTCGTCGAACTCGACGATG
>CBIHPE010000079.1:0-15532 GCA_966212015.1 uncultured Frankiales bacterium | reverse complement strand
AGCAGGAACTCCTCGGCGAAGACGTCGTCGTGGATCTCGTCCCACGCGGTGTCGTCGCTGGCGGCCTGGATGCGCAGCAGCTGCTTCTTGTAGTTCCACTCGTAGAGCGCGCGGGCCTCGTCGAGCCCCTCGTAGCACTGGAGGCGGATGAGCTCGCTGTTGGTCGCGAGGGCGACCGACTTCGCGAGCTCGGTCTTGCCGACGCCGGCGGGGCCCTCGATGAGGAGCGGCTTGCCGAGGCGGTCGGCCAGGAAGACCGTCGTCGCGATCGCGTGGTCGGTGAGGTAGCCGGCCGCGCCGAGGCGCGTGGCGGTGTCCTCGACGGACGCGAACTGGGGCTGCAGCACGGGCACTCCTTGATGTCTAGAACGCCATTCTGTCGCACGCGCTGGAACTTGTTCCACCGGCCCTCTGAATGTCACCGATGAGGAATACGGTCGGCAGGCGTCTCCAGTGCACGACACCGACCCGGGGAGGACCCATGACGATCAAGACGAAGTACGAGCCCGGCGAGCCGATCTGGGTCGACCTCTCGTCGCCCGACGTGGCCAAGAGCATCGAGTTCTACGGCGCGCTGTTCGGCTGGACCTGCGACACCTCGCGCGCCGAGGAGTTCGGCGGCTACGCCAACTTCTCCAGCGACGGCAAGAAGGTCGCCGGCGTGATGCCCCTGATGCAGGAGGGCATGCCGCCCGTCTGGTCCTGCTACGTCTGCACCGCCGACGCCGAGAAGACCACCGCGCTCGTCGCTGAGGCGGGCGGCAGCGTCGTCGCCCCGCCGATGGCCGTGGCCGAGCTCGGGGTGATGGCCGTCTACACCGCGCCCGACGGCGCGTTCTTCGGCGTCTGGGAGCCCAAGGAGCACCTCGGCTCCGAGCGGGTCGACGAGGAGGGCTGCCCCTCCTGGATCGAGAACACCACCCGCGACCAGGCCGCCGTCCTGCCCTTCTACGAGAAGGTCTTCGGCTGGGGCGCCACCGTGAACCCCGGCTACACCGAGTTCCAGCAGGGCGGCACCTCGATCGCCGGCTGCATGGACATGCCCGAGATGGCGCCGGACTTCGTGCCGTCGTACTGGATGCCCTACTTCAAGGCCGAGGACCCGAAGGCCAAGGGCGCCGAGGCCGTCGCGCTGGGTGCGAGCTTCGTCGTCGAGTACGCCGAGATGGCCGAGGTCCGCTTCAGCGTCGTGACCGATCCCCACGGCGCCATGTTCGGCCTGCTGAAGGTCAACGCCTGACCGTTCCTCCCGTGCGAACGGACACAGCGCTGCGGTTTCCGACCCGGATTCCGCAGCGCCGTGTCCCTTCGCGGCACAGATAGGGTCGGCGGCATGAAGGTCGCCTTCCTCGGTCTGGGTCGGATGGGTGTGCCGATGGCCGCCCACGTCGTGCGCGCGGGGCACGACGTCACGGTGTGGAACAGGACCCCGGGCAAGGCCGGTGACCTGATCGAGCTCGGAGCCACCGAGGCCCGGTCGGTCGCCGCCGCCGTCTCCGGTGCCGACGCGGTCGTGCTGATGCTGTTCGGCCCGGACGCGGTGCGGGCGGTCCTCGCCGACGTCGTCACGCACGCGCCGGGCGCGCTCGTCCTAGACAGCTCGACCATCGGACCGGACGCGGCGCACGAGTTCGCCAAGGCCTGCGACGCAGGCGGGCTGCGGTACGTCGACGCCCCCGTCGCCGGCAGCGTCAAGCCCGCGACCGACGGGACCCTCGGCGTCTTCCTGGGCGGTGCCACCGACGACGCGGCGCAGGCCCGCGAGCTCGCCGTCCTGTGGGGCGACCCCGACCGCGTCCTCCACGTCGGCGGCGTCGGGTCGGCGTCCGCCCTGAAGCTGTGCGTCAACCAGGGCCTCGGCGTCATGGCCGCCGGGCTCGGCGAGTCGCTGCGGCTCGGCCGCGACCTCGGCATCGACAAGGACCTGCTGCTGCTCGTCCTCAGCCAGACCGCGTACGGCTGGTACCTGAACCAGAAGCTGCCGATGATCCAGGCCGACGACTTCACGGGCACGACCTTCTCCGTCGACCTGATGGCCAAGGACCTCGACCTCGCGGTGACCTCGGCCGACAGCGACCTCGAGGTCACGCGCGCCTGCCTCGACCAGGCCAAGCGGACGCTCGCCGCCGGCCATGCCGGGGAGGACTACGCAGCGATCACCGGGCACCTCGCGGGCGAGGGCGAGGCGAACGGCTACTGATGCGGAAGCGACTGGCCGCGCTGCTGCTCGCGGCTGCCTGCACCTCGAGCAGTCACCCTGCTGCGACGCCGTCGCCGTCGGCGACCGCAGGCAGACGTGCGCTGCCGGTCTCGCACCCCACCCTGTGGCTCTGCCAGCCCAAGGCGACCGCCGACCCCTGCCACACGCCGCTCGACACCACCGCCGTCCAGGCCCGCGGCGGGAAGGTCACCGTGCCGGCACCCGATCCGGACCAGAAGGTCGACTGCTTCTACGTCTACCCGACCGTCGCCCGGGACGCGACGACGAACGCGCCGCTCAAGGTGGAGCAGGCCGAGCGCGACGTCGCGGTCGCCCAGGTCGCGCCGTTCTCGTCCGTCTGCCGGGTCTACGCCCCCGTCTACCGGCAGGTGACCGTCTCGGCCCTGTTCGGCGGCAAGTACAACGACAAGAAGGCGCGCGCCCTGTCGCACGCGGACGTCGTGTCGGCGTTCCACGACTACCTCAACCAGAACCCAGGCCGGCGCTTCGTGCTCATCGGCCACTCCCAGGGCTCGCTCGAGCTGCTCACCCTGATCCAGGAGGAGATCGACGGGAACGCAGCCCTCCGCAAGCGCCTCGTGTCGGCGCTGCTGATCGGCGGTGCCCTGAAGGTGCCGCCGGGCAAGGACGTCGGCGGCGACCTGCAGAACATCCCGCTGTGCACCAGCGGCACCCAGAACGGCTGCGCGGTCGCTTACAACACCTTCGACACGACACCCCCGCCCACGACCTTCTTCGGGCGACCGGACAAGGCGCGGCACCTGGTGGCGGCCTGCACGAGCCCGGCGCTGCTGAGCGGCGACGTCGAGAAGCTGAAGCCGATCGTGCCCGTGACCCAGGCCCTGGTGCCGACGGCTGCGAGCACCACGTACCTCTCCTACCCCGACTACCTGACCGGCGCCTGCCATCACCGCAACGGCTACGCCTGGCTGCAGGTCGCGGTCCACCGGGTCAAGGGCGACACCCGCCCTGCGGAGCTGCCGAAGATCCTCGGGCCGCAGTGGGGGCTGCACCTCTACGACGTCAGCCTTGCGCTCGGCAACCTCGTCGCGCTGGTGCGGCTCGAGTCGCGCTAGCCGCGCACGTGGCCGTCGCCGGTCACGACGTAGGTCGTCGAGGTCAGCTCCGGCAGACCCATCGGGCCGCGGGCGTGCAGCTTCTGGGTGGAGATGCCGATCTCGGCGCCGAACCCGAACTCCCCACCGTCGGTGAAGCGGGTCGACGCGTTGATCATCACCGCGGCCGAGTCGAGGCTCTTCACGAACCGGCGGGCCTCGTCGACGTCGCGGGTGACGATCGCCTCGGTGTGCCCGCTCCCCCAGCGACGGATGTGGGCGACCGCCTCGTCGAGGGAGTCGACGACGCCGACGGCGAGGTCGAGCGAGAGGTACTCGGCCGCCCAGTCCTCGTCCGTCACCGGGATCGAGGCGGAGTCGAAGGCAGCGGCGCGGGCGTCGGCGTGCAGCGTGACGCCCCTGTCCCTCAGCGCCTTCACGGCGAGCGGCAGGAACGCGTCGGCCGCGTCGGCGTGGACGAGCAGCGTCTCCGCGGCGTTGCAGACTGACGGTCGCGAGACCTTCGCGTCGACGATGATCGCGACCGCCTTCTCGAGGTCGGCCGACGCGTCGACGTAGACCGTGCAGTTGCCGACGCCGGTCTCGATCACCGGCACCGTGCTGTTCTCGACGACCGACTGGATCAACGACGCGCCGCCGCGCGGGATGAGCACGTCGACGAGCCCCCGCGCCCGCATCAGCTCCTCCACCGACGACCGGTCCGTGCCGGGCACCAGCTGGATCGCGTCCTTCGGCAGTCCAGCGGCCGCTTCGGCGAGGACGTCGACGATGACGGTGTTCGACTGGTACGCCGAGGCCGACCCGCGCAGCAGCACCGCGTTGCCGCTCTTGATGCAGAGCCCCGCCGCGTCAGCGGTCACGTTGGGCCGGGCCTCGTAGACGATGCCGACCACGCCGAGCGGGACGCGGGTCTGGCGGATCTCCAGGCCGTTCGGCAGCACACCCCCGCGGATCACCTCGCCGACGGGGTCGGGCAGCGTCGCGACGTGCCGGAGACCGTCCGCCATCGCGGCAACCCTCGACTCCGTGAGGGCGAGCCGGTCGACGAGGCCTTCCGCCGTACCCGCCTCTCGGGCCGCTGCGACGTCGACCGCGTTCGCCGCGAGGATGCGGGGCGTCTCGGCCACGAGGGCGTCGGCCATCGCGAGCAGTGCCGCGTCCTTGACCTTGCGCGGCAGCGGCGCCAGTGCGGCAGCGGCCGCCTTCGCACGGCGGGCAGCGTCGAGGACCTCGCTCATGGCACCAGGGTAGGCGTCAGTCCGCCCCGACCGGCAGCCCTGCGTCCCGACGCGACAGAGCCAGCTGCACCAGCTGCCTGGCGAGGTACGCGATGCCGAAGATGCCGCCGACCCAGATGATGCCGGCGTTCTGGATGCCGCCGAGGCCGATGTCGTAGGCACCGCTGAGCAGGGGCGCCGGGTTGATGGCCGCCGCGACGCCCAGGCCGGTGACCGCGGCCACGGCCACCCAGCGCACCGCGCCCGCCGGCCGGGGAAGGGTCACGTTGGCGAGCGGGACGAAGAACGCGGAGTAGGCGATCACGTTGCCGAAGAACAGGATGTCGAGCGTCACGAGGACCATCAGGTGGAAGGCGAGGAGCGCTGCCAGCCAGAGCTGGAACGTCCGGCGCCAGAGCATGAAGAGCGCACCCGACCCCTCGAGCACGACGGTCAACCAGTCGAGTCCCTCGCTGAGCGGACGCGGCAGCGACTCGACGAGTCGCGCGAGGGGTCCCGTCCCGTCATGGGTGGCCTGGTAGTAGTGGATCGTCGCGCGCAGCGCCTGCGTGTGCGGGGACAGCCAACCGCCCTGCACCTTCGACACGGCGGACTGCAGGAACGCGAGCCCGATGAGCATGGCGAACACCGTCAGGGGCCAGCCCACGACGCGGGCCTCCCGCCGCCGGAGCAGGGCGTCCAGCGACAGCGCCTCGCCCCACCCCGCGTGGGCCATCACGACGGGGAACAGCTGCAGCAGGAAGCTGTGATCGATCTTGCCCGTGGACGCGCCATAACCCGCGACCAGCACCGTCACGCCGGCGTAGGTCCAGGACGACAGCTTGGTGAGGAACCCCAGTGCCAGGGCCGTGAGGGACACGGCGCTCACGACCTCGAGCACGTGCACGAGGTCGGCGCCGGGGAACCCCGGGAGCAGTCGCATCAGCCCCGGCGGCGGCGTGTAGAACGAGTCCGGCAGCGTCTGCACACCGAACAGCACGGGGCCGCGCAGGGCCAGCATGAACAGGGCGAAGCAGATGCGCAGCAGGGCCAAGCCGTCGGCCGTCGGCGTCCAGGTCGTGTGCAGCCACCTGCGGTAGGCGGCGATCACGTGAGGCTCACGACGACGTGCGAGAGCGCCTGGGTCGACAGCACGGCGCCCGAACCGCGGTCGTACCTCGTCTTCACCCAGGTGAGGACCACCTCGGTCGCGGTCCGACCCGGGAACAGCGCCTGGGCGCGGGCCCTCAGCCAGGCCCGCGTGCGAGGGTCCTGCGCGCGCGAGGAGGTCCCGTCCCACACCTGCCCTGCGGGCAGCTGCTTGAGCAGCTTCGACGGACCGCTCAGGTGGGCAGGCGGGGCCGCGAGCGCACCGTCCGCGGTGAGCCCGGCGCGGAACTGCTGCGAGAGGACGACGACCGGGTTCTGCCCGACCACGCCCATGAGCGCCTGCGGTTCGACCAAGGCCGACGAGCCGTCGTCGAAGCGCACCTCGATCGTGGGCGCGGTGACGGAACGGCTCGCCTCAGGCGTGGCATAGCTGCCGAACGAGGGCAGCGTGAACGAGGGGAACGGCTCCGTGACGTACCTCGTCAGCCCGTAGAGCACGACGAAGAGCACGAGGGCGAGCACCGAGACGACCTCGGCGGCACCGACCCGCTCAGGCACAGCTGGTCGCGAGGACAGAGCTCCCCCTGAGTTCACGCCGCCCGGCCGCGGCACCATGTGCGCGCAGGGTATCCGCGAGAGGCTCCGTCGTGGTGGACGTTCAGGGCCCTGGCCAGCTCTGGGTCAGAGCACGACGAGGTCGTCGCGGTGCACGACCTCCCGACGACCGGTCCCCTTCGTCGAGGTGCCGAGCATCGCGGGCAGCTCGCTGGCGTCGTACGCAACCAGCCCGCGGGCCACCGGGACGCCGGCCGCGGACACGAGCTCGACTGGGTCGCCCGCGACGAACTCCCCGCGGACCTCGCTGATGCCGGCAGGGAGCAGCGACAGCCGTCGCTCGCAGACCGCGCGCACCGCACCGTCGTCGAGGACGAGCTGCCCGCGGGGGGTGGAGGCGTGGGCGAGCCACAGCAGGCGCGCGGAGGTGCGGCTGCCGGTCGGCGCGAAGTAGGTCCCGCCCTCGCCGTTGAGCAGGTCCAGCACGGCTGCGGCGGAGCCGAGGAGAACCGGGATGCCGGCGGCCGTCGCGACGCGCGCTGCGTCGACCTTGGAGGCCATGCCGCCGGTGCCCACGCCGGAGCCCACGCCGCCGACCTGGACCCCGTCGAGGTCGGCGGGCGAGGTCACCGTCGAGATGAGCGAGGTGCCCTCCTTGCGCGGGTCGCCGTCGTGCAGGCCGTCGACGTCGCTGAGCAGCACGAGCGCGTCGGCGCGGACGATGTGGGCGACCAGCGCCGCGAGGCGGTCGTTGTCGCCGAACCTGATCTCGTCGGTCGCGACGGCGTCGTTCTCGTTGACGACCGGCACGACCCCGAGAGCGATCAGCCGGTCCAGGGTGGTCTGCGCGTTGCGGTAGTGCGCGCGCCGCACCACGTCGTCCGCGGTGAGCAGGACCTGCCCGACGGTGCGTCCGTGGCGGGCGAAGGACAGCGAGTACGCGTGGACGAGCTCTGCCTGTCCGACGGACGCGGCAGCCTGCTGGGTCGCCAGGTCACGGGGGCGCTTCGCGAGCCCGAGCGGCGCGAGCCCCGCCGCGATGGCGCCGGACGACACGAGCACCAGACCGGGGCGGGTGGCGAGGGAGGAGACGAGCGCGTCGAGGCGCGCGACGTCGAGGCCGCCCGAGGCCGTCGTCAGCGACGACGACCCGACCTTGACGACCAGGCGCTGCGCTCCCGCGACGGCTTCCCTGCTCACGACCACGACCCTATGGGTGCGGTCGAGCTCATTCCTCGTCGAGGTCGAGACCGTCGACGTCGAGCCCCAGCCGCTCGGCGCGGCGCAGGTCCTTCTCGAGCCGGCGCTGCTCCGCACCGGTGCGGCTGCGGTTCTCGAAGCGGACGTCCTGGCCGCGCATGCCGGAGGCGAACTCCTCCTGCAGCGTCGGCTGCCAGTCGAAGACGACCTCGCCGATGGAGACCTCGACGCCGGGCTCGGCCCCCATCTCGGCGAGCTTCTTCTCCACGCCGAGCCGGGCCAGCCGGTCGGCGAGGTAGCCGACGGCCTCGTCGAGGTTGAAGTCGGTCTGCTGCACCCAGCGCTCGGGCTTCGCGCCGGTGACGACGTAGACGCCGTCCGGGTCGAGGTGCACGTCGAAGCCGGCGTCGTCGACGGCCGTGGGCCGCAAGACGATGCGGGTGGCCTCCTCGACGGGCTGGGCGGCACGCCAGGCGGAGATCTCCTCGGCGAGGGCGAAGGACAGCTCCTTCAGCCCCAGCCTGGACACCGCGGAGACGGTGAAGACCCGGTAGCCGCGGGCCTCGAGGTCGGGCGTCACGATGTCGGCCAGGTCGTGACCCTCGGGCAGGTCGGCCTTGTTGAGGACGACCAGCCGCGGCCGGTCGAGCAGGTCGGTCTTGTACTGCGCCAGCTCCGCCTCGATCGCCTCGAGGTCGCCGACGGGGTCGCGGGTGTTGTCGAGGGTGCCGCAGTCGAGGACATGCACCAGGACGGCACAGCGCTCGACGTGGCGCAGGAACTCCAGGCCGAGGCCCTTGCCCTGCGCCGCCCCCGGGATCAGCCCGGGGACGTCGGCGACCGTGAACGTCGTACCGGCCGCCTGGACGACGCCGAGGTTGGGCACCAGCGTGGTGAAGGGGTAGTCGGCGATCTTGGGGCGCGCGGCGCTCAGAGCAGCGATCAGCGAGCTCTTGCCGGCCGACGGGAAGCCGACGAGGGCCGCGTCGGCGACCGACTTCAGCTCGAGGGTGACGTCGGCGGTCTCCCCCTTCGTACCCAGCAGGGCGAAGCCCGGGGCCTTGCGCTTCGTGGAGGCCAGCGCCGCGTTGCCGAGGCCGCCCTGACCGCCCTTGGCCACGACGTAGCGGGTGCCCTCACCGACCAGGTCCGCCAGGACCTCGCCGTCGGGGCCGAGCACGACGGTGCCGTTCGGGACCGGCAGCTCCAGGGTCTGGCCCTGGGCGCCCTGGCGCATGTCGCCCGCGCCGGGCTTGCCGCTGGTGGCCTTCTGGTGCGGGTGGAAGTGGTAGTCGAGCAGCGTCGTGACGTTGTGGTCGACGACGAGCACGACGTCGCCGCCGTGGCCTCCGTCGGCGCCGTCCGGGCCGCCGAGGGGCTTGAACTTCTCGCGCCGGACCGAGGCGCAGCCGTGCCCGCCGTCCCCGGCACTGACGTGCAGGACGACGCGGTCGACGAAGGTGGTCACTGGTGCTGCTCCTGGAATGACGAAGGGCGGACCCTCAGGCCCGCCCTCAGTCTGTGTTGGTCTAGCCGACCGGCACGATGCTCACGGTCTTGCGACCGCGCTTGGTGCCGAAGGTGACGGAGCCCGCGGCGAGCGCGAACAGGGTGTCGTCGCCACCACGGCCGACCAGGTCGCCCGGGTGGAAGTGGGTGCCGCGCTGGCGGACGATGATCTCGCCGGCCTTGACGACCTGGCCGCCGTAGCGCTTCACGCCGAGGTACTGCGCGTTGGAGTCGCGACCGTTGCGGGACGAGCTAGCGCCCTTCTTGTGTGCCATCTCGTCAGCCCTTCACGATCTCGGTGACCTTGACCTGGGTCAGCTGCTGGCGGTGACCCTGGCGCTTCTTGTAGCCGGTCTTGTTCTTGTACTTCAGGATGCTGATCTTCGGGCCCGTGGTGGCCGCGACGATCTCGGCGGAGACCTTCACGCCCGCGAGCGCCTTGGCGTCGCTGGTGACGGTCTCGCCGTCGACGACGAGCAGGGCCGGCAGCGTCACGGTCGAGCCCGCGGCACCGTCGAGCTTCTCGATCTCGACGGTGTCGCCGACAGCGACCTTGTACTGCTTGCCGCCGGTCTTGACGATGGCGTACACGGACCTGCTCCTCATGCTTGGTTTGGGGGTCCAGCGGCGCGCTCGCGCCTGCGGAACCAGATCAGACTACCGGACGCGGCGCCCGGCGCTCAAACTCCGCCCACTTCCCTGAAGCTGCGTGCACTCGCGACCGCTCACAGGGTCGCTCGTGAGCGTGCCAGCGGCCGGTTGGCCCGGGTGCGGTGCGCGCAGTTTCAGGGAGGTCAGTCGGTGGGGCTGCCCGCGGGGCGGGAGGCCGCCCGGCGGCGCTTCTTGACCGGCTCGCCCACGGGCTCGGCGGGCACCGTGACGGCGTCCGCCACCGGCTCGGCGGGCTCGGCCGCGAGCGTGGGCTCCGGCTCGGGCTCGTCCTCGACGACCGGGACGGCCTCGGGCTCGAGCACGACCGGGGTGGCCTGCTCCACCACGTCCTCGACGGGGGCCTCGTCAGGGAGGACGACCTCCACCTCGGCGGGCGTCTCGACGACGTCGGTCTGCTGCTCCACCACATCGGCCTCGGGGGCGTCCGCGGTCTCGACCACGGTCTCCTCGGAGCGGCCCGCACCGCCACCACGACCGCCACGGCGGCGCTTGCGGCCGCCACCGGCGCCGCCCTCGGCCGAGGCGGGGGGCGCGTCGGCGCCCGGGGGAAGCGGGGCCTTCGCGCCGACCTTCGGCGCCCTGTCACGGTCACCGCCGCGGTCGTCGCGCTGCGGCTTCTGGTCGATCGGGTCGGTGAAGACCTTCACGCCGCGGCCGTTGCAGGCCTCGCAGGTCTCGCTGAACGACTCCAGGAGGCCCTGCCCGACCCGCTTGCGGGTCATCTGCACGAGGCCGAGCGAGGTGACCTCGGCGACCTGGTGCTTGGTGCGGTCGCGGCCGAGGCACTCGACGAGGCGGCGCACGACGAGGTCGCGGTTGGACTCGAGGACCATGTCGATGAAGTCGACGACGATGATGCCGCCGAGGTCGCGCAGCCGGAGCTGGCGCGCGATCTCCTCCGCCGCCTCGAGGTTGTTGCGGGTGACGGTCTCCTCGAGGTTGCCGCCCTTGCCGACGTACTTCCCCGTGTTGACGTCGACCACGACCATGGCCTCGGTGCGGTCGATGACGAGCGAGCCGCCGGACGGCAGGTAGACCTTGCGGTCGAGCGCCTTCAGCAGCTGCTCGTCGATGCGGTGCTCGGCGAAGACGTCACCGTTGCCGGCGTACTTCTTCAGCCGAGGTGCGAGGTCCGGGGCGACGAACTCGACGTACTCGCGGATGGTGTCCCACTCGGACTCGCCCTGGACGACGAGTCCGTTGAAGTCCTCGTTGAAGATGTCGCGGACGACCTTGATGACCAGGTCGGGCTCGGTGTGAAGCGCCTTGGGCGCGCCGCCCTTCGTGGCCTTGTCCTTGATGACCTCCCACTGCGCGTGCAACCGGCGGACGTCCTTCGCGATCTCCTCCTCCGACACGCCCTCGGCAGCCGTGCGGATGATGACGCCGGCGCCCTCGGGCACCACGTTGCGCAGGATGTCCTTCAGGCGCGCGCGCTCCTTCTCGGGGAGCTTGCGGGAGATGCCCGTCATCGACGACTCGGGCACGTAGACGAGGTAGCGGCCCGGCAGCGAGATCTGCGACGTGAGGCGCGCGCCCTTGTGGCCGATCGGGTCCTTGCTGACCTGGACCAGGACCTCCTGGCCGGACTTGAGCGCGAGCTCGATCTTGCGCTGGCCGTTCGGGACGTTCTCCCAGTTGACCTCGCCGGCGTAGAGCACGGCGTTGCGGCCCTTGCCGATGTCGACGAACGCCGCCTCCATGGAGGGCAGCACGTTCTGGACGCGGCCGAGGTAGACGTTGCCGGCGTAGGACGTCGCCGACTGCTTCGTCACGTAGTGCTCGACGAGGATGCCGTCCTCGAGCACGGCGATCTGCGTGCGGTCACCGCGCTGGCGGACGACCATCTGGCGGTCGACGGACTCGCGGCGGGCGAGGAACTCGGACTCGGTGAGGATCGGGGCGCGCTTGCGGCCCGAGTCACGGCCCTCCTGCCGGCGGACCCGCTTGGCGGCCATCCGGGTGGAGCCGCTGATGCCGCGCACGCCGTCCTCGTCGGCAGCGTTGCCGCCGTCGCCCCGGTTGCGCTGGCGCGGCTGGCGGGCCTGCGGCTCGCGGACGTGCACGACCGTGGGGACGTCATCCTCGCCGTCCTCGCCGTCAGCACCGGTCCCGGCGCGGCGGCGCTTGCGGCGGCGGCGCGTGCTGGCGGCACCGTCCTCGCCCTCGTTGTCGTCGTCGGAGCCCTCCTCGGAAGGCTCCTCGCCGTCCTCGGTGCCCTCCTCCGCGGCGCGGTTGGCACCGCCGCCACGACCACGGCGACCGCGGCGGCGCCGACGGGCGGCCTGGCCCTCGATGCCCTCCTCGGTCTCCTCCGCCTCGGCGTCGGTGGGCTCCTCGGGCTCGGTCTCGCTGAGCAGCTCCTCGGGCTTCACGGCGCCCGCGGTGCCGGCCCGGCGGCGCGGCTTGGGCTCCGCCGCGACGGGCGGCGGCGCCTGGAAGGTCACGACCATCGGCGCACGGGGCGCGCGAGCGGGGGCGTCGTCCTCGGCAGCGGCGAGGGTCTCGTCGGCGAGCTCCTCGAGCGCCGCCTCGTCCTCGGCCTCGACGGCCTCGGGCTTCTTGGCGGCCTTCTTCGCAGGAGCGCGCTTGGCGGCCTTCTTCGCAGGCGCCTTCTTGGCCGGCTTGTCCTCGGCGTCGTCCGACGCGGGGGCGTCGGCCTCGGCTGCAGGGGCGGGCGCGGCGGCGGCCTTGGTCGCGCGGCGACGCGCGGGGGCCTTCTTGGGGGCCTCCTCGGGGGAGGTGGCCTCAGGGGTGGTGTCGTTCGACTCGTCGTCGAGCACGGGGCTCCGGTCCGGTCGGTGCGTGACGCTGCCGCTCCGGCCATCTTGAGTTGTTCCCGCCGAGCTGGCGGGAGAGCAAAGTCTGTAGGTGCTCCCCCTAGAGGGAGCCGACGGCTTCGTCGACCTGTCGCGTTGCCCCGGTTGCCTGGTGAAGCGCTACGGGTGCGAGCGGGTCGCCGACCTCGCCGTCCGCGGTGAGCGGGCCCTGCATGATCCTGGTGGCCGCGGGGGGCACCGGGGTTGCGAGGCCGCCTACCGAACGGAGTCCGGTGAGAACGTCGTCGGGTCGTACGGCAGGCGTCACGTGCTGCACGACCATGTGCAGTATCGCACAGTCGTCACCCTGCGTTGCCCTCATGGACACCACGGGTTCCCGTGTGTCGAACACCCGGCGCCCGTTCTTGGTCATCCGCTCGACCTCGATCGCGTCCGTGGCGAGGAACGCTGCGACGGCGGCTTCCAGCGCGTCCAGGGGTACGTCACGGAGCGCGACCTCCCACCGGCTGGCCTGCACGAGGTCAGGCAGCGAGGTCCCCGGAGCGGCCTCGACCGCCTGGACCAGGTCGATCCCGTCCGGCAGTGACGCGTCCAGGGCGGCGCGGATCTCCTCCACGTCCCGGACCTCGGCAAGGGCGATCTCGACGTACTCCGCCTCGCTCGCGACGCCCGTCGCCGCGGCACCCACCCAGCTGACCTTCGGGTGGGGGCTGAAGCCCGCGGAGTACGCCATGGGCACCTCGGCCCGGCGCAGCGCCCGCTCGAAGACGCGGGCGATGTCGCGGTGGCTCGTGAAGCGCAGCCGCCCGCGCTTGGTGTAGCGCAGCCGGATCCGCTGGACCGGGGGCGGCGGAGGAGCGCCGGGAGGCTGCCTGGACATCCCCGCAAGGGTAGTGACAGCCCAGCGGTCGCACGGTGGCAGGCGAGCAGCGGTCCCAGATGCCGTCGCCCGACCCCTGTCGCTACCCGCGGCGGCCGAAGGCCCGCACGAGCTCGCGGACGGTGCTGCGGATCGCGCGCCCCGCCTCGACGACAGGTGCCAGCGCCGCGCGGACGGCCAGTGCGCAGCGAACGACCAGGCGACCCACGGGCCTCAGCACCTGCTGCCACAGCCAGACGAACGGCCGTCCCAGGCACCAGGCCAAGAAACCGGCTGCGTGCCAGACCGCGGTGAAGAACGTGCCGAGAGCGCGGACGACCGGGGTCAGCAGCCGCGCCGTCCGGGTCAGCACCCACCCGAGACCGATGACCAGCCACGCAAGGCCCTGAGCGAGCAGGCGAAGCGGCACCCAGACGGCGCGGGCCAGTGCCGCCAAGCCCTTACCAAGCAGTCGGATCGGGACCCAGAGGCCACGGGCGAGGGCCGCGATCGCCCTCCCGAGCAGGGCCACGGGCACCCAGAGCGCGCGGCCCACGGCGACCGCGGCAGCAGAGACCGCTGCGACCACGGCAGCGACCAGGTGGCCCACAGCGCGGACCGGTCTCCAGGCCGTCGACACCAGCCACGCCCCTGCCCGGCCGACGGCTCGCGCAACGGCAGCGATCGCTCGGCCCACCGCGACAACCGGTCGCAGCAGCACCTGCACCACCGACACGACGGCCCGGCTGACCTTGACCATCCCCCGGCACAGCAGGCGGAAGGGTGCTCCCAGAGCGAGGACGACCGCCCACAGGACACCGACCAGGCGCACGGCGAGATCCCAGAGCAACCGGAACGGTGCGAGGACGGCGTCGACGACCCTGCCGAGGAACGCGAGCAGCGCGACCAGCGGCGACCACGCACGGCGCAGCAGGTCACCGAAGAACCAGAACGGCGTCATCACGACCGCGACCGCCCAGACGACGGGGTGCAGGACCCGCGGTACCTCGGCGAGGGTGGCCTGGGCGCGGCGGTACGGGCTGGGAGTCGAGCTCACAGGGTCAGCCCTCGGCCGCGGCGGCCTTGAGGTCCTTCACGTGCTGCGTCGTCACGTCGGACAGGCACTGGGCGACGACGACCGGGACGATCGAGCCGTCGCGGTACTGGTCCCCCTCCCACCCGCAGAGCGCTGAGCGATAGCCGACCCAGGCCCTCTCGCTCTTGGCGAGGGCCGCTCGGTTCTGGGCATCGCCCTTGTCCCAGTAGCCCTTGACCAGTGCGTTGACCTGCGCGTCGGCCGCGAGGACCTGCTTCTCGAGGCAGCCCTGCTCCCCGACGTTGGTGGCGTCGTCGCAGGGCAGCGCAGCGAACGACTCCTTCACGACCGGGAGGGTCGGCCTCACGTCGGCGGGCGTGGCCCGGTGCGAGGACGAGGAGGAGCAGGCAGCAGCGAGCAGCAGCAGGGCGACGACCGGTGCCTTCACGGGCACCAGTCTGGGGCATGCTGCGAGGTGTGGAGCCCGAACCGATCACGACGACCTCTCCACGCCCGTTCCGCCGGTCGACGCTCGTGCAGCGCTGGGAGGACCTGACCTTCCTGCACTGGTCGGTCGACCCGGACGACGTCGCGCCGCTCCTCCCGCGCGGGACCGTGCCGGACGTCCTCGACGGCGTGACCTACGTCGGCCTGATCGGGTTCCGCATGGTGCGGCTGGGCCTGCTGTCCGGCCCGCCCATCCCGTACCTCGGGGACTTCTGCGAGACCAACGTGCGGCTCTACTCCGTCGACGGGCAGGGGCGTCGCGCCGTCGTGTTCCGGTCGCTCGAGGCGGAGCGGCTGCTGCCGGTGCTCGCGGCCAACGCGGTCCTGCAGATCCCCTACAAGTGGGCGCGGATGCGCTTCACGCGCGAGGGCGACGTCTTCCGCTACACCTCGCGCCGCCGGTCGATCACCACACCGACGAGCGACTTCTCGGTGCGCGTCGGCGAGCCGATCGACGAGCCGACAGCGCTGGAGCACTTCCTCACCGCGCGGTGGGGGCTGCACGAACGCACCTACGGCCGCACCCTGCACCTGCCGAACGTCCACGACGCGTGGCCGCTGCACCGGGCCGAGCTGCTGTCGCTCGACGACGAGCTCATCGGCGCCGCCGGCCTCCGCCAGCCCACCCGCCCGCCGGACAGCGTGCTCTACTCCCCCGGCGTCGCCGTCCGCTTCGGCGCGCCTGCGGTCGTGCGCTGACGGACCTCGTCGGCGACGAGCTGCATCGTCTGCCTCGCGCGGGTCTTGTTCTCCGTCAGGAAGTAGTGGTCGGCCCCGGGCGTCATGTCGT
>CBIHPE010000078.1:0-15553 GCA_966212015.1 uncultured Frankiales bacterium | reverse complement strand
CCGACCCGCGGCTTCCTCCCCGACCGCGAGGCCTTCCCGCACCCCTTCGAGCGGCCGCTCGTCTGGGCCGGCGGGGGAGCGACGGCCTCGGGCGCCGGACCGATGGTCGGGGAGCTGTGCCGCCGCCTGGGGGCACCGCTGCTGACGTCCTACGGGGGCCGTGGGCTGCTGCCTCCCGACGACCCCTACCTGGTCCCGCTCCCGCCGCACGCCAAGGAGGCCGGAGACCTCTGGGACGCGGCCGACCTGGTCGTCGTGGTCGGCTCCGACCTCGACGGCATGAACACCCAGGGCTTCCGGCAGCCGAGGCCACCGTGGGTCGTGACGGTCGACCTCCAGCACCCGGTGAACCTCGAGCCCGACGTGCACCTGCCGATGGACGCGGTCTCGGGGCTGTCGGTGCTGCTGGAGCAGGCGCCGCAGCGCGAGCCCTGGTTCACGCGTCCGGCGGGTCGCGAGCTCTACGCGGGACCCGAGACCGCCTTCCTCGATGCCTTCGAGAGCGGCCTCACCGAGGACACCGTCGTCGTCGCGGACATGTGCGTGCCGGGGTACTGGTTCGGCGGCTTCGGGCGGGTGCATCGCCCGCGCGGGCTGGCGTACCCGGTCGGCTGGGGGACCCTCGGCTTCGGGTTCCCCGCCGGCATCGGCGCAGCCCTCGCCGGCCGGCCGGCGGTCGCTCTCGTCGGCGACGGCGGCTTCCTGTTCGCCTGCGGTGACCTCGCGACGGTCGCTCAGGAGCAAGTCCCGCTCACGACCGTCCTCGTCGACGACGGCGGCTACGGGATGCTGGCCTACGACTTCACGAAGGACGGCGAGCAGCCGATCGGCTGCGACCTCGAGCCGCCGGACTTCGTCGCGATGGCCAGGGCCTTCCGGGTCGAGGCCCGCGAGGTGACCGTCGAGGAGCTCGGATCCGCTGTGGCGCAAGGGATCTCGAGCGGCAAGCCGTCGCTGCTCGTGCTCAAGGCGGCGTACACCCCGCCTCCCAACACCAGCCCGCGCTGGTACCGCGCGTGAGGGTCGTGCTCGCGGCAGCCGTGGTCCTGGCCGGCCTCTGCGTCCCGTCGCAGGCGATCACCCGCCCCGTGTCGCTCTACCCGGTCGGCGACTCCATCACGTTCGGGTCGTCGGGTGGCGCGCTCGTGCACGGCCAACGGGTCGAGGCGGAGACGCCGGGCGGCTACCGCGGAACGCTCGACTCGCTGCTCACCCGGAGCGGGACGGCGCACCTGTTCGTCGGGTCCCGCACCGACAACGCCTCCGTGCTGCAGCACCTGGACGGGCAGAGCCGGCACGAGGGCTGGCCGGGCTTCCGCATCGACCAGATGAGGCGCGTCATCGACAGGCAGGCGACCCATGTGGACGTCGCGCTCGTGATGCTCGGCACCAACGACGTGGTGCAGCGGTACGACCCTGGCGAGAGCTACCCGCAGGGGCGCGTGGCCTACGGCGACCCGGCGCAGCGCGCGCTCTTCGTCCGTCACCTCACAGCCCGGTTGCAGGCGCTGGTGGACGACCTGCAGCGGCGGCATCCCGGTGTGCGGGTCGTCGTCGCGACCATCCCGCCGATCACGTCGACGGGAGGCGTGGGCCCGCCGGACGCCGTGACACCCGACTACGCCCGCGCCGTACGGGCCTTGGTCGCGGGCGAGCAGCGACGCCGTGAGCCGGTCGTGCTCGCCGACGTCTGGTCGTCGTTGCTCGAGGCCGGGCTGGTGCGGCCGGGAGACCTGGCGCAGGACGGCGTCCACCCCACCGCAGCCGGCTACGCCCGGATGGCGTCCGTGTTCGCGGCCGCCGTCAGGAGCGTGCTGGCTGGCTAGAGCCGGAAGCCCTCGTCGTAGCCGGACTCCTCGGTGTCCATCTGGGCCTTCTGCAGCCTGCCGGCGTAGTCCCAGTTCATCGACTGCCAGCGGGTGAACTGGTCGAGCACCCAGACCCCCGACTGGCGCGAGCCGTTGCCGCTCTTGCCGTTGCCGCCGAAGGGCAGGTGCGCCTCGGCGCCGGACGTCGAGTTGTTGACGCTGAGCATGCCCGCCGAGACCCGCTGCCGGAACCGGAACGCCGTCGTCGGGTTCGTCGTGTAGATGGCCGACGACAGGCCGTACCCGTGGCTGTTCGCGAGGTCGACCGCTTCCTCGAAGTCGCTGAAGCGCATCACCGAGACGAGGGGTCCGAAGGTCTCGTTCTGGTAGAGGGCGTCGTCCTTCGTGACCCCGCTCCCGAGGGGGGGGGGGGCCAACACCCGGGGGTGGGGGACACCGCCTTCGCGGGGGGGGGGGTTGTGGGCGGTGTGGCGCCCCACGCCGGTGGAGCCGTGCACGGTGTGGTGGGGCTGGATCTCGCCCAGCCACTTCTCGAAGCCGGTGAGGAACCGCTCCGACAGCATCGGGCCGTAGAGCACGTCGCCCGTCGGGTCGCCGACCGCCGCTTCCTCCACGCGGCTCACGAACCGGGAGAGGAAGGCGTCGTAGACCTCGTCGTGGACGATGGCGACGCCGAGCGAGGTGCAGCGCTGGCCGGCCGTGCCGAAGCCGCTGAAGAGCGCCCCCTCCGCAGCGAGGTCGAGGTCGGCGTCGGGCATGACGACGAGCGGGTTCTTGCCGCCGAGCTCGAGGCAGGGCGACTGCAGGTGCTTGCCGCACAGGGCGCCGATCTGGGCGCCGACCTCCGAGGAACCGGTGAACCCGACCTTCTGCACCAGTCCCTGCTCGAGAGCCCGCCCGAGCCCCTCGAAGGTGGTCGGGCCGTCGGCGTGGACCGTGTTGAGCACGCCGGCGGGGACGCCGCCGGCGACGAACAGCCTCGTGAGGGCGTCGCCGAGGGCGGCGCTGTACTCGGCGGGCTTCCAGACGACGGCGTTGCCGCAGAGCAGGGCCGGCACGAGGTACCAGGACGGCACGGCGACGGGGAAGTTGCCCGCCGTGATGATCCCGGCGACGCCGACCGGCACCCGGAAGGTGAAGAGCTGCTTGTCGCGCATCTCCGACGGCACCGTGTGGCCGTAGAGCCGCCGGCCCTCACCCAGGAAGAAGTCGCAGGTGTCGATGATCTCCTGCACCTCGCCCAGCGCCTCGGCACGCGGCTTGCCGACCTCTCTGACGACGAGCGACGCAAGTGCTTGCTTGTTCGCCTCGACCAGCCGGCCGACCTGAGCGATGACCCGGCCCCGGACGGGAGCGGGGGTGTCGGCCCAGGCGGGCTGTGCGGCCTTGGCCGCGCGGAACGCCTCGACGACCTGGTCGACGGAGGCGAGCGAGACCTCCGCGACCACGTCGTCGAGCTGGGCCGGGTTGAGGGAGGTGAGGGTGCCGGCGCTGCCGGTGACGGGCTGGCCGGCGATGAGCGAGGTGATCAAGAGACCTTCTCCGTAAGCACTGCAGTGAGGGTGCGGTCGAGGGCGGAGACGCCGAGGGCGAGCTCGTCCTCGCTGACCGTGAGAGCGGGGCGGAACCGGATGCTGCGGGTGCCGCAGCCGAGCAGCAGGACCTTCTCGTCCTCGCGCAGCGACGTGAGCACCGCGTCGCGGATCTCCTTGCTGGGCAGGGAGAACGCGCACATCAGACCACGCCCGCGGACATCGGTGACAGCCGCGTGCCGGGCGGCCAGGTCGCGCAGGAGCGACAGCAGGTGCTCGCCGGCCACCGCGGCCCGAGCGATGAGGCCGTCGGCCTCCATCACCTCGAGGATCCGGCGGGCGCGCACCATGTCGACGAGCGAGCCGCCCCAGGTCGAGTTGATGCGCGACGAGACCGCGAACACGTTGTCGGGGACCTCGTCGACCCGGCCGCCGGCCATGACGCCGCAGACCTGGGTCTTCTTGCCGAACGCGACGACGTCCGGCTGCACCCCGAGCTGCTGGAACGCCCAGGCCGTGCCGGTGAGACCGCAGCCGGTCTGCACCTCGTCCAGGACGAAGAGCGCGTCGAACTCCACGCAGAGGGCCTGCATCGCCTGGAGGAACTGCGGCCGGAAGTGGTGGTCGCCGCCCTCGCCCTGGATCGGCTCCATGACGAAGCAGGCGATGTCGTGCGGGTGCGCCTCGAAGGCCGCGCGGGCAGCGGCGAGGGTCTCGGCCTCGCGGGCCTCGACGTCGGTGCCCTCCGAGAGGTACGGGGAGGGGATGCGCGGCCAGTCGAGCTTGGGGAACCGGTCGACCTTCACCGGGTCGGTGTTGGTGAGCGAGAGCGTGTAGCCGCTGCGGCCGTGGAAGGCCTCGCGCAGGTGCAGCACCTTCGAGCCGGCGGCATCGAGGCCGCGCGACTCGTTGAGCCGGCTCTTCCAGTCGAAGGCGACCTTGAGGGCGTTCTCGACCGCCAGGGCCCCGCCCTCGACGAAGAACAGGTGGGGAAGGCCCGGGTCGCCCAGCACCCTCGCGAAGGTCTCGACGAAGCGCGCCATGGCGACGGTGTAGACGTCGGAGTTCGACGGCTTGTTGCGGGCCGCCTCGAGCAGGTCGCCGGTGAACGCGGCGTCCTCGGCGATGGCGGGGTGGTTCATCCCCAGCGCGCTGGACGCGAAGAAGGTGAACAGGTCGAGGTAGGCCGTCCCGTCGCGGGCGTCGACCAGGTGCGACCCGCGGGAGGCCTGCAGGTCCAGGACCATGTCGAAGCCGTCGACCAGCAGGTGGTGGCCGAGGACCTCGTGGACGCTTGCCGGTGTGAGGTGGCCGGTGACCGGCGCCGTAGCGAAGACCGTCATCCCCCTAGGCTAGACGGCGATCCTCCCGTCGTCAGGCACCCGGACGGGCGATTCTCCTTTCACTAGCGTGTTCAGGGTGACCACGACGCTCTACCGCCGCGGCCGGGTGCGGACGCCGGCCGATCCGTTCGCCACGGCGCTGATGGTCGACGGCACCGCCGTCGTCTGGGTCGGGCAGGAGGGCGCCGCCGACGCGCTCGACCCTGACGTCACGGTCGACCTGGACGACGCCTGGGTGGCACCGGCGTTCGTCGACGCGCACGTCCACGCGACCTCGACCGGCCTGGCGCTGACCGGTCTGGACCTGACGGGCACGACCTCGCTGGCGCAGGCCCTGCGCTTCGTCGCCGACCACTGCCGGAAGGCTCGTGGGGGAGTGGTGCTCGGCACCGGCTGGGACGAGACCCTGTGGCCGGAGCAGCGGCCGCCCACCGCTGCCGAGCTCGACCGGGCGTCCTTCGGCGGGGTCGTCTACCTGTCCCGCACGGACGTGCACTCGGCCGTCGCGAGCAGCGCCCTGCTCGCGGCGGTGCCGGAGGCCAGGGCGGCCGTGGGCTGGATGGGCGACGGGCTCGTCCGGCAGGACGCCCACCACCTGGTGCGCCGGGCTGCTCAGGAGTCGGTCACCCCGGCCCAGCGGAGGGCGGCCCAGCAGGCGACGCTGGAACGGGCGGCCTCCCTGGGCATCGCCTGCGTGCACGAGTGCGGCGGTCCTGACATCAGCGGCGAGGCCGACTTCACCGCCCTGCTCGCCCTGGAGCACCCCGTCGAGCGCATCGGGTACTGGGGCGAGCTCCTCGCTGTCGAGAAGGCCCGTGAGCTCGGTGCGGTCGGCGCGGCCGGCGACCTGTTCGTGGACGGGGCCCTCGGCAGCCGCACCGCCTGCCTGTCGCACTCCTACCTCGACCACGACGGCACCGGGCACGGCTACCTCACGGCCGACCAGGTCCGGGAGCACGTGGTCGCCTGCACCCGGGCCGGCCTGCAGGCAGGCTTCCACGCGATCGGCGACGAGGCCCTGCAGCGGGTCGCCGAGGGCCTCCGAGGGGCGGCCGCGCTGGTCGGTGCGGAGGCGGTGCGCGCGCTGCGGCACCGGGTCGAGCACGTCGAGATGGTGACATCCGAGCAGATCGGCGTGCTGGCCGGGCTGGGGGTCGTCGCGTCGGTGCAGCCGGTCTTCGACGCGCGGTGGGGAGGCGAGGAGGGCATGTACGTCCAGCGCCTCGGCCGTGAGCGGGCTCTCGGCATGAACCCCTTCGCCGCGCTCGCCGCTGCCGGGGTGGCCCTGGCCCTCGGGTCGGACGCCCCCGTCACGCCGCTCGACCCGTGGGGCACGGTGCGGGCCGCCGTCCGGCACCGCACGCCCGGCTCCGGCATCAGCGCGCGGGCCGCCTTCAGCGCCCACACCCGCGGGGGGTGGCGGGCCGCCCGTCGCGACGGCGAGGGGGAGCTCGTACCCGGCTCCCCGGCGACCTTCGCCGTGTGGGACGTGCCGGGAGAGCTCGTGGTGCAGACCCCGCCGGACGCGGTCACCGGCTGGTCGACCGATGCCCGCGCGGGGGTCTCCGGCCTCCCCGACCTCGACGCCCCCGACCCCGTCTGCCGGCTGACGGTCGTCGGCGGGACAACCACCTACGAGGCGGGCGTCTAGGGCCGAACGGAGCAATCCGCTGTCACGGTTGGTGACCGCCCGAACGCGTTCCGGCGGACGCGCCGTGAGCTGTTGACAAGGGTCCGCTGACCGTCGGTAAGGTCCCTGCCGCTAGACAGGAATGCCTGCCACGCCCGGCCGTCTCGGACCTCCTCGCTGCGGACTCCATCACCCCGGAACTCCAGCCGTAGCAGGGGATCGAGCGCCCGGAGGTCTCTGGGGGACGGTGGCTGGTCCAGGGGGGTTTCACCAGTACGACGAACGACCCGGGCACAAGCTCGGTGAGCCGCTAGAAAAGGACGCGACGGTCTCCGCCAGAGACCGCAGCGTCGGTCCGAAGGCTCACCGAGCTTTCGCTCGTCCGGGGTCCGGTCGGCGCGGCTCTAGTCTCGTGGCGGTGAAGGCCCGCCTGGTCGCGTCCGCCCTGTCGGGCGTGCTCCTCGACCTCGCCTTCCCGCCCCACGACCTGTGGTGGCTGGCCCCGATCGCGGTCGGCCTCCTGACGAACGTGCTGCGCGGCCGCACCCTGAAGCAGGGCGCGCTGCTGGGCTGGGTCCACGGCGTCGCGTTCTACGGCGTGATGCTGGTCTGGACCGGGACCATCGCCGGGCCGCCGGCCTGGATCGCGCTGACCCTGCTCGAGTCGCTGTTCGCCCTGCTGCTCGGCGTCGCGCTGACGGCGGTCCTGCGGCTGCCGGCCTGGCCGCTGTGGGCGGCCGCCGTGTGGGTCGGGCAGGAGGCGCTCCGCGACCGGCTGCCGTTCGGCGGCTTCCCGTGGGGCCGGCTCGCGTTCAGCCAGGGCCACACGCCGCTGACGCCCCTGGCGTCGTGGGGCGGCGCGCCGCTCGTGACGCTGGCCGTGGCCGCGCTCGCCGCCCTCGTCGTGCGCGCCCCTGGTCGCGCGGTCCTGCTGGGGCCGGGGCTCGTCCTGGTCGCGGTGCTGACGCCCGTACCGACCGACGGGCAGCCCGTGAACGTGGGGGTCATCCAGGGCAACGTCCCGCGGATCGGCCTCGAGCGGGCCGACCAGGTGTCGCAGGTGCTGGCCAACCACGTGAACGCGACGCGCGAGCTGGCGCGGAAGGTGCGGGACGGCGAGCTCCCGAAGCCGGACGTCGTCATCTGGCCGGAGAACGCCAGCGACCTCGACCCCTACACGGACAAGCGGGCCGCGGACGACATCACCCAGGCCGTCGACGACATCGGGGTGCCTGTCCTGGTCGGCGCGGTCACCGACGGTCCCGGCCGCTTCGTGAGCAACCGCGGGATCGTCTGGGAGCCGAACAGCGGCCCCGGAGCGTCTTACGTGAAGCGGCACCCCGTGCCGTTCGGCGAGTACATCCCGTTCCGGTCGCTGGTGAGGAAGGTGACGAAGAAGGTGGACCTGGTGCCGCACGACTTCGCCGCGGGCGACAAGCCGGGCGTGCTGCAGCTCGGGCAGGTGCGGATCGCCGATGTCATCTGCTTCGAGGTGGCCTACGACGGGGTGGTGCGCGACGCGGTGCGCGGGGGCGGCAGGCTGTTGGTCGTGCAGACCAACAACGCGACCTTCGGTCGCAGCGGCGAGACCACCCAGCAGCTGGCCATGGGCCGGCTGCGGGCCGTCGAGCTGGGCCGCTCCGTCGTCGTCGCCGCGACCAGCGGCAAGTCCGCCGTGATCGCGCCGGACGGTCGGCTGCAGCACTCCACGAAGCTGTTCACGAAGGACATCACCGTGCAGCGCGTCGTGCTGCGGTCCGCCACGACCACGGCCTCGACCCTCGGCGCGTGGCCCGAGCTCGTCGTCTGCCTTCTCGCGCTCGGCGCGCTCCTCGTCGGGGTGCGCCGGTGAGCATCGGGTCCGTCCTGGTCATCGTGCCGACCTACAACGAGTGCGAGAACCTCGAGCTGATCGCGTCGCGGCTGCACACGGCCGTACCCGCCGCGCACCTGCTCGTCGTCGACGACAACAGCCCTGACGGCACGGGCAAGCTCGCCGACGAGCTGGCCGGCCGCGAGGACTGGGTGCACGTCCTGCACCGCAGCGGCAAGCAGGGGCTGGGGGCGGCCTACGTGGCCGGCTTCGGCTGGGCTCGCGAGCACGGGTACGACGTGGTGGTCGAGATGGACGCCGACGGCTCGCACGCGCCGGAGCAGCTGCCCCGGTTGCTCGCGGCTCTCGAGAACGCCGACCTCGTCCTGGGCAGCCGGTGGGTCGACGGGGGAGAGGTCGTCAACTGGCCGAAGTCCCGCGAGGTGCTCAGTCGCGGCGGCAACCTGTGGACCCGGATCGCCCTCGGCCTTCCCCTGAAGGACGCGACGGGCGGCTACCGCGCCTACCGGCGGCCGGTCCTCGACGAGGTGCTGTCGCAGGACGTCGCGAGCCAGGGCTACTGCTTCCAGGTCGACCTCGCCTGGCAGATCTGGAAGGCCGGCCACCGCGTCGTCGAGGTGCCCATCACCTTCGTCGAGCGCGAGCGGGGCGAGTCGAAGATGAGCCGCGCCATCGTGGTCGAGGCGCTGTGGCGGGTCACGCTGTGGGGGATCACCAGCCGGCGCTCGACCCGGAAGGCGCCCTGATGCCCCTCCTGCTGCTCCTGGCGTTCGTCGTCGTCCCGATCGTCGAGATCTACGTGATCGTCCAGGTCGGCGAGGCCATCGGCGTGCTGCCGACCATCGCGTTGCTCATCGCCGACGCGGTCCTGGGCACGTGGATCTTCCGGCGCGAGGGACGCAAGGCCTGGGAGGCGCTGCGCCAGGCGATCGGTGAGCACCGGATCCCGACGCGCGAGGTCACCGACGGGGCACTCATCGTCGTCGGTGGCGCGCTGATGCTCGCGCCGGGCTTCGTCACGGACGGCGTCGGCCTGCTCTGCGTCCTGCCGCCGACCCGGGCCGTGCTCCGCAGGCTGCTGTCGGCCTGGGTGGGTCGGCGACTGCTCGGGTCAGCCCTCCCTCAGCGCCCCGCGGGCCGCACCCGCCCGGGCGCGCCCGACGACGTCATCGAGGGCGAGATCGTCGACGAGTGAGTGGGCGACAGCGCGTGTTCGGCAGCGTCCTGACGCCGAGCAACCCCCGTCGTCGCGCCGCGGCACGCGCCTCCGACGCGGTGAGGGCGTCTAGGCGGACTTGCGGGCAGCGGCCTTGCGGTCGGCGGCCTGCTGCGCCTTGAGGGCGGCCTTCACGGCGCCCTGCTGCTCGTGGAGCGCGGCGAGGCGCTCGGCGAGCACCTCCTCGAGCTCGGCGATGGTGCGCCGCTCGAGGAGCATGTCCCAGTGCGTGCGGGCCGGCTTCACGGCCTTCGCCTCGGGCTGCTCGGCGTCGCGGAGCAGGGCCTCGGCGCCGCAGACCCGGCACTCCCAGGTCGGCGGGATGTCGGCCTCGGCGGCGAACGGGACGGTGGTCTCGTGGCCGTTGGCGCAGTCGTACGCCGTGAGGGAGCGGGGCGCGAACTCGGTGTGACGGTCGCTCTCGTAGCTCACCGAACCGAGCCGGCTGCCGCGCAGGACGCGATCACTCATGAGGGGCCTCCACAGAACCTGGGTCGAGCACGAACACCTGTACAACGGTCAGACGCGCAGAAGGATTCCCCGGTTGCGTCGTGTCACCCCTCTCCGGCGTGTCGCGGCGCGCCTCCTTGACACGAGAGGGGCATCTTCCTCGCTAGATGTCCGTTTTCTCCCTTTTCTGGGCTCGACAGACTTCAGGAAGGCAGGGGAGAGTGCCAAGTCACAGCTGACGCTCCTGTCACAGCGGTCACGTCTTCCCCAGGAGGCACGGGTGCTCCGATCCGCCCGAGCAGCAGCCGCCCGCGGGGCGGTGGTGCTCCTGACCTGCGGCGCGCTGGCCGCGGCGAGCCTGGCCGCCACCCACGGGGGAGGGGTCGGCCGGCGCGACCCGGCGGCAGCAGCGATCAGGGACGCGCGGGCCCACCTGGGGGACCGGTACGTCTGGGGCGCCGCGGGACCCGCGGCGTTCGACTGCTCCGGCCTGATGCTCACGGTCTGGGGGAGCCGCACCCACCACATGCCCCGCACCTCCGCGCGGCAGCAGGCCTGGGCCGTGCCCATCCCGTCCTCGCAGGCGCTGCCCGGCGACCTCGTCTTCTTCGGGGACCCGGTCACGCACGTCGGCCTGGTCCTCGGGCGCAACCGGGCGGGCCTTCGCATGATCGACGCCTCGTCCTCGAGGCACGGTGTGGTGGAGCGCCAGGTCTGGGGGAGTGGGGTGGTCCGCTTCGGACGGGTGCCCCGGAAGGGCATGCCCCGGGTCCGGCCCTGGACCCCGACGCCGCGGGCGGCTCCGGGGCCGGTCACGCCCGTGGCGCTGGTGCCCCCGGGGGACCCGGCGCTGCGGGGCAGAGCACCGCTACGGGGACTGCCGGTGCGGCCGGCGCCGGGCAGCCAGACCATGAGGCGGTTCGCGGCGCTGGCTCGCGCGCAGGTCGGGTCGACGACCTGGACCGACACGGCCCTGGTGACGACCCTCTGGCACCGCGCGGGCGGCGTCAGCTCGCCGGACAGCCGGACCGCCATCGTCAACCGCACGCACCGGGTGCTGCTGCGCCACGCCCGGGTCGGCGACCTGATCGTCTACGCGGCCCCACACGCGCACGTGGGCATCTACGTCGGCGGCGGCCGGATGGTCGATGCGTCCCGGTCCCTCGGGAAGGTCGTGCTCCGCCCGGTCTGGACCGATCCGGGAGTCAGGGTCCTGTCATGGTCGCGCTAGCCGGAAGGACCCGTGCCAACCGCTCCGGCCGGTAGAGTCGTCGCACCGTCGACCCACCTGTCTGAGGAGCCACCCACGTGACCCGTGGTCGCCTGATCTCCGCCCTGCTCGGGGCCTCGTCCCTGGTGGTGGCTGCTGTCGTCGCCAGCCCCAGTGCCTCGGCCGCTGCGGCCCAGTCGCACCTCACAGTCCCCGGCGCGCCCGGCAAGGTCGCCGTGTCGTGGACGGGCACCGCACCGTTCAACAACAACCAGGACGGCCTCGTCTACGGCCAGCTCGGCCTCGACGACCCCAAGAACTCCTGCTCGATGAGCAACACGACGCTCAACGACCAGCACACGGTGGGCGTCACCTTCCCGACCGGGCTGTCGAAGAGCTACGACACCCTCGTCCGCTTCAGCATCAAGTGGGACGACACGGTCGGCAACAACACGACCAACGACATGGCGCTCTACGTCTACGGCCCGGACAAGAAGCTGGTCGCGGCGTCCGACGGCAGCCAGGCCGAGGAGGGCATCAACGTCACCGACCGCACCGGTGGCACCTACACCGTCCTGGTCTGCGCGTTCCAGAACCTCCCGCAGGGCACCCCCTACGTCGGCTCCGCGACGGCGTACACCGTCGTCCCCGCGCACTTCCCCCAGGCCAAGGGCGTCGTCGCCCCGACCTACCGCCAGTACTCCGCTCCCAAGGGCAAGTCGGACAACGCCGGCGAGCCGAGCATCGGGGCCAACTGGAAGAGCGGCAACACGCTCTTCACGTCCAACACCGACGAGTACGTCGTGAAGTTCAACGACAAGCTCGGTACGTCGTCGTGGACGCTCGTCAACGACGACATCACCGACCCGTCGAACAAGATCAGCTTCGACCCGATCGGATTCACCGACCACGAGACCGGGCGCACGATCGTCAGCCAGCTCTACCTGGCGTGCAGCGCGGCTGCGTACTCCGACGACGACTTCGACACCCTGGCCACCCCCCAGCAGGGGTGCGGCTCCGGCCTCAACGGGTTCGACCACCAGACCTTCGGCGGCGGCAAGTTCCCCGAGGGCAAGGGCCCGCTGCTGTCCTACCCGCACGCCGTCTACTACTGCTCGCAGGGCCAGGGCCTCGTCCTCGGCGGCGCCACCTGCGCCCGCAGCGACGACGGCGGCATCACGTTCAACCCGCCGGTCGCGACGTGGACCACCGAGTGCTCCGGCATCCACGGTCACGTCCAGGTCAGCCCGCGCGACGGCACCGTCTACCTGCCGAACGCCAAGTGCGGCGAGAAGCAGGGCGTCGCGGTGTCGCGCGACGGAGGCGACAGCTGGGTCGTCCGCACCATCCCCGACAGCATCGCCGGGGAGAGCGACCCCTACGTCGGCATCGGCACCGACGGCACGGTCTACTACTCCTACAGCGACGGCACCGGGCACGCTCGCGTGGCGGTCTCCCGCGACCACGGCGCGACCTGGTCCAAGAGCATCGACGTCGGCACCCCGAAGGGCGTGCGCAACAGCGAGTTCGCGATGGTCGTCGCCGGTGACGGCGACCGCGCCACCGTCGCGTTCCTCGGCACGACGACGCCGGGCTCGACGCAGGCCGCGTCCTTCGGCAAGAACGCCGCGGGCGACACCTTCACCGGTGCGGCCTGGCACCTCTACATGTCCACGACCTACGACCGCGGCAAGACGTGGACGACCGTCGACGCGACGCCGCACGACCCGATCCAGCGCGGCTGCATCTGGAACTCCGGTGGCAGCAACCCGTGCCGCAACCTGCTCGACTTCGACGCGGTCACCATCGACAAGACCGGCCGCGTGATGGTCGGCTACGCCGACGGCTGCGTCGGCCCGGACGTCAACACCAAGGCCAACTGCGTGCTGTCCACCGACGTGTCGGCCAACAAGCTCGACAACCACGGGGCGATCCTGCGCCAGATCAGCGGCAAGACGCTGTTCAGGGCCTACGACGCCAGCAGCACGGTCGTCCCGCCGGTGACGGTCCCGCCGGTGACCCGCCCCGGTGGCGGCACGAAGAACCCCGGTGGCGGCCTCGCCGCGACCGGCGGCACCCCGCTGCTGGCCCTCGCCGGCCTGCTGCTCCTCGGCGGCGGCGCCTTCTGGCTGCGCCGCCGTCAGCACAGCTGATCAGCCGCCGTCAGCGCAGCTCATTGGCAGGAATCTCACGCGGGTGAGCCGTCCTGCCAACGGCGCAGCACCCGGCGGACTGGTGGGATCTGCCCATGACAGCGATCCCCCCTGACACCAAGGACTGGACCTGGGTCCTCGACCGGCCCTGCCCGGAGTGCGGCTTCGACGCCTCGTCCGTGCAGCCGGCAGACGTCGCGCCGCACCTGCGGCAGGCGGCGCTCGCGCTGTGCGACGCACTGCGCCGACCCGACGCAGCTGCGCGCCCCGACCCGGCGACCTGGTCGGCCCTGGAGTACGCCTGCCACGTCCGGGACGTCTACCGGCTCTACCTGACCCGGCTCGAACTGATGCTCGGCCAGGACGACCCGCTCTTCCCGAACTGGGACCAGGACGCGACCGCGGTCGCCGATCGGTACGACCAGCAGGACCCGGCTGTCGTCGCGCGCGAGCTCGCCGAGGCGACCGACGCGCTCACGACGCGGTTCGCCGACGTCACCGACTGGCAGCGCACCGGCCGGCGCAGCGACGGCGCCGGCTTCACGATCCGCACGTTCAGCCAGTACCTCGTGCACGACCCGGTGCACCACGTCTGGGACGTCACCCACGCCTGACGCCTACGCCGATAATCGACATTATGTCAGGTCGGCGAGTTCGTAGGCTCCCCCCATGGCGCTACAGCGGATGGACAACGTCGGGATCGTCGTCGAGGACCTGCCGCGGATGATCGCGTTCCTCACCGAGCTCGGGATGGAGCTCGAGGGCCAGATGACGGTGCAAGGGCCGTGGGTCGACGGCTGCGTCGACCTCGACGACGTCGTCTGCGACACGGCGATGATGCGCACGCCCGACGGCCACAGCCGGTTCGAGATCTCGCGGTTCCAGCACCCGGTCGCGCAGCCCGCCCCCGTGACCCCGGTCAACACCCTCGGCTACCTGCGCGTCATGTTCGCCGTCGACGACCTGGACGACACGCTCGCCCGGCTCGCTCCCCACGGCTGCGAGGTGCTCCGCGAGGTCGTGCAGTACGAGGACGTGTACCGCCTGTGCTACGTCCGCGGGCCCGAAGGGCTCCTGCTCGGCCTCGCCCAGCAGCTGCGGTAGGGCACCGGGTGGCCAGGGGTCGCACGGTGGCACCAGCCGGGCCGCTCCGGGTGCCGTTCCGCGACCCTGGCAGGGCGCAGGCCCGGAGCGCGCCCGGGCGAACCTGACACGGGAGCTGTCGTCGTACCAGGGTGAATGCGCCCACGCACCCGGAGGTGTGAGGATGCACGCATGGCAACAGGGACACGTCGCGGACCGCTGATCGTGGCAGGCATCGTGGGCGTGGCCCTGATCGTCGGCGTGAAGCTGATCTCGGGCGGCGGCGGGTCGAGCGGCACGCCGCGGACGTCCGCGACGGTCGGGCCGGTCTCGAGCGACTGCACGACCGTGCACCTGACGGCGTCGTCGGAGAAGGCGGCCCTGCTCAAGGAGATCGCCAAGGGCTGGAACGGCACCAAGGTCGACGGCACCTGCGCTCAGGTCGTCGTCACCAGCAAGGCGAGCGGCGGGGCGGCCGAGGCCCTCGCCCGCGGCTGGGACGAGTCGTCCGCCGGTCCGCGGCCCGACGTCTGGTCCCCCCCGGCGTCGGCGTGGACGAACCTGCTGCGCCAGAAGACGACGTCGCGCGACAAGCCTGACCTCGTCGGTGCCGACAAGCTGCCGTCGATCGCCAACACGCCGCTCGTGATCGCGATGCCGAAGCCGATGGCCGTCGCCCTCGGCTGGCCGAGGAAGGCGCTGGGCTGGGGCGACGTCTACAAGCTGGCGCAGAACCCGGAGGGGTGGAAGAGCATCGGGCAGCCCTACGGCGCCTTCACCCTCGGCAAGACCAACCCCAACTACTCGACCTCGGGGCTGCACGCCACGATCGGCACCTACGTGGCCGCGACCGGCACGTCGAGCGACCTGACGCTCGCGAACCTGCAGGACCCGAAGGTCCAGGCCTACGCGCGGGCCGTCGAGGGTGCCGTCGTGCACTACGGCGACACGACCCTGACCTTCCTGACCAACCTGCAGAAGGCCGACGACCGCGGCGCCGGGCTGTCCTACATCAGCGCCGTGGCCGTCGAGGAGAAGTCGGTCTGGGACTACAACCAGGGCAACCCGTCCGGCGACCCGACGACCCTCGGCAACCACGCGAAGCCGCACACGCCGCTCGTCGCCATCTACCCGAAGGAGGGGACCCTCCTCAGCGACTCCCCCTACGCGGTCCTCAAGGCCGACTGGGTCACCGACCAGGTCCGCGCCGCGGCGAACGCCTTCCTCAAGGAGCTGCAGAGCGACGACGCCAAGAAGAGGTTCGCCGCCGCCG
>CBIHPE010000077.1:0-15570 GCA_966212015.1 uncultured Frankiales bacterium | reverse complement strand
ACGCCTCCGTCCTTATCGTCAACGGAAAGATCTCGGCGATCGCCGAGCTGCTGCCCCTGCTCGAGAAGGTCGTCCAGTCCGGCAAGCCGCTGCTCATCGTGGCCGAGGACGTCGACGGCGAGGCCCTCTCGACCCTGGTGGTCAACAGCATCCGCAAGACGCTCAAGGTGGCGGCCGTGAAGGCCCCCGGGTTCGGTGACCGTCGCAAGGCCATGCTGCAGGACATCGCGATCCTCACCGGTGCCCAGGTCGTGAGCGCCGAGGTCGGCCTCAAGCTCGACCAGGTCGGCCTCGAGGTCCTCGGCTCCGCCCGCACCGTGACCATCACGAAGGACACCACCACGATCGTCGAGGGCGGTGGCACCAAGGAGGACGTCGCCGGCCGCGTCGCCCAGATCAAGCAGGAGATCGAGAACAGCGACTCCGACTGGGACAAGGAGAAGCTCCAGGAGCGGCTCGCCAAGCTCGCCGGCGGCGTGGGCGTCATCAAGGTCGGTGCCCACACCGAGGTCGAGCTCAAGGAGCGCAAGCACCGGCTCGAGGACGCCATCTCCGCGACCCGCGCTGCGGTCGAGGAGGGCATCGTCCCCGGTGGTGGTGCCGCTCTCGTGCACGCCGCCTCCGCGCTCGACGGCGACCTGGGCCTGACCGGCGACGAGAAGACCGGTGTCGCGATCGTGCGCGCCGCTCTCGACGAGCCGGCCCGCTGGATCGCCCAGAACGCCGGCCTCGAGGGCCGGGTGGCCGTCAACCGGATCCGCGAGTCGGGCCTGACCGAGGGCCTCAACGCCGCGACCGGTGAGTACGTCGACCTGGTCAAGGCCGGCATCGTCGACCCGGTCAAGGTCACCCGCTCCGCGGTGCGCAACGCCGCCTCCATCGCGAGCATGCTGCTCACGACCGAGACCCTCGTCGCGGACCTCCCCGAGGAGCCGGCCGACGCCGGTCACGGCCACAGCCACGGCGGCCACGGCCACTCGCACTAGGCACGATCCCGACAGGAGCCCCGCACCCACCAGGGTGCGGGGCTCCTTCGTGTTTCGCACCGAACCTTCCGGCCGGCTGCGGGCTCTCAGGGGAACCCAGCAGCCCCCGGAGGACATCCGTGACCATCGCTCCCGAGCAGCCCACCACCCAGCAGGCCCCGCCGGCCGACGAGCCGAGCCGGCTGCGGACCCTGGTCGCCGCTGCGCGCGAGCGGGTCCGGCGGCCGCGGGGCGTGCAGGCCGTGCGGCTGGTCCTCGTCGTCGCGCTGCTGGCCCTGATCACGCTCGGGGTCGCGGGCGCCCGGTCGCTGCGCCCCGAGAGCGGCCGGGTCGTGCCCCTGACGCAGGTGCTGTCCCTCGCCCAGCAGAAGCAGGTCACCTCGGCCGTGCTCTACGACCAGGACGCCCGGTTGCGCGCCGAGACGCCCGACGGCCCGGTCGTGGCGTCGTACACCAAGAGCGACAGCGAGACCTCCACCATCGTGAAGGCGCTCGCCGTCAGCGGGTCGGTGCGGATCGACCCGCAGACCGGCAAGCAGCTCACCCGGATGGCGCTGCAGTTCCTGCTCCCGGTGAGCCTGCTCTCGGTGCTGTTCGGGCTCCTCCTGACGGTCAACAAGGGCGAGGGCGGCGCTGCGGAGTTCGCCCAGTTCTCCAAGGTGCGCGGTGGTCAGCGGCTCAAGACCGAGGGGCCGGTACGGCGCAAGGGGGTGCCGCCTGTCGGCTTCGCCGACATCGCGGGCGCGCAGTCCGCGGTCACGGAGCTCGCGGAGGTCGTCGACTACCTCAAGGACCCGACCCGCTTCGCCCGCCTCGGCGCCGTACCGCCCAAGGGCGTGCTGCTGTTCGGCCCGCCCGGGTGCGGCAAGACGCTGTTGGCCAAGGCCGTCGCCGGTGAGGCCGGTGTCCCGTTCTTCAGCCTGAGCGGTGCCGAGTTCGTCGAGTCGCTGGTCGGCGTCGGTGCCGCCCGCGTGCGTGACCTGTTCGCCCAGCTGCGCGCGAAGGCGCCCGCCATCCTCTTCATCGACGAGCTCGACGCTGCGGGTCGCAAGCGCGGCGCCGGTGTCGGTGGTGGCAACGACGAGCGCGAGCAGACCCTGAACCAGATGCTGGTCGAGATGGACGGCTTCGACGCCATCGCCGGCGTCGTCGTCATCGGCGCGACCAACCGGCCGGACATCCTCGACCCGGCGCTGCTGCGCCCGGGCCGCTTCGACCGGCACGTCGTCGTCGAGAAGCCCGATGTGGACGGCCGCTTCGACATCCTGCGGCTCTACGCGCAGGGCCGCCCCGTCGGTGCCGACGTCGACCTCGAGGTCCTCGCCCGCCGCACCCCTGGCTTCACCGGCGCCGACCTGGCGAACGTCTGGCGCGAGGGGGCGCTGCTCGCCGTCCGCGCGGGCATCGAGCAGATCGGGCAGGTCGAGCTCGACGAGGCCGTGCAGCGGGTGCTCGCCGGTCCGCAGCGCTCCTCCGGCGCGCTGTCGGACGAGGAGAAGCGGATGGTCGCCGTGCACGAGGCCGGCCACGCCCTCGTCGCGTCGAGCTTCGGCCGCACCGTCGAGCGGGTCAGCGTCGTGCGTCGCGGGACCGGTCTCGGGCACGCCGCTCTGGAGCGGGACGACCGCCAGGTGCTGCGTCGCTCCGAGCTGATGGAGCGCATCGCCATCGCCCTCTCGGGCAAGGTCGCGGAGGAGCTCGTCTGGGGCGAGGCGTCGACCGGCGGCGAGGCCGACATCGAGGCCGCGACCGCTCTCGCCCGCGACATGGCCGGCCGCTGGGGCATGAGCGAGGGCATCGGTCCGGTGCGCATCACCGCGAGCGACGCGGAGGTGTTCCTCGGTCGCGACCTCACGGCGATGCAGTCGGTCAGCCCCGAGACCCTCGACAAGCTCGACGTCGAGATCCGCGCCCTCGTCGAGGAGGGCCAGGAGCTCGCCCGCGCGGCGCTGCTTGCGACAGGCGCCCAGCTCGCCCTGCTCGCTGACGAGCTCGAGGCCGTCCAGACCCTTGACGGCGAGCGGCTCCAGCGGCTGCTCACCGCGCCGGCTCCCAAGCGGGCCCGCCGGTCGTGAGGCGCCGGACCGCCCTCGCGGCGGCCGTCTCCGCTGTCGTGCTAGGCGTCCCCGCCCTGCCCGGCTCCGCGGCGGCGCCGTGCGCCGTCGACCTCGAGCAGCGCAACACCTGGCACCCGGTCGTGCCCACGGGCGCCGTCGCCATGCAGGACGACGACCCGTGCCGCCTGCTGGGCGTCGGGCCCGGCGACATCACCCGCACGTCCGACGACGGCGGCGCGCACTGGCAGGTCGTGGGGACCAGCCCGACCGAGCCGGCGTCGCTCGTGACGGCGGGTCTGCCGGGCGGCAGCGGCTTGCTCGTCGGGACCGACGGCTCGGTGTGGCGGACCTCTGACCGCGGTCGCGCCTGGTCCCGGGCATCGGGCGTCTCGGGTGTGCGAAAGGTCGTCGCCGACGACGGTCGGCGGGTCTACGCGCTGACGGCACCGGCCGCCACTGGCCTACCCGTCACCCTGCCCGTCGGCACAGCTGCCACGCTCTACCGAAGCACGGACGGCGGCCGGACGTTCGCTGAGATGGGCGGCGCCCTCGACCTGGCGGTGTCCGCGGTCGTCCCGGACGCCGTGTCGCCGACCCGGCTCTGGATCGGCGTGGGAGGCCCGGCAGGCGGCGTCTACGTGAGCGACGACGACGGCGGCACGTTCACCCGCGTCGCCAACGGCGACGTGACCGCCCTGGCCACCAGCAAGCTGGTCGGCGGCGGTGGTGAGCTGGTGGCGGCGACGTCGGACGGGCTCGTCGTCACACGCGACGCCGGCGCGACGTTCACGTCCCACCAGCACGGCGCGTTCAGCGGGGTTGCCGTCGAGTGGCGCCACCCCTCGGCGCTGATGCTGCTGGGCTCCACGGTGCTGAGGTCGAGCAACACCGGCGGCACCGTCAGCCAGGAGGCCTTCGGGCTCCCCGCGAGCTGCCACGCCACTGACCTGCGTCGCGACCGCTCGGTGCCGAGCGTCTTCCTGACGACGTGCTCCGACGGTGCCACCTGGCGCTACCGCTCCGACGGGACCGACCTGTCCAGCATCGACGACCCGAACGCGTCGTCGGGCGTGGGGGTCAACAACCTCGGGCCGCCCACCCCGATGCGCGAGCTCGCCCGGCACCCCGTGCCGATCCCCGGCAGCCGGTCTGACGGCTCCATCGCGTTCGACGGCTACGTCCTCTACTACAGCGATGGCGAGCAGCACGGGATCGTCCACCGCATGCGCGCGTCCGATGGCGCCCGGCTGCCGGACCTGAGGACCACGATCACGCGCGGCCTCGGTCACCTCGCCTACGACGCCAACCGGGACCACCTGCTGGCTCTCGACCGCTCACTCGTCGTGTGGGACATCGACCTGCACTCCGGCAAGGCGACCAAGCTCTTCCACTCGCCTCTGAACGGGAGCACCGAGGAGCAGGACAGCGGCGACCCGAACGGCACCTTCTACTACGGCAGCATGACCTTCGACAGCTCGACCGACCGGCTGCTCTTCGCCTCGGACTCGAGCGACAGCTACACCGAGTTCGACCGCCAGGGCCATCAGGTCGGCGCCTGCCCGGACCTGGGCCTGGGTGAGATCGTGAAGGTGGTCGGCCAGCCGTCGACCTCCGCCAGCATCGCTGCGCTCGTCGCGACCGGCGACGGCGAGACCTACGTCGAGAGCGAGGACGACTCGTACGTCCTGCGGGTCGACCGGTCCTGCCGCGTCGTCGCCGAGTTCCAGCACGAGCAGTTCTCGGAGGCGCCGAACGAGAACGACGCGATGGCGTGCGACACCACGACGTTCGACACCCCGGCGATCTGGTTGCGCGACGCCAGCGAGGCGCGGGTCGTCGCCTACGCCGTGCCGTCGGGCTACTGCGCCCTGCCCTCGTCGGTCGCCGTCAGCGCGCCCGCGGCGGTGGCGACCGGCTCCTCGGGCAGGGTGTGCGCCCACCTCATCTCGCGCGGCAAGAGGCTGCCCATCGCGGGCCAGCGGATCGACCTGCTCGTGGCAGGTCGGGGGATCGCGAGCCCGAGCACCGACGTGCACGGCACGGCCTGCGCCCGGTACGAGCCGCTGAGCCGGGAGGCCGGCGCGGGCAGCGGCAGCGCTAGGACGCGGCAGCCGGTCGTCGCCGCGTTCCTCGGCACGCCCGCCTACCGGCCCGCGACGGCGCGTGCCAGCACCCTCGTCAGCCGGAGCGTCCTGCCCCTGCCGGTCCCGCCGCCGCCCGTCCCGCCCCAGCCGCCGCTGCCCGTGGTCCACCCGGCTCCGGTCGTCGTCGCCGTACCGCCGCCACCCCCCGTGCAGCCGCCCCCGCCACCGCCGAACGTGCCGCAGCAGCAGCCGATCGCCCAGTCCCATCCCGGTGCCCAGCCCGGGGCGATGGGTGCTCTCGGCTCGGCGCCCGTCCCCGAGGGCGAGGAGGAGGCGGCCGCCCAGACCGCCGACACCCACCTCATGACGGGCCTGGAGACGGCGGCGGTCGGCGCGGTCCTGATGTGGGTGGTCGCCCGCCGCCGTCGCGAGGCACGCGTCCGCCCTGCGACCCGCTGACGGTCAGGCGGCCTCGAACCGCTCCCGGGCGGCGAGCACCTGCTCGATGTGGGTCTCCGACCAGTCCTTGAGCGCCTTCAGCACGGGCAGCAGGCTGACGCCGAGCGGCGTCAGCTCGTAGTCGACGCGGACCGGCACCGACGCCGTGACCGTCCTCGTCACGAGCCCGTCGCGCTCCAGGGTGCGCAGCGACTGCGTGAGCATCTTCTGGCTGACCCCGGCCACGGTGCGGCGCAGCTGGCCGTGCCGCTGCGGGCCGCCCGACAGCGCGTTGATGAGCAGGGCCGACCACTTGTCGCCGATCGTCGCCATGACCTGGCGGGTCGGGCAGCCCTCGAGGAAGGCGTTGTAGGCCGCGGCCTCCTCGGCCCGGCGTCGTGCCGCCGTCTTCGTCGCCATGGTCGTACCTCCTGGAGCCCTAGGCACTGAAAGGTACCTACTCCCCAACAGTGCCTGCTTCGGCCAGTGTGGCACGCGAAGCCCCTCAGGCAAAGGAGAAGCAACCATGAAGGCAGTGCAGATCAAGCAGTACGGCGGACCCGAGGTCCTCGAGGTCGTCGACCTCCCGGAGCCGGAGGCGGGTGCCGGCGAGGTGCTCGTGCGGGTCACCGCGGCCACCGTGAACCCCGTCGACGCGTTCACGCGGCAGGGGTTCACGCAAGCGCTCGCGCCCGGCATCGGCCTCCCGGTCACGCCCGGCTGGGACCTCGCCGGCGAGGTCGACGGGCGACGGGTGGCCGCCCTCCTGCAGTGGTTCGAGGGGACCGGCAGCGGAGCCCAGGCCGAGCTGGTCGCCGTCGCCGAGAGCGACCTGGCGACGATCCCCGACGGAGTCGACGACGTGACGGCGGCGACCGTGCCGCTCAACGGGCTGACAGCCCGCCAGGCCCTCGACCTGCTGCACGTCGAGGCGGGCGACGTCGTGCTCGTCACGGGCGCCACCGGCGCGGTCGGCGGCTTCGCCGTGCAGCTGGCCTCGCAGGCGGGCGCGCACGTGCTGGCCGTCGGGTCGTACGACGACGACGCCTGGCTGAGCACCCTCGGCGCCAAGGAGGTCCTCGACCGCGCCGAGCCCGACCAGCTGGTCGCGCAGGTGCGCGAGCGGCACCCCGACGGCATCGCAGCGGTCCTCGACGCCGCGCCCGCCGGCGGGCTGATCGGGGCCGTCCGCGACGGCGGCCGCTACGTCACCGTCATCGACCCGGTCGTGCCTGCCGCCGAGCGCGGCATCGCACCCGTGAAGGTCGACGTGCAGCCGAGCGGCCCCCAGCTGGCCGAGCTGCTCGGCCTCGTCGCCGAGGGACGGCTGAAGGCCCGGGTGGCCGGCACGCTGCCGCTCGAGCAGGTGCGCGAGGCGCAGGAGGCGACCGGCCTGCGCGGCAAGCTCGTCCTCACCCTGTAGGGCGGACCTCCAGCACGTCGGCGCGGGCGATCCGGCGGACGACGACGAGGCGGGGCGCGCCCATCACGGTCCGGGTGCACCGGAACACGTGGTGGGCGCCCTCGACGCCGTGCTCGTCGGCGTCGATGCGCAGGGTGGACGTGGTCGTGACGACGGTGAAGGGCACCGGAAGGGTCCTCTCGAGACGGAGACTCGACCCTCCGCCGGTGACCCTACTGCCGGCCCCTACCGGTCGAGCAGGGCGCCGATCTCGAAGTGCATGGGGTCGGTGTAGGACCAGTCGCCGCCCCACCGGAAGCCCCACTGCTTGAAGATCTGGACGACCCGCGGGTCCATGGTGCCCTTGGTGCCGCGACCGTTGGTCGAGGCGTCGATGTCGATCGCGATGCCCCACGTGTGCAGCGAGATGGCGTGCGTCGGGTTGCGCTCGATGAAGCGCGGGACGTAGCACCCGTCGTAGGAGTGGATCGTCGACGCGAGACCGGCGTCCTTCACGGCCTGCAGGGCGCCGCGCAGCTGCGGGATCATCAGCCGGTGGCACGTGACGGTGCCGAAGATCGGCACCGAGGCGGTCACGATGTTGTTGCGCACCCAGGACGAGTCGGGCTGGATCGTGCCGTCCGGGAAGTAGGTGTAGGAGAAGGCGCCGAAGGCCTTGGCCGCCCGGCTGCCGGTGAGGAACGCGACCGGGTTGGCGGCCGGAGGGGTCAGCAGGTCGACGTGCGCGCTGTCGCCCGTGACCTTGCGGACCCGGGAGGCCAGCGAGACCGGGTCGGCCTTGCCGGCGTTGAGCAGCACGGCGGTCGCGCCCTTGAGGCCGAGCTTCGCGCCGGTCGCGGAGTCGACCACGAGGTCGGTGTCCGGGATGCCGGTCGTGGCCAGGGCGCCGAGGCGCAGCGTCAGCCACTGCTTGCCGCCCACGCGGACGTCCTTGCCGAGTGCCAGGCGCAGCGACTTGGCAGCGGCGTGCGACGCGATGAGGCCGCCGTCGGCCACGGCCTGCCACACCGGCGTCGACTCGGCGGTGCCCTTGGCGGCGAACCGGCGGAAGGTCGCGGGGGAGACGCTGGCGACGTGGATCGCCTTGCCGTTCACGCGGACGGCGCCGGTCGCGAAGACGACGGCACCGGGCGCGAGGATCGCGACGTCGTGCACCTCCTTGGCCGTCAGCGGCTTGCTCACCGTGACGAGGACGTCAGGTCGCAGCCGCGGCCCGGCGAGCGCGGGCAGGGCGGCGGGGGAGGCGCCGGCCAGGGGCACCGCGACCGCGGGGTCCTGGGCCGCGACGCGCGTCGCCTGGTGGGTCGGCTTGCCGGCCTGGCACGCGGCCACGGCGGCCAGGCAGGCGAGCGCAAGGGCAGTGCGGCGAAGGGGGCCGGCGTGGGGCTGGGGCACCGCGTGAGCTCCTGAGTTGCTGTGACCGGGGGGTGTCAGTGCGTCCAACGAGCCGGACCTCGCATCGGTGACGCAAGCCACACCAGCGTACCGGTTCACCCCCTATGTCTCGTCCGTCCGCAGCGTCCGGTTGAGGGGACTGGCGAGGAGCTGGGTGCGTCAGCTGGCGCGCAGCATCTCCCGGGCGAGGATCGCCTCGCGCTCCGGCTCGGACAGCCCGCCCCAGACGCCGAAGGGCTCCCGCGTGGCGAGTGCGTAGTCGCGGCACTGCGCGAGGACCGGGCACCCCGCGCACACGGCCTTGGCCGCTGCCTCGCGCGCCTCGCGCCGGGGTCCGCGCTCGTTGTCGGGGTGGAAGAACAGCTCGGTGTCCGTGGTCACGCACGCGCCGCGCTGCTGCCACTCCCAGCGGTCGAGCGCCGGCCCGGGAAGGCGGTTGTAGTCGGTCATCGGGTCCTCGCCAGGGTCAGGTGGAGTGGTGCTGCCACGATAATACCGTTTCATAAGTTGTTCAAACCTGAGTTGCCGGGCGTGCGGGCACCACCCATCCTTCGTGGGTGAGCGCTGCGCGGACGGGTCCCGGGCTGACCGTGGCTGCGGTCGCGCACCGGCTGGGGGTCGCGCCGGCGACGCTGCGGACCTGGGACCGGCGCTACGGGCTCGGCCCCTCGGTCCACGAGGCCGGGAGCCATCGCCGCTACGCCCCGGACGACGTGCTACGGCTCGAGGTCATGCGCCGGCTGGTGGTCCAGGGCGTCAGTCCCGCCGACGCGGCGCGCGAGGCGCTCGCCGGCCCGCTGGAGCAGCCCCCCGCTGAGCGACCCCTGGCAGCCGTGAGGCGGCCCGACGACGCCGTCCGGGGCCTGTCCCGGGCCGCGCTGGCACTCGACGTGGACGCCGTCGCCGAGACCGTCTCCCGGCTGCTGGCGGAGGACGGCGTGGTCTCGACCTGGGAGCGCGTCCTCGTACCCGTCCTGATCGGCGCCGGTGTCCGCTGGGAGACGACAGGGGAGGGTGTGGACGTCGAGCACCTGCTCTCCCAGGGCATCACGACCGCGCTGCTGCGGCACGCGCCGCAGGTGCCGCAGGCGCCGCGACCGGTGCTCCTCGCGTGCGCGCCGGGCGACCAGCACGAGCTGCCGCTGCGTGCGCTCGCCGCTGCCCTCGCAGAGGCCGGGCACGGGACCCGCATGCTCGGCGCGTCGGTGCCCGCCGAGGCGCTGCGCGCTGCGGTCGCCCGGACCAGCCCCGCCGTCGTCGTGGTGTGGGCGCAGCGGAGCGAGACCGCAGCGGCTGCGGACCTCGACCTGCCGCCGACCCGACCCGCGACCTCGGTCCTCGTCGGCGGTCCCGGCTGGCCCCAGCAGCTGCCCCCGGGAGTGGCGCGTGCGGACGGCCTCGGCGTGGCGGTGACGCTGGTGGAGCAGGCCCTCAGCGGCAAGCCGATAGCGTCGAGGGGGTGACGACTCCCGACCTCGCGTCGCTGCTGGCCAGCGGCGAGCACGCAGCGTTCCACGGCAAGCCAGCTGCCGCCGTCGGCGCTCTCGAGCAGGCCGTGGTGCTGGCGCAGTCCCAGGGCCTCAACGCCGAGATGGCTGCGGCAGCCTGGCTGCTCGGTGTCGCGCTCGGCGCCGGCGGCCGGTACGGCGGTGCGCTGACCGTCCTCGCCCCCCTGGTCGAGTCCGGCGGCGGCGAGACCGCCGGCCCGGAGTCGCGGCTGTTCGGCTCGTTCGCCGGGTCGACCATCGCGAGCATCCACCGTCAGCTCGGGCGGCACGCGATCGCGCGGGAGTCCGACCTCGACGCCCTCGACATGACCGACGGCAGCGGTGAGCCGGCCTTCGACGCGCTGGTGGGGCTCGCCTCCGACGCCGTGGGCATGGACGACGCGGACGAGGCCGCCGCGCGGCTGGCCCAGGCCGAGGAGGCGCTGCCCGGCAAGGGCGACGAGTTCTGGCGGCAGCGCGTGCGGCTCGGCTGGGCCCGCGCAGAGGTCGCGATGATGGACGGCCGCTCCGAGGACGCCGAGGCGCACGCCGCGGAGGCCGTGCAGCGGGCGGAGGACAGCCGCGCGCCCCGGCACGTGGCGAAGGGCCTGCTCCTGCTGGGGCTGTCGCAGGTCTCCCAGGGGTCGCCGGAGGCGGCGACGTCGCTGCGGCGCTCGGCGACCTTCGCGGAGTCGCTCGGCTGCCTGCCGCTCGTCTGGCCGTCGCGGGCGCTGCTGGGGGCCCTGGTGGCCGACGACGACCCGGCAGAGAGCGCGAAGAGCCTCGGCGTGGCCCGCTCGGCCGTGCTCACGATCGCCGGCGACCTGCCCCCGGGGGTGCGTGCCGAGTGGCTCGGCCGGCTCGACATCGCCGCCCTGCTGGAGGGCTAGCGAGCGCTCACAGAGCCGTTCACCCGCCCGGAGGACCCCCGTCACCCGTCCGGGTGGGTGACTCGCTCTGGTCCTTTGGTGCCAGACGCGCCCGGAGACCTCACGTCGGGGGCACTATCTGCCGAAGAAGACCTCACACGCACAGCCCGACCGGAGCGTGAGAGGAGCACCGTGGTCGCATCGGGATCGCCGACGCCTGTCGTCGCCGAGCCGGTCGCCGTCCTGGGGACGGTGGCGGGCCTGCTGGCCGACGGCTGCGACCTGTCCGTCGCGCTCGAGGCGCTCGTCGCCGGACTCGGACTCGGCGGCGTCGCCGTCCGCTCCGCCGCGGGTGACCTCCTGGGCACCGCCGGCGACGTCCTGCGAGACGCCGCCTCGCCCCTCCTCGAGGTGCCGGTCCCGCACCAGGGCGGCCTGCCCGGCACGCTGACCGTCCACGGCGCCCGGCCGTCGCACCTTGCCGCGCTGCGAGCCGTTGCGAGCACGCTCAGCCTCGCGCTCGCCCCGACGCCCGACGCCGAGCTCCTCGACGCGGCCCTCGACGAGTGGGACGGCCTCGCCGACTCCCTGCACGACGGACCCGTCCAGGCCCTCGTGGTCGCGCGCCTCGCCGCAGACCTCGCCGTTCGCGGCGGCGATCCCGTCGTTGCGCGCGACGCCGTCCAGGAGGCCCTGGTCGCGCTGCGCCGCTCGCTCTGGCAGATCCGCCCCCGGGGCGCGCACGGCCTCGTCGACGCCCTTCACCAGCTGTCCGAGCAGCGCGCCGAGGCCGGCCTCGAGCCGCTCGACGTCGCCGCCCAGCCCGGTGCCGACCTCTCCGGCACGGCCGGCGCGCTCGCCTACCGCGTCGCGCAGGTCGCCGGCGGCCGCGTGCTCGTCCGCCTCGACGGTGACGCCGTCGTCGTCGAGGTGCGCGACGGCGCGCTCCTCCACCCCGAGCTCTGGGTCGCGCGTGCGCGGGCCCTGGGCGGAGACCTCTACGCCTCCGCGGGCCGCATCCGGCTCGTGCTCCCCCTCACCACCAGCGCAAGGACTGCCCCATGACGACCGTTCTCATCTGCGACGACCACCGGATCGTTCGGGAGGGCCTGCGGCAGTTCGTCGCCGGTGTCCCCGGCGTCGACAAGGTCGAGACGGCCGCCTCTGGCGAGGAGGTGCTCGCCCGCTACCCGCACGAGCACCCCGACCTGGTCCTCATGGACGTCCGGATGCCGGGCCTGGGCGGCCTCGAGGCCACCCGCCGCCTCGTGCAGCAGTTCCCCGAGGCCAAGGTCATCATGCTGACGGCCGCCGACGACCGCGACCAGGTCGCCGCCGCCGTGTCCTCCGGTGCCCGCGGCTACCTGCTCAAGGACGTCTCCCACGAGGAGCTGTGCGCCGCCGTCGCCCACGCCCTGGACGGCATCGACCTGGTCGAGCCGACGCTGCGCCGCGCCCTGGCCTCTCGCGACACCGTGCGCTCCGCCCCGCCGCAGGCCCAGCTCACCGAGCGCGAGCTGCAGGTCCTCACCGGCATGTCCCAGGGCAAGAGCAACAGCGCCATCGGCCGCGAGCTCTACCTGTCCGAGGACACCGTCAAGACGCACGCCCGCCGGCTGTTCCGCAAGCTCGGCGTCAACGACCGCGCCCAGGCCGTCGCCCTCGGCTTCCGCCGCGGCCTCGTCAGCTAGCAGCCCTCCGGGGGTTTCCTCATGGATGCGGAAGCCCGCACGCTCGGGCTCCATGAGCCTTCCCCGCGCGGGCCCGCGATCCATGAGGTTTCCGAGCAGGTACGTCGACGGCGCGCGACTCGCGTGAAGATCGCCGGTGCAACGGGGCGGTAGCATGTGGTGCTTCCTCCGTACCGCCGGGAGCGCGCCTCATGGACCCTGTCAGTGACGACACCTACGGGGGCCTCGTGGCACCCATCGGGCTCACGTTCGACGACGTGCTGCTGCTCCCCGGTCTGAGCGACGTCAACCCGGCCGAGGCGATCACCAGGACCCGGCTGAGCAAGCGGATCGACCTCAACATCCCGCTGCTGTCCAGCGCGATGGACACCGTCACCGAGGCCCGGATGGCGATCGCCATGGCCCGTCAGGGCGGCATCGGCGTGCTGCACCGCAACCTCTCGGTCGAGGACCAGGCCGCGCAGGTCGACCTCGTGAAGCGGTCCGAGGCCGGCATGGTCAGCAACCCGGTCACCTGCTCCCCGGACGACACCCTGGCCGACGTCGACCGGCTCTGCGGCCGCTACCGCATCAGCGGCGCCCCGGTCGTCGACGCCGACGGCGTACTGCTCGGCATCGTGACCAACCGCGACATCCGGTTCGAGGCCAACCTGCAGCGCCCGGTGCGCGAGGTCATGACCCCGATGCCGCTCGTGACGGCGCCGGTCGGCGTGAGCAGCGAGGACGCGCTGCGGCTGCTCTCCAGCAACAAGATCGAGAAGCTCCCGATCGTCGACGACGCGGGACACCTCAAGGGCCTCATCACGGTCAAGGACTTCGTGAAGAAGGACCAGTACCCGCTCGCCACCAAGGACGCCGACGGCCGGCTCCGGGTGGCCGCGGCGATCGGCTTCCACGGCGACGCGTTCAAGCGGGCTATGGCGCTCGTCGAGGCGGGCGTCGACGCGATCATCGTCGACGTGGCCCAGGGCCACGGCAAGGGCGTGCACGACATGGTCCGCCAGCTCAAGGCCGAGAGCGTCGCGGCGCACGTCGACGTGATCGGCGGCAACGTCGCCACCCGCGCCGGCGCTCAGGCGCTGGTCGAGGCCGGCGTCGACGGCGTCAAGGTCGGCGTGGGTCCCGGGTCCATCTGCACCACCCGCGTCGTCGCCGGAGTCGGCGTCCCGCAGGTGACGGCGATCTACGAGGCCGCGCGCGCGTGCAAGGCGGCCGGCGTCCCGGTCATCGGCGACGGCGGGCTGCAGTACTCCGGCGACATCGCGAAGGCGCTCGTCGCCGGCGCCGACACCGTGATGCTCGGCAGCCTGCTCGCCGGTGTCGAGGAGTCGCCGGGCGAGCTCGTCTTCACCAACGGCAAGCAGTTCAAGACCTACCGCGGCATGGGCAGCCTCGGGGCCATGAGCTCCCGCGGCGACCAGAAGTCCTACTCCAAGGACCGCTACAGCCAGGCCGACGTGAGCAGCGACGACAAGCTGATCGCCGAGGGCGTCGAGGGCCAGGTGCCCTACCGCGGCCCGCTCTCCGCCGTGGCCCACCAGCTCGTCGGCGGTCTGCGCCAGTCGATGTACTACGTCGGCGCGGCCACGATCCCGGAGCTGCAGGAGAAGGGCCAGTTCGTGCGCATCACCGCCGCCGGTCTGAAGGAGTCGCACCCCCACGACATCCAGATGACCGTCGAGGCTCCCAACTACGCGGGGAACTGATGGCTGACATCGAGATCGGCATCGGCAAGTCCGGTCGCCGCGCCTACGGCTTCGACGACATCGCGATCGTCCCGAGCCGTCGCACCCGCGACCCGGAGGACGTCAGCCTCGCCTGGGAGATCGACGCCTACCGCTTCGAGCTGCCGCTGATGGCGAGTCCGATGGACGGCGTCGTGAGCCCCGACACCGCCGTCGCCCTCGGCAAGCTCGGCGGCCTGGGCGTCCTCGACCTGGAGGGCGTCTGGACGAGGTACGACGACCCGGAGCCGCTCCTGCAGGAGATCTCCGAGCTGCCGGCGGACCGCGCCGTCGAGCGGATGCGCGAGATCTACGCCGAGCCCATCAAGGCCGACCTCATCACCGCGCGGGTGAAGCAGATCCGTGACTCCGGGGTCACGGTCGCTGCGAGCCTCACCCCGCAGCGGACGGTGCAGTTCGCGCAGACGGTCATCGACGCGGGCGTCGACCTGTTCGTCATCCAGGGCACCGTCGTGTCCGCCGAGCACGTCAGCAGCCGGTCCGAGCCGCTGAACCTCAAGCGGTTCATCGCCGAGCTCGACGTCCCGGTCATCGTCGGCGGTTGCGCGACGTACCAGGGCGCGCTGCACCTGATGCGCACCGGAGCAGCCGGCATCCTCGTCGGCGTCGGACCCGGCCAGGCCAACACCACCCGGGCGATCCTCGGCCTCGGTGTCCCCATGGCGACGTCCATCGCCGACGCTGCCGGCGCCCGCCGCGACTACCTCGACGAGTCCGGTGGCCGCTACGTCCACGTCATCGCCGACGGCGGCATGAAGACCGGTGGCGACGTGGCCAAGGCCATCGCCATGGGCGCCGACGCGGTCATGATGGGCAGCGGCCTGGCCCGCGCGGCCGAGGCCCCCGGCCGCGGCTACCACTGGGGTCACGCCAGCCACCACCCCGTGCTGCCCCGCGGCACCCGGGTCCGCACCGAGCCGGTCGGCACCCTCGAGGAGATCCTCATCGGCCCCGCGAACACCGACGACGGCGCGACGAACATCTTCGGCGGCCTGCGCCGGACGATGGCGATGACCGGCTACAGCTCCATCAAGGAGTTCCAGAAGGTCGAGGTCATGGTCGCGCCCGCCCTGCAGACCGAGGGCAAGGACCTCCAGCGCGCACAGGGCCTCGGCACCTTCACCAGCTGAGCCCGCTGACTGATCCAACTGATCAGCTGAGTTTCCCGACAGCGCTCGCGCTGTCGGCTCGCTGACACCTCCCTTCCGCCCGGAACGATCTTGTGGCCCAATGTCGTCGGGAGCGTTGCGGGGGCGGCGCTTCCACACGGCGGGACGTCGGTCGGGGGGCCACGCCTGCCACGTCGGGGGCGTCGCGCCGGAGCAAGGGCGCGGCGCCCTCGGCGGTTCCGCCGTGAGCGGTCGTCCGGTGCAGGAACTCGGGCATCGCCGTCGA
>CBIHPE010000076.1:0-15574 GCA_966212015.1 uncultured Frankiales bacterium | reverse complement strand
CCGCGGCCCAGTTGCTCGATATCCTGGCGCAAATCGTCACCCAGCTGCCGATCGCCGGACTGCTGTACGCGCGCAGCCACAAGCCCCCGCCCCGCCGCCCTGCCCTCGCAACGTCCTAGCAAGTGCCCCCGCACACAGGCTCAGGAAGAAGGACGCAACGGGTCAGCGGGACCAGCTGATGTCCTTCGACCGGGTCGTGAAGCCGAGGCGCTCGTAGAGGCCGATGGCGGCGGTGTTGGACTCGTCGACGTAGAGAAGCACATCGGGCAGGCCGAGAGACGCCAGGTGGTGCAGGCCGAGCAGCGTCAGCGCCTTCCCCAGCCCGGTCCCGCGCTCCGACCCGGCGACGCCCACGACGTAGACCTCGCCGACCGCGTCGTGGTCGTGCCCGTCGGCGCCGTGCACCTTGGTCCAGTGGAAGCCGACCAGCTGGTCGCCGCGCCGTGCGAGGAAGAACCCGAGCGGGTCGAACCACGGCTCCGCCTCGCGCACGCCGATCTCGCCGACGGACCAGCCGCCCTGGTCGGGGTGGCCGGCGAACGCCTCGTTGTTGAGCGCTGTCCACGCCTCCTCGTCCGCCCCGACCACGAACGGCTGCACGTCGACGCCGGAGGGCAGGGCGTACATCGGGAGGTCGGCGAGCGGCCGTCGCATCTGCCGCAGCACCCGGGTCCGGCTGAACCCGAGCGACGAGGCGAGGCGGGCGGCGCCGGGGTTCTCCGACCGCGCCCACAGCCGCAGCCGCCCGTCGGGCGACAGCTCCAGCAGGGCCGTCACCAGGGCCCGACCGACGCCCTGCCGCCGGGCTGACGGCAGGACGGCCACCTCGGCGGACGAGCCGGCGACCTGGTCGGTCACGTCGAGGTGCGCGTAGCCGACGAGCGCCGAGCCGGAGCGGGCCAGCACGTGCCGGACGTCGTGGTCACCGCCGCGCGGCAGGTGCAGCAGCACGTGGTCGGAGAGCGGGGGCACGCCGTCCTCGTGCTTGACCGCGTGGACGAGCGACTTGACCTCCGCGACCTCCTCGGCCGACAGCCGGCCGCGCACGGTGAGGGACGTCACGAACCTGACGCTAGTGCGTTCAGCCCTTCGTAACCCGGGGGACACCTGGCACGATGATCACAACGATGCAGAACACCGTCGCCCCCCGCGTGCTCGTGACCGGCCTCCCAGGAGTGGGGAAGACCTCGGTCGCGATGACGCTCGCTGCCCATCGGGGCCTGCCGCACATCGAGGTCGACCGGATGTACTACGGCCCCGGCTACGCCACCCGCGAGGACTTCGTCCCGTCGCTGGAGGCTGCGATCGCCGACGACTCCTGGTGCCTCGACGACTTCGGGGCGCCCGAGTCGCGCGACCTGATCTGGCGGCGCGCCAACACGATCGTCTGGCTCGACCTGCCCTGGGGCGTCGCGTTCGTCCGGGCCGTCCGGCGCACCTGGCGCCGGCTGCGCGACGACGTCGAGCTCATCCCCGGGTGCAAGGAGTCCTGGCTCGGCTGGGGACGCCCCTACCACCCGGTGCGGCTGGCCCTCACGAGCCACGGGCGCAACCGGCGCGAGATCGAGCGGCGCCTCGCGCAGCCGGAGCACGCGCACCTCGAGGTGATCCGGCTCCGGAGTCGCAAGGAGGTCGAGGAGCTCCTCGGCCCCAAGCCCTACAGGCTGGCGGTCTGAGCCGGCACGTCGTCGGGCAGCGCCACGATCGGCTGTGACACGAACTTGTAGCCGACGTGCCGCACGGTGCCGATGAGCTGCTCGTGCTCGGCGCCGAGCTTCGCACGCAGCCGGCGGACGTGGACGTCGACCGTCCGCGTACCTCCGTAGTAGTCGTAGCCCCAGACCTCCTGCAGCAGCTGCGCGCGCGTGAACACGCGGCCCGGGTGCTGCGCGAGGTACTTGAGGAGCTCGAACTCCTTGAACGTCAGGTCGAGCGCCCGGCCCCGCAGCTTGCAGGTGTAGGTGCCCTCGTCGATCGTGAGGTCACCGGCGCGCACGACCCCCGGCTCGGCGGCGTCGGCCGCGGCCGGCGCGGTGACCCGACCGGTGGCCAGCCGCAGCCGCGCATCGACCTCGGCGGGCCCGGCTGTGTCGAGGAGCACGTCGTCGACGCCCCACTCGGAGGTCAGCGCGACCAATCCGCCCTCGGTGAGCACTGCGAAGACTGGTGCAGACACACCGGTCGTCCGGAGGAGTCGGCACAGCGAGCGGGCCTGCACCAGGTCCCGGCGCGCGTCCACGAGGATCGCGTCGGCACCGGGGCCGCCGGTCTCGTCGAGCAGCGCCGAGACCTCCAGCGGCGCGACCCGCACGGAGTGGGCCAGCAGGCCCAGGGCGGGGAGCACGTCCGACGACGGCGTCATCGCGTTGGTGAGAAGGAGAAGCGTGGCCATGCGGGCGGGACCTCCAGGAGCCTCTAGGGGAAGAGGTGGAGAGGCGCCGTTGCCTCGCGTACGCAACAAGCCTACCCGAGGCCTGGACCTCACCACGGCCGACGGTGTCCGGCTTCACGCCCGGCACACACCGGGTCCGGACATGTCGGTCTGCGTCGTGCTCGCCCACGGCTTCACCAACCGGATGGCCACCCCCCACGTGCGCGCGATCGCCGAGTCGATGCCGGGGGTCGGCGTGCTGTCGTTCGACTTCCGCGGCCACGGGCTGTCCGGCGGCCTGTCGACCGTCGGCGACGCCGAGGTCCTCGACGTCGACGCCGCGGTCGCCGCCGCCCGGCGGCTCGGCTACGCGAAGGTCGTGACCTGCGGCTGGTCGATGGGCGGCACCTGCGTGATCCGGCACGCGGCAGGCCAGGGCGGGTCCGAGCGCCCCGACGCGGTGATCGCCGTGTCGAGCCTCGCCCGCTGGTACTACCGCGACACCAAGGCGATGCGGAGGGTGCTCTACGCCATCGAGAAGGCGCCGGGGCGTCTGGTGGCGCGGCTGTTCCTCGGTACGAGGATCAGCGGCCGCGTCTGGGACCCCGTGCCGCTGTCACCGGTGGAGTGCGTCGCCCTCGTCGACGTCCCGCTGCTGCTGGTCCACGGCACCGAGGACCAGTACTTCCCGCTCGAGCACGCCGAGTCGCTGCTCGCGGCGAGCGACGGTCGCGCGGTGCTCTGGCGCGAGGAGGGGATGGGGCACGCGGAGAAGGCCGCGACCCCGGACCTGGTCGCGCGGCTCAGCGCCTGGGCGCACGAGGCGGTGCGCGAGCCGGCGCAAGAGCCTTAGCCGTCACGCCGCTGCCCCCTTCTGCCAGGATCGTGGCGTGACGACCTCCGTGGAGCGACCCGCGCAGCGCCCTGCGCTGGCCGGGCAGGCGCTGGCCAGCGCCCTGCTGGGCGGTCTGCTCCTGGCGCTCGCGTTCGTCGACGACGACGCCCTGCTCGGCGGCGTCGGTCTTGTGCAGGTGCTCGCCGTCCTCGGGTTCCTGGCCGTGACCGAGGCCCCTGCAGCGACCGGGGTGTTCGCGATCGGGCTGGCTGCTGCCGTCGCTGCCGACGTCACGGTGGTGGTCGACGACGGCCGGGCCCGCTACCTCGGTGCGGTCGTGGCCCTCAGCCTCGTCGTCGGCATCGGGCACCAGCTCGCCCGCCGGGAGCGGTCGCGCGTCACGGAGGCCCTCGCCGACACCCTCGTCAGCGTCACGCTGGTCACCGCCACCGCCGGTCTCGCCGCCGCCATCCGCAGCGAGGAGGGGCTCTGGCCGACCCGGGTCGCCCTCGCCGCCGCGGCGGTCGCGCTGGTCGCGGGCCGCCTCGGTGACCTGGTGCTGCACAAGCCCGGTCTCGCGGTCGGATCGACGCGCGCCTGGCCCGGGCTGCTGCTGGCGCTCGGGGCCGGCGTGGCCGCGGCCGTCGCCGTCGCGCAGGACCACCTGGCGCACGACCAGGCCGCGCTGCTCGGCCTGACCGCGGCGGCCGCCGTGGCGGCCACCGACCTGCTCGTCGACCTGGCCGCGGCCGAGCTCACCGGGGTCGACGCGCGGCGGGTCGCCGCACTCCGCCCCACGAGCCTGTTCGTGCCGTTCGCGCTGCTCGGACCGGTCGTGCTCACGGCCGTGAGGCTGCTGGAGCAGTGAGGAAGCTGCTCGTCGTCCTCCTGGTCCTGGCGGCCCTGCTCGTCGCGGCCGACCGCGTGACGGTCCACTACGTCGACCGGGCGCTCGCCGACCGGATGCAGGCGGACGGCCACCTCGACAGCCGGCCCGGCGTCGACGTGCAGGGGTTCCCGTTCCTCACACAGGCCGTGCGGGGCCGCTACGACCGCACCGTGATCCACATCCGCGACGTGACCCGCAACGGCGTCACGCTCAGCCGGCTCGACGTCGTGGTGACCGACGCCCGGATCCCGCTGTCGAAGGTCGGCAGCACCGAGGACGTACCCGTCAGCGACCTGGCCGCCACTGCCGTGCTGACCTACGTCGAGCTGGCGCACGAGAGCGGTGTCGCGGGCCTGCGCGTGACCCCGAAGGGCGACAGGGTCGACGTGACGGGGACGATCGCGGGCGTGTCCGTCACCAGCAGCGCGACGGTGCAGCTCAAGGGCGACCGGGTGGTCGTGAGCTCGCTGAAGGGCCTGCTCGACTTCAGCGTGCGCATCCCGGCGCTGCCCTACGGGCTGCGGCTCGACAGCGCGGCCGCTCGTCCGGACGGCGTGCACCTCACTGCGTCGACCGGTCCTACTGTCTTGACCCCCAAAACGCTCACCTGAGGCAACCAACCAGCCGATGATGTGTCGGTGAGGCGTCTGAACCTGCTGCTCCCGGTCCTGCTCATCGGCTCGTTCCTGGGGGCTCTGCCGGCGCCCCCGGCGGTCGCGGCCACGGCGTCGTACCAGCCGGGCCTGCCGGTGAACATGACGGTCTTCTACCCGACCGAGGTCAAGCAGGCCTCCAAGGTGCACCCGAACCGGCCGGTGGACTACCACGACGCCGAGGTCGTCCGGAACCAGGTCCTCGACATGCAGTACGGCGGCATCCAGGTCGGCCTGTACTCCTGGTTCGGTCGCGGCAGCTTCCCCGACCAGGTCTTCCCGACGCACCTGCGAGCGGCCGACGACAGCACGTTCCGCTGGGCGCTGTTCAACGAGGACGAGGGCGGCGGCAAGAACCCGAGCTCGACCCAGGCCAAGGCCGACCTCGACTGGATCTACAGCCGCTACGGCCAGGACCCCAGCTACTACCGCATCGGCGGCAAGCCGGTGATGTTCCTCTACGGCGACCCCGGTGACACCTGCAACGCCGCCGCCCGCTGGGAGGCCGCCGACAGCGCCCACCGCTTCTTCATCGTGATGAAGGTGATCTCCGGCTACACCGGCTGCCGCCCGCAGCCGCAAGGCTGGTACGGGTACGCCCCCGCCAACGGGCACTGGGCGCAGGGCAACTCGTACGCCGTCAGCCCGGGCTTCAACAAGGTCGGCGAGTCCGGTCCGCGACTGGGCCGCAGCGTCTCCCGCTTCGCGAGCGACCTGCGCGCGATGAAGGCGTCCAAGACCCGCTTCCACATCGTGACCACCTGGAACGAGTGGACCGAGTCGACCGGCGTCGAGTCCGCCAACGAGTGGGCCAGCCGCTCCGGCCACGGGGCCTACGTCGACCAGATGCACAGCATCCTCGGGTCGGCGGTCGCCCCTCCGGCGCCGCCGAGCATCCTCAACGCCAGCGCCACCGGGCAGGACATCAACCTGTCGTGGAACGCCTCGAGCGGCGCGACGTCCTACCAGGTCTTCCGCAACGGCTGCCTGCTCGCCACCGTCTCCGGCACCACCTACACCGACTCCAGCGGCCTGGCCGACGAGTCGGCGTCCTACTTCGTGAAGTCGGCCAACTACCGCGGGACGTCCCGCCGCGGCCCGGTCCGGATCGGCACCGCCGGCACCCCGACGCCCGCTCCCGTCAGCACCGGCAGCGACGGCATCGTCGCGATCCCCGGCGAGCGGGTCTTCTCCACCTCCACCGGCACGGGGGTGGGATGCGCCGCGCGCCAGCGCGGCCAGGCCGTGCTCACGCTGCCGGCCTCGGTGCCCGCCAACGCCACCGGTGCGGTGCTCGTCGTGCACGCGCTCAACGCGCTGGGCAACGGCGCCGTGCAGCTGTTCGCCGTGGGCGACACCGCGAGCGGCAGCCAGGTCCGCTACTACTCGAGCCGGGCGAGCTCCAACACGACGCTGGTGCCGATCGGCACGTCCCGCCAGATCGTCGTGCAGGAGTCCGGTGCGGCGACCCACCTCTGGATCGACGTCATCGGCTACGCCGCGCCGGGCGAGGACGGCCTCGACACCACGACCACGACGCCGCCGGACCGCGTGTTCTACAACAGCGCCAGCAGCAGCGCGACGGTCGGCGGCGTCGGCGGCGCGGTGGCCGCCGGGCAGCACTCGTTCGCCCTGCCTTCGGGCCCCGCCGGCGCGTCTGCGGTCCAGGTCCGGGTCAGCGTCAGCCACGCCGCGGCGGCGGGCACCATCAACGTCTACAACGGCTCGACGGCGCCACCCGTCGCGTCGCTCGCGTTCGACAAGAGCGTCATGCTCGCCAACTCGGTGCTCGTCCCCGTCGCGGCGGGCCACACGATCAGATTCACCGTGTCGACCAGCGCCTACGTCACGCTCGGCCTCGAGGGCTGGGTGCAGCCGAACGGCCAGAAGCTCACCGTCCGCCGGCCCACCTCCCAGATCGCCAACACGACCCGCGTCTCCGCGCAGGACCTCCAGCTGCCGGTCGCGTTCAGGGGCCACACCGTCCTGCTGAACCTCGGCGTCGCGTCGGCCCTCGGCTACGGCAACCTCACCGTGTCACCGGACGGTCCCGGCAAGACCGCCAACATGGCGACCATGAGCTACGGCCCGCAGCAGCCGCAGTCCGGCTTCGTCTGGGTCTACTGCCCGTCCAACGGCGTCATCCACATCACTCTGACGTCCTCGGCGCTGCTCTCCGTCGACCTCCTCGGGGATGCCTGACCGCTCGGTAAGGGTGATCTCACGCCTAAAGACCCCCACGCGGGGCAGGCCTTTCGTGGTTGACTCCTCTCTGCGTCACCCCTCGCCTGCGCACGACCCACTCGGAAGGATCCACCGTGAAGTTGCGTGCTTTCGCCATGACCACGCTGGCTGCGGCTCTGCCCCTCGCGGGGATTGTCGCCACCGCCTCGCCCGCGGCCGCGGCCAACTGCACCTACCCGGCCACTGCGGCGCCGTACGGGCTCCGCATCAGCCCCGCCCAGTACTCGAACCCCTTCGTGATCCACCACGGTGCCCGCGTCGTCATCAGTGTGCGGGTCGTCAAGGGCAGCCTGAACTGCGGCGGCAAGAACGTGTACCTGTACGTCCACGGCAAGGGTGAGGCGTTCAACAGCTACCACCTGTCGAAGACGGGCACCACCACCAGCAACGGTCTCGTGTCCTGGACCTACAACAACCAGCAGAACGACTTCCGCTACTACGCCGTGCTCGAGGGCACGGGTGGCAGCGTGCGAAGCCAGACTGGCCTCATCCAGGTCCGGGGCTAGCTCCAGCTGTTCCACGGGCTTCCTCGGTTGGCTCGCCGACCGCGTCAGCTCGTCCTGCTCGCCGTCGGCGTCTGGCTGATCTGGCTGGTCGTCGACGCCGTCCTGGCCGGCTCGCACCTGTCCAAGGCGCGCTTGGCGCTGACCAGCGCCAAGCGCGACCTCGGGCGGCTCGAGGTCGCCCGGGCTGAGGGCGACCTGCGGACCGCTGCCCGAGAAACAGCCAGTGCTCGTGGTGCCACCCACGGTTGGCTCTGGCGAGCGACCGAGCACATCCCTGTGCTCGGCCGCTCGTTCCGGAGCGTGGCCGTGGTGTCGACCGCAGCCGACGACGTCACCCACGAGACCCTCCCGCTGGCGCTCGAGGCCCTGCACAGCCTCGAGAGCGATCGGATCCGCCGGCCGGACGGGTCGATCGACGTCGCGTACCTCCAGACGGCGGGAACCGCGCTCGACCGGGCCTTGCAGTCGTCGACGCGCGCCGGTGCGCTGGGCCGCAGCGCTCCGCACTCCTTGCTGCTCCCCTTCACAGGTGGCGCCCGGCGGGACTTCGTGGCTGCCGCCGACTCACTCACGGCCGGACTCACGAAGGCCCACGAGGCCCTTGAGCTGGCGCCGGCACTCCTGGGTGAGGATCGCTCCCGGACGTACTTCGTCGCGATCCAGCAGTACGCGGAAGCGCGGGGAACGGGTGGCCTGATCGGCGGTTACGCCATCGTCCGCGCCGACCACGGGCTGCTGACCGTCGAGCAACGCGGGTCGAACCGCGAGCTCGGGGCGGACGTCCACTACGTCTCGCCACCCACGGGGTTGCCCGCGGGCTACCTCGGTGCGTACGTGAACTACGACGTGCTCGGCTCCTGGTCGAACATCAACATCCCGCCTGACCTGCCTGGCGTCTCCCTGACGATCGCCGCCAAGTGGAAAGCGCTGAAGCACCAGTCGGTGGACGGCGTCATCGTGATGGACGGCCTTGCGCTCCAGAACCTGCTCGCCGGAACGCCACCCATCACGCTGGGCCGGACGAAGATCAAGCCGGAGCACATCGCCGACTACCTGGCCTTCGACCAGTACGAGAACGTGAAGCTCGACCTGGCGTCGCTGAGGAGGCGCAAGGACTCGCTCGAGCAGGTCGCCGCCGTCGTGCTCTCCCACCTCACGGACTCTGAGGGCGGAGGGCACCTGGTGGCGGGTCTGCTCAACGCCGTGCGCAGCGGGCACCTGAAGATGGCGAGCGCAGATCCCGCCCTGCACGCCCTGACATCTCTCGGGGTCGACGGTTCGCTGCCGCAGGGCGACGCCCCGACCGCCTACCCCGTCATCATCAACACGCAGGGCAGCAAGCTGGACCAGTGGATCCATCGCAGCGTTCGCTGGACCTGCCGGAAGGACGGGCAGGTGGAGGTCAGCGTCGCGATGACGAACCGCGTTCCCGACGTTCCCCTGCCGCCGTACATCGGCCTCGACCTCCGGCCCGGGGCTTCGAGTCGCAGCACGCGCACGGATGCCGTCCATCTGGACCTCTACGTGACACGAGGTGCCCGGTTCGACTCGGCTGCGGTCGACGGCACGCGCGTCGCCCGGACTGCGCTCACCTCAGGGCGAGTTCGTGGTGTTCCCTTCTGGGGGACGGATCTCGACCTCCCGGCCGGCCGCACCGTGACGTTCACACTGGTGCTCCGAGACGCCGGCACAGGAGATCAGGTGCGCTTCCTCGAGCAGCCGCTGGCGCTGCCCATGTCGTCGGACGTCGCCCACTGCTGACGGTCAGGTCAGGTCGGGTCAGCTGAGGCGGGGGCCCTGGTAGGCGGCATCCCGGGCCGGCTCGAGTCCTGGCTCCTCGTCGAGGTCGTCCTCGGCGACGAAGGAGTCGGGCGCGTCCTGCTCGCTCTGGTCCTCTGCCGCGTAGCCCGACGGCGGCTGTGCCTCCGGGTGGAGCTCCTCGAAGGGCTCGAGGGGATCGTCGGCACCCGCGTCGACCGCGAGGTCTGCGGGCTCGACCGGACCGCGGTGTCGAGACGTGCTGAGTGCAAGGGCGACCTCGTCCTCGGACATCTGCGGCTTGTCCTTGCTCGCTGCGTAGCCCTTGTCCGTGTAGCCCCGGTAGCCGTAGCGCTGCTCGACGGTGGAATCCGGACCGCGTCGCGGGACCATGTTCAGGATCGCTCCGAGCACGTGCGCATCAACGGCCGACAGGGACTCTGCAGACCGTCGCAGCTGCTCACGCCGGGTCTTCCCCGCGTGCACGCTGACGATCGTCCCGCCGGTGATGCTGCTCAGGAGGGCTGCGTCCGTCACCGGGAGGACCGGGGGAGCGTCGACGATCACGATGTCGAAGTCGGACTCGAGCTGCCGGATGAGCGACCGCATGCCGCGGGAGGCGAGCATCTCGCTCGGGTTGGGTGGCAACGGCCCGCTCGGCAGCACGTGAAGGGTCCCGGCGCCGAAGGGCTGGAGCACGTCCTGCAGATCAGCGCGCCCGATGAGCACGTTCGTGAGCCCGACGGCACCTTCCATGCCGAAGTACTCCGAGAGGCGCGGGCGTCGGAGGTCGCCCTCGATGAGGACGGTTCGCAGGCCGCCCTCTGCGAGGGAGAGCGCGAGGTTGCAGGCCGCGGTGCTCTTGCCCTCGGCCGGGACCGAGCTGGTCACGGTGAGGGAGCGGATGTCGCGGTCGACGTCGGCGAACTGGAGGTTGGTGCGCAGCTGCCGGAAGGACTCCGTGCGTGGCGAGTGCGGAAGGTCGTGCACGATCAGCGGGTGCTTGGCGAACCGCTTGTCGTAGCCGATCGTGGCAAGCGTGCCGACGGACAGGCTCTCTCGGACATCGGCCGGGCTCTTGACGGTGCTGTCGAGTGCCTCGCGGATGGCTGCGGCCGCCAGGCCGAGCAGCACTCCCAGCAGCAGTGCGAACGACCAGATGCGCTTGGGGTTCGGGTAGACCTTCACTCCGAGGGTCGCGTCCGCGACGACTGTCACCTTGATGGGGGAGGTCCCGCCGCCCGGCGGCTCCTCGAGCGCGGACACCAGGGAGGGGAACGCCCGGCCGACGCTGTCGGCGATCCTGCGCGCGCGCTGCGGGTCGCGGTCGGTGACGGTGGCGACGATGAGGACGCTGTCAGGCTGCGCGAAGGCCTGGATCTCCCCGCCGAGTGCCGCCCCCGTGCCCTGCAGGCCGAGGTCCTCGACGACCTTCTCTGCGACCCGCGGGCCTGACACGAGGTCCGCGTAGCTCTTGACCCGCGCCTGCGAGAACAGGCTTCCCGAGTACGCCGCGGTCGTGTCGGTGCCGGTGGTCGGGGTGCTCACGAAGAACTTGACGGACGACTGGTAGCGCGGCACGGCACGTGCCGTGTAGAGGGCCCCAGCTGCGAGCGCGAGGATCAGCACTGCCGCGATGGTCCTCCACCGCTTCCTGACGACGCGTACGTAGTCACGCAGTTCCAAGGCGCTTCCCTTCGCATGACCCCTCGTTCGTGCGAGAGGCTCGTGGGTACCGACCGTAGCCGGTTGCAGGCCGGCATCGCGCTCCCTCAGAGATCGCCTACCCCTGCAGGTGCGTCTTCATCCATGCGGCGGTCTCGGTGAGTCCCTCAGTGAGCCCCACCGGTCGGAGATCCGGGAACAGAGCGCGCAGTGAGTCGCTGGCCGCCTGCGAGTCGCGGATGTCCCCGACGCGCGCGGGGAGGTGCTCGGTCGTGAGGGCCTGGCCGAGCACGGACTCGAGATGGGCGACCAGCTCGAGCAGGCTGACTCGGGTGCCGAAGGCGAGGTTGACGGGCCTGGGGGAGCGGACGGCGCCCTCGACGGCCATCCTGATGCACGAGCAGACCGTCTCGACGTGGGTGAAGTCGCGGGTCTGCTGCCCGTCGCCGAAGACCTGCACCGGCTTGCCCGTCAGGGCTCGGGCCAGGAACGCAGGGACCACAGCTGCGTAGTCGTGATCAGGGGACTGCAGCGGTCCGTAGACGTTGAAGAACCGCAGGGCAAGGACGGGCAGGCCGTAGCTGGCCCCGTACGCGAGGGCGTAGCTCTCCGTGGCGAGCTTGCTCGCTGCGTACGGGCTCAGCGGGCGAACGGGAAGCTCCTCGTGCTTGGGCAGCACCTGGGTGTCGCCGTAGACGGAGGACGAGCTCGCCACGACCACGGGCAGCCCGAGGGCCCTCGCGCGCTCGAGCACGGCGATCGTGCCCGAGGCGTTCACGGTGTGCGACGCGACGGGGTCCAGCAGGCTCTTCGGGACCGACGGTCTGGCGGCCAGATGAACGAGGCTCTCCGCCCCCGCCGAGGCGTCCTGGAGGGCGTCAGGGTCCAGGATCGACCCCTCGACCAACCGGCAACGCGTGCCGATCAGGTTGCTTCGAGACCCTGTCGAGAGGTCGTCGAGGACGGTGACCTGATGACCGGCACCCTCGAGGTGCCGCACCAGGTTCGCGCCGATGAAGCCTGCGCCTCCTGTGACGAGCAGTTGCATCGCGGCAGCCTAGATCCCTTGCCTCTTCGCCAGCGCGGCGTCGTAGACCTCGGTGATGTCCCTGACCAGCCGCTGGCGCCCGAACGCGACCAGCGCGTGCTCCCGAGCCGCGTGGCCGAACGCTGAACGCCGAGCGTCATCACGGAGCAGCGCGAGGACCGCGTCGGCGAGCTCGTGCTCCGCCGGTGCCACGACTGCTCCTGTGACTCCGTCGAGCACCACTTCGCGGACGCTGCCCACGTCCGTCGCGACGCACGGGGTGCCGGCCATGCTGGCCTCGATCAGCGAGACGGGCATGCCCTCGTTGTCGCTCGTGAGAACGGAGACGTCACAGGCGGCGTGCACGAGCTCGACATCGGCCCGCCACCCGAGGAAGCGCGTCCGGTCGGCGAGCGGTGCCATGAGCCGTTCGGTGGCCGCCCTCTCGTCTCCGTCGCCGCAGACGACGAACTGCGCGTCAGGAAGCTCCGCCGCGATCCGTCGAGCCACGGCCGCGAACCGATCCGGGCGCTTGACCTGCACCAGCCGCCCGACGAACCCCACCGTCGGGGCGTCAGGTGCGAGGCCGAGGGCCGCTCGCGCCTCGAGGCGCCCGGGTACTGGGCCCAGGTCCAGCCCGGGAGGTACGACCGTGTACTGGTCGGCACGACCGATGCCCGCCGCGAGCAGCTCGTCGCGCACCTGTGACCCGACACTGACGAGGGCGTCCGTCGTTCGCGCGAGCCGGCGCTCGACGGCGACGACGGCGCGGGTGCCCGCCGGGGAGAAGTAGCCGTGCAGCAGGTGACCGTGGAACGTGTGGACCCGGACCGGGACGCGCGCGATGGACGCCGCAGCGCGACCGAGGACCCCTGCCTTGGCGGTATGGGTGTGGATGATGTGCGGCCGATAGCGCCGGATCAGCTGCAGCAGTGCCGCCAGTGCCTGAGCGTCACCTACCGGGCCCACGGACCGGCGGAGTCCGGGAAGGACCGTGCACGTGACGTCCGGGGCCCTCAGCGCGAGGTAGTCGCCCTCGGCGTCCTCGCGGCGTCCGACCACGAGCAGCTGCTGGTAGCGGTCCGGGTCCATGCCTCGCATCAGACCTGTGGTCTGCAACGCCGGCCCACCCACGTTCATGCGGGCGATCAGGCGCAGGACTCGAGCGGGTTCCGTCACGGACGGCAGTCTCCTTCGGCGGAGAAGGGAGGAGTCTCCTGCGGACGAAGCACCTACAGTAGGCGACCCGTCCGAGTGAGGTGCCCTGCTCTTGCCCCGTGTTCTGTACCTCTCTCCCTGGCCGGAGAGCCAGGCAGGTCTCCGGCTGAGAGGGACGCAGTTCTTCCCGGGACTCCGGTCGTGCGGGTGGGAGCCCGAGTCCTGGAGCTTCTTGAGCGAGCGGGGATCGAAGCGCTGGATGAGCGGTTCCCGGCGGCACGCGCTGGGGGCCCTCGCTGAGGCCCTGCTTCGCCTCCTTCTCCTGCCGCACAAGGTCTTCAGGGCAGACGTCGTGGTCATCCTGCGGGAGGCGGTTCCCATGACGTCCTCGGTCGTCGAGCGCCTCGTTGCCCGCGCGCGGCCCGTGGTGTGGGACGTCGACGACGCGCTGTGGGAGACGGCCCCGAGCGCGTTCACGCCCTGGCTCCCGCAGGCCCTGCGGGACCGCGGCCGGAAGGCAGCAATGCTTGCCGGTCTCGCGACGCAGGTGTGGCCTGGCAGTGAGGTCCTGGCGCGCTGGTGCCGTGAGCACAATGCCGACGTGCGAGTGCTCCCCACCGTGGTGCACGTCGAGGAGCAGATGCCCACGCGCCCGCCGAGTCGTGAGCTGGTGTGGATCGGATCCCCTTCGACCGTGGGTTTCCTCGACGAGGTGCTGCCCGCCCTGGCAGGGATCGAGGGCCTCTCGGTCACCGTCATGGGAGCGGTCTGCGCAGCTCCTTCCGGCGTGCCTGTCACGAGCCTCCCCTGGAGCCCCGAGGGCGAGGAACGTCTGCTGCGAACGGCCCGGCTGGGCCTCTACCCTGTCGACATGCGTCACCCCCTCGCCGCAGGCAAGTGCGGGCTGAAGGCGGTGCTGTACATGGGTGCCGGGCTGCCGGCCGTGGTCACTCCGAGCGAGACGAACGCGGCCATCTCCCGGGACGGGCTGGAGAGCCTTCACGCCGTCACACCAGACGACTGGCGTCGGCAGGTCGAGCGCCTGCTCTCCGATGATCAGCTGTGTCGCGACCTCAGCGAGTCGGCCCATCGGCGCGCCCGCGACCACTACTCCGTCCACGCCTGGGTCGGTGAGGTGGCCTCCCGCTTGGAGGACGCGCTCGGAAAGTCAGCCGCGTAGGTGTGTGGGATCGCGGGCGACGTCGGCCAGACCCTGGCCGAGTCGGCCCTTCAGGGGCAGCTGCTCCGGCTCACCCATCGCGGGCCTGACAGCAGCGGGGTGTTCGCCCTGCCCGGGATCGGAGCGGTCGGGCAGACCCGCCTCGCGGTCATCGACCTTCAGCACGGCAACCCTCCGCTGGCGGACGAGTCGGGCTCCATAGGTGCGGTGCTCAACGGTGAGATCTACAACTTCCGCGAGATCCGCGATGAGCTGATGCGGGACGGGCACCAGCTGACGAGCCGCGGCGACACGGAGGTCATCGCGCACCTCGCGGAGTCACTCGATCCGGTGGCGCTCTGCCAGCGGTTGGACGGGATGTTCGCCTTCGCGGTCCTGGACGGTCGACGGCGAAGGCTCGTGCTCGGCCGGGACAGGCTGGGCAAGAAGCCGCTGTACTACTGGTCGCACGGTGGTCGGCTCGTCTTCGGCAGTGAGATCAAGGCGGTCCTGGCTGCGCCCGGCGTCCCTCGCGAGTTCGATGCGTCGTGCCTGCCGGCTTACCTGCACAACGGGTACGTGCCCCCACCCGGCACGGCCTTCGCCGGAGTGAAGGTGCTCGCTCCCGGGTGCGTGCTGACCTTCGAGGCCGGCGGCGAGCCGAAGATCGAGCGCTACTGGTCCCTCGACGACGTGCCCTCGCGTGCTCCCGAGACCGAGGACGAGGCCGTTGCCGGCATCCGCCGCCTGCTCGTGCGCGCCGTCGAGAAGCGGCTGATCGCGGACGTGCCGTTGGGCGCCTTCCTGAGCGGGGGGCTCGACTCCAGCGCCGTCGTCGCGATCATGACTCAGCTCATGTCCGAGCCGGTCCGCACCTTCAGCATCGGCTTCGACAGTGCCCGGTTCGACGAGAGCGCCGAGGCAGAGCGTGTGGCGCGCCACCTCGGATCCCGCCACACGACCCTGCGGGTCGACCACACCGATGTCGTCGGGCTTCTCGAGGAGGTGCTCGATGCGTGCGACCAGCCCTTCGCCGACTCCAGCGCCCTGCCGACCAACCTGCTGGCCAAGCTGACGCGTCAGCACGTGACGGTCGCCATGAGCGGCGATGGTGGCGACGAGGTGTTCGCGGGCTACGACAGGTTCCTCGCTGCGCGTGCCCTTGGTCGGGTCCCACTCGCTGTGCGGACCGGCATCCGGCCGTTGGCCGGGGGGGGGCCCCCCCGCCGCGGCCGCGCCCGCCGGCCCCCCCCCCGCGCCCCCCCGGGGGGGGGGGGGGGCGCGGCGCGGGCGCCCGCCCCCGGCCACC
>CBIHPE010000075.1:0-15585 GCA_966212015.1 uncultured Frankiales bacterium | reverse complement strand
GCCAACGGCTGGGGCATGCCGTTCGCGATGACCGGCATGGGCGTGCCGCACATCGTCCTGCGCAAGGTCGACGGCGCGGAGATCCTGCGGCGGGTCGAGAAGCACGGCGTCACGGTCATGTGCGCGGCTCCCGCCGTCGTCGCGTCGATCCTCGAGGCGGCGCAGTCCTGGGAGGGCGAGATCCCTGGCCGCGACCAGGTGCGGGTCATCTGCGCCGGTGCGCCGCCGCCCTCGCGCACGATCGCCCGGATCGAGGAGGAGCTCGGGTGGGAGTTCCTGCAGATCTACGGCCTCACGGAGACGTCGCCGCTGCTGACCATCAACCGGCGGCGGGCCGAGGAGGACGCGCTCCCGATGTCGGAGGCGGCTCCGCGACTCTCGCGCGCGGGCCAGCCGGCCCTCGGCGTGCGGGTCAAGATCTCCGAGCAGGGCGAGGTGCTGGCACGGTCCAACGTCGTGCTCGAGGGCTACTGGGAGCAGCCGGAGGCAACCGCTGACGCCCTCGAGGGCGGCTGGTTCCACACCGGCGACGGCGGCATCCTCGACGACGAGGGCTACGTGACGATCAGCGACCGCCGCAAGGACGTGATCATCACCGGCGGCGAGAACGTCTCGTCGATCGAGGTGGAGGACGCGCTCTTCAACCACCCGGCCGTCGCGGAGGTCGCCGTCATCGGCGTCCCGTCGGAGAAGTGGGGCGAGACCATCAAGGCCCTCGTCGTGCTGGCCCCAGGGGCCGAGGCGACCGAGGACGACCTGATCAAGCACTGCAAGGGACGGCTCGCCGGCTACAAGGCACCGACCTCGGTCGAGTTCCGGGCCGAGATCCCCCGCACCGCGACCGGCAAGATCCAGAAGTTCAAGCTCCGCGAGGAGTACTGGAAGGGCTTCGAGCGCCAGGTCAACTGACTTCCCTGATTCTGCGAGCACCGGTCGGACTCGACGAGAGCGGATCCGGCCCGGCCTGAGCGGGATCGCGGCCGGCTCGTGGGCGCGAGGCGTGCGCAGGTTCAGGGAAGTGGGTCGAGTTGGCGGAAATCCCGCGGCACGGTGTCGGTGGCGTTTCCTAAGGTGGCCGGGTGACGCGTCGAGGATGGCTGCTGTTCGGCGCGATGTGCTTCCTGTGGGGCATCCCCTACCTGCTCATCAAGGTGGCGGTCGAGGACCTGGCGCCCTCCGTCGTGGTGCTGGCCCGCACGGGGATCGGCGCAGCCGTGCTGCTGCCGATCGCCGCGGCGCGGGGCTACCTCAAGCCCCTGCTGCCGTTGTGGCGGTGGCTGGTGCTCTTCAGCGTCCTCGAGATCGCCGGCCCCTGGCTCCTGCTGACCGACGCGGAACGGCACATCTCCTCATCGCTCGCCGGTCTGCTGATCGCCGCGGTGCCGCTCGTGAGCGCGCTCGCGTCGCACCTGCTCGGGGCCGACGACCGCGTCGACGCCGGCCGGCTGATGGGGCTGGGCGTCGGGATCGTGGGCGTCGCCGTGCTGCTCGGGCTCGACCTGCACGGGCAGGTCACGGCCGCGATCGAGATCGCGCTCGTCGTGATCGGCTACGGCTCGGCGCCGCAGATCATCACCCGGAAGTTCGCCGACCTGCCGTCCATCTCGGTCATCGCCACGTCGCTCGCGATCGCGGCTGTCCTCTACACACCGATCGCGGTGAGCCAGTGGCCGGCCCAGGCCCCGCCGGCGAAGGTCTGGTGGAGCCTGGCCGGGCTGGCCGGCGCCTGCACGGTCCTCGCCTTCCTCGCCTTCTTCGCGTTGATCGCTGAGGTCGGGCCCAACCGGGCCTCGGTGATCACGTTCATCAACCCCGCCGTCGCCCTCGGGCTCGGGATCCTCTTCCTCGACGAGCGGTTCACCGTCGGCATCGCGGTCGGGTTCCCGCTCGTGCTGCTCGGCTGCTTCCTCGCCACCCGGAGCACCAAGGTCCCCGAGCCGATGCCGGCCGTCGCCGAGGCATGATCCTCACGCGCGAGCAGGCGGCCCGGACCGCGGTCCGGGCGCAGCTGCTCGCAGCGCCGCAGCCGACCGACCTGCTCGACGTCGTCCGGCACCTGACGCTGCTGCAGGACGACCAGACCCAGGCGGTCGTCCGCAGCGCCGAGCTCGTCCTGTGGTCGCGCTTGGGAGACCACTACGACCTGGGCGATCTTCAGGACGAGCTCGACGCCGGTCGGCTCGTCGAGATCGGCGGCTACCTGCGACCGCGGGAAGACGTCGCCCTCTACACAGCGGAGATGGCGTCGTGGCCCTCGACGACGGAGCTGAAGGGCTGGGGGACCCGCCGGGCGGAGTGGGTCGAGGCCAACGAGCAGTGCCGGCTCGACGTGCTCGAGCGGCTGCGGATGGACGGCCCGACGGCTGCACGCGACCTCCCCGACACGTGCGAGGTCCCGTGGCGATCGAGCGGGTGGAACAACAACAAGAACGTGCAGCGCCTCGTCGACCTGATGGTCCTGCGCGGGGAGGTCGCGTCCGCGGGTCGGGACGGCGCGGATCGCCTGTGGGACCTCGCCGAGCGGGTCTACCCGGACGACCCGCCGGTGCCGCTCGCGGACGCCCTGCGCATCAGGGACGAGCGTCAGCTCCGCTCACTGGGCCTGGCCCGCAGGGCGGTCGTCGGCGACGCCGGCGTCGAGGCACGGGTCGAGGGCGTGCGCGGCACGTGGCAGCTCGACCCGACGTACCTCGAGGACGAGTCGTTCGAGGGGCGCACGGTGCTGCTCTCGCCGCTCGACCGGCTCGTCTTCGACCGCAAGCGGATGACCGAGCTGTTCGGGTTCGACTACCAGCTGGAGATGTACAAGCCGGCCGCCCAGCGGAAGTGGGGCTACTGGGCGCTGCCGGTCCTCCGCGACGACCAGCTCATCGGCAAGGTCGACGCCACGGCGGACCGGCGTGAGGGGGTGCTTCACGTCGACGCCGTGCACCGCGACGGTCCCTGGTCGAAGGGGACAGCGCGAGCCGTCGACGAGCAGGTCGAGGCGCTGGCCTCCTGGCTCGGTCTGAGGTGCGGCCTGCGCTGAACCCAGGTAGGCAGAGCGGGTGCGCAGATGGCTGTTCGGTGACCAGCTCGGTCCGCAGTTCCTCGAGGACCCCGACCAGCGGGTGCTCCTGGTGGAGAGCAAGGCGGTGTTCCGCCGCCGGCGCTTCCACCGCGCCAAGGCGCACCTGATCCTGTCGGCCATGCGGCACCGGGCCGAGGAGCTCGGCGACCGCTGCGACTACCGGCAGGTGGAGACCTACTCCGACGCGCTCGACGAGGACCTCGACGTGGTCCAGCCCACGAGCCGCGCCGCCGACCGGTTCGTGCGCTCACGCGGCTACGCCGTGCACGAGAACGACCGCGCGTTCGCGACCACCCGCGCTGACTTCGCGACCTACGCCGGCAGCCGGAAGGGCCTGCTGCTCGAAGACTTCTACCGCTGGCAGCGACGCCGGTTCGACGTGCTCATGGACGGCTCGGAGCCCGCGGGCGGCCAGTGGAACTTCGACCACGACAACCGTGAGCCACCTCCTCGCCAGGCGACGCTCGGGATCACCGAGCCGTGGTGGCCGACGGAGGACGCCATCGACCACGGCGTACGGGAGGACCTGGACCGGTGGGAGGCCGAGGGCATCGAGTTCCTCGGTGACGACGGTCCGCGGCTGTTCGCCGCCACGCGAGCTGAGGCGCTGCAGGCCCTCGAGCACTTCGTGCAGCACCGGCTCAGCGGCTTCGGGCCGCACGAGGACGCGATGCTGGCCGCCGATCCCTGGATGGCCCACAGCGCGCTGAGCGCCACGATCAACCTCGGGCTGCTGCACCCTTTGGAGTGCGTCGAGGCGGCGGAGAGCGCCTACCGCTCGGGGCGCGCGGAGCTGGCGAGCGTCGAGGGCTACGTGCGGCAGGTGCTCGGCTGGCGCGAGTACGTCTGGTCTGTCTACTGGCACGCGCCGGCGGACTACCCGCGCCGCAACGCCCTCGGCGCGCACAACCACGTACCCGGCTGGTGGTGGGAGCTCGACCAGACGCAGGAGCTGACGGCGAACTGCCTGAAGCACGTGATGAGGGACCTCCGGACGCGTGGCTGGGTGCACCACATCCCGCGGCTGATGGTCCTCAGCAGCTATGCCATGCAGCGCGGCTGGCAGCCGGCGCAGGTGACGGCGTGGTTCCACCAGGCGTTCGTCGACGGATATGACTGGGTCATGGTTCCGAACGTGGTCGGGATGTCGCAGCACGCCGACGGCGGCTTCATGGCGACCAAGCCCTACACGTCCGGCGGCGCCTACATCGACCGGATGTCGGACTTCTGCGGGGACTGCAGGTACGACCCCAAGAAGCGGGTCGGCGAGGACGCATGTCCTTTCACGGCCGGCTACTGGTCGTTCCTCGACCGGACGGCCGGCGTGCTCGAGGGCAACCGCCGGATGACGCAACCGCTCGCGGGCCTGACGCGGCTGAAGGACCGCGACGAGGTGGTGGTCCAGGAGCGCCGGCGAGGCAGCAGCCCGCCCTAGACGATCGTGCCGACGACGCCCCAGTCGCCCGTGGCGCGGCCGTAGGCGACCCAGGCCAGCGCCATCCCCTCGAGCGCGATCGACTCGCGGATGGTGCCGATGTCGACGGGCGTCCACCCGGCCGTGGCGATGAATGCGCTCGCCTCGGACTTCGCCGAGGCGTCGTCGCCGGCGATGAGCATCCGGTGCGGGCCACCTGGCGGGTCGATCATGAGCGGGTTGCCGACGGTGTTGAACGCCTTCACGACGTGCACCGACGGGGCGGCGCGCTGCACCAGCTCACCGAGCGAGGTGCCCTTGGTCCAGAGGTAGGGCCCGGTCTCGTCGTGGCTGAACGGGTTGGTGACGTCGAGCAGGACCTTCCCGGCCAGCTGCTCCTCGAGCGACGCGACCAGCTCGGGTGCGGCCTCGCCGTGCGCGGCCAGGAGCGCGATCTCGGCGTGCTCGGCCGCCTCTGCGAAAGAGCCGACCACCACACCCAGGTCCGCGAGCTCCGGCTTAGCGGGGTTGCCCGTGCCGAGGACGACGTCGTGGCCCTTGGCAGCGAAGCCCTGAGCCAGCCGCCGTCCGACCTCGCCGCTACCGAGGATGCCGAGCCTCACGGGACCCTCATCTCGCCGAGCTCGGACCAGTCGTCCTGGTCGACCACGAAGTTGACGATCTTCGGCGTCGCCATGAGATAGTCCGGCAGCGACGCGGTCGCCTCCTTGAAGTGGTCGCTCTGCACGTGGGCGCCGCCCGCGTCCCCGTCGCGGAAGGCTTCGACGAGGACGTACTCGTTCGGGTCGTCCAGGCTGCGCGACCAGTCGAACCACAGGCACCCGTCCTCGGCGCGGGTGGCCTCCGTGAACGGCCGGGAGATCGCGGCCCAGTCGTCGGCGTGCTCGGGCTTCACGAGGAACTTCGCGGTGATGAAGATCATGGCTCCGACCATAGGCTCAGGCCATGGATCCGGTGCAACTCGATCACGCGCTCGCCAGCTTCGACGAGTCGTGGTCTCCGCGGACAGTCGCGACCGTCAACGACTACGACGTCCGCGTCTTCAAAGCACAGGGGGAGTTCACCCGGCACAGCCACCCCGACACCGACGAGCTCTTCCTCGTCCTGGAGGGGTCCCTCACGATCCGGATGGCCGCCGGGGACGTCACCCTCGGACCCGGGCAGCTGTACGTCGTACCTCAGGGGGTCGTGCACCAGCCCTACTCGGAGGCCGGTGCCAGTGCGCTCCTGCTCGAGCCCAGCGCGACGGTCAACACGGGGGACACCCCGAGTGAGCTGACCGCAGAGCGGCGCGAGCTGTGATCGACCTGCGGCCGCTGACCCACGCCGACCTCGACCTGGTCGACGAGTGGTTCGACGCGCCGCACGTCCGCCGGTGGTGGGTCGAGGACAAGGCCTCGCAGTACCTGCCGGTCCTGGCTGGCGAGGACCCGAGCCACGTCCTCATCGCCGTGCACGACAAGCGGCCGGTGGGCCTTGGCCAGTGGTACCTCTGGGACGACGAGCCCTCCCGTGTCCTCTACGGCTTTCCGGAGGGCGCAGCCGGCATCGACTACCTCATCGGGCACCCGCACGACTGCGAGCGCGGCCTCGGGACGGCGCTCGTCGCGGCGCTGGTCGAGGCGACGGCTCCCTACCCGCTCTGGGTGCCGGTCGAGGAGACGAACGAGCCGTCGCGCCGGGTCCTCGAGAAGAACGGCTTAGAGCTGATGGCGGTGAAGGTCTGCGACATCCCCGAAGAGCCGTGGGCAGGTCCCCAGGCGATCTACCGCCTCGCCCGCTGACCGCTCGGCAGGGCCCCAGGCGCGGCCGCTGACAGAATGGACGCGTGACGACGCAGCTGGCCGACCAGGGCCGAGAGCTCAGCACCCGCGCCAAGGTGCTGATCGGCTCCGGCGCCGCCATCGTGCTGTTCGGCATGCTCGTCGCGGGCTTCAACATCCTGTTCGGCCCGACGAAGCTGGTCGAGGTCGTGACGATGTCGCAGTCGGCGACGCAGACCGACCGGCAGGCCCTCAAGGACGCGTGCGGGGGGCTGCCCGGCATCTCGGTCGTGAAGGACCAGGGCAACCCCGACCCCGAGGTGCAGGGGCGCTTCCCGGTGCGCTTCGACCTCGGGAAGGCGACCACGCAGCAGCGGATCGATCTCGAGACCTGCATCAACGACTACGGCAACCGCACCAAGATGGTCCGCGGGTTCCTCGCCGAGGGCGACAACTAGCCCGTCGCGGCAGCCAGCCACTCGTTCAGCGGGGAGAGGGCCTTCCAGGCCTTGGTGACCTCGGTCTTCGCGGCGGGCGTGTGCAGCCACTCGGCCGGGGCGTGGTCGACCCAGCTGATGAGCGACTTGTGCCTGAGCAGGTCGGCGCGCGGGTGCTCGTCGTCCCACGGCTTCGGCACCCGCTTCAGGGCGTCGCCGCCCACCTCGTACCCCTTCTTGCGAAGCCCGTCGAGGAGCTTCTGCAGGGCGACGCCCCGGTCCCCGGCGATGGCCTCCCGCAGGGTCTTCACCTGGTCGGTCGTGGTGTGGAACATGCCGCCACCCAGGTGGAGGCCGTGCGCGTCGATCCCGACGTACAGGCCCTGGCCGCCGACGTTGACCACGGCGTACTGCCTGGTCTTGTAAGGCGTCTTGTCCTTCGAGAACCGGACGTCCCGGTAGGGCCGGAACATCTTCGCCTCGCCGAACGACGTGAGCTCGGAGAGCAGCTCCTTCATCGGACCGGCGACGCACTCGTCGTAGACGCTCTTGTGGTCAGTCCAGTAGGCCTTGCTGTTGTCGGCCTCGAGCCCCTCGTAGAACTCGAGCGCCTCCTCCGGGAACCCGCCGAACGCCATGCGCCCATCCTGCCAGGAGCGGTTGGATGGGCCGCATGGGACTTCTGGACCGGTTGAACCAGCTGGACGACAGGCTCGGCGTCCTGCGTCGTGGCAGTGTGACGGACCCCCATGCTCGACGTGCCCGGCTCGAACGGCTGCTGAGGCGCCCGCTCGCCAACGGGTACACGCCGGCGGTCGTGTTCGAGGAGCTGCTCTCCCTGCGCGACAGGGTCGATGCGCTGGAGGCGCAGGTGCAGTCGCTAACCTCCACGGATGGATCTTGAGGCACTGCAGGTGCGGGTCTTCCGCGCGCTGCCGGAGTCTCTCAAGATGCCGGCGATCCGCTGGGGCACTCCCAACTTCACGGTCGGCTCGCTCGCCTGGCTGACCGACGACGGGCGGCGGGTGCTGCTGACGCGACCGAGCTATCGCGACGGCTGGCTGCCCACGGGCGGGTTCCTCCGCAAGGGCGAGACGCCGCTCGAGACGGTGACGCGCGAGGTTCGGGAGGAGCTGGGCGTGGTGGCCGACGTCGCGCCGCACCACCGGGTCGCCTTCGACGTCGAGCGCAGGGGTGTGACCTTCATCAGCGTCGGGCGGGTGCCGGAGCAGCTCGACCTCCTGCTGAGCGCGGAGATCCTCGAGACCCGGTGGTTCCCTCTCGACGCCCTCCCGCTGTTTCCCGAGGACTTCACCGAGGCCTTCACGGACGAGGACCGGGACGCGATCGCAAGGGTTCGGTAAGGGTCCACCGCATCGCGCCCGACTGCCCCGATCATGGGCTGGTGACCGACAAGGGCCTGGTGCTGGTCGTCGAGGACGAGCCGGCGATCGCCGAGCTGCAGCGCCTCTACCTGACCCGCGAGGGCTTCGGCGTGCACATCGCCCGGGACGGCGCCGAGGGCCTCGCGGCCGCCCGCCGGCTGAAGCCGGTGGCGATCGTCCTCGACGTCGGGCTCCCTACGATGGATGGCACCGAGGTGTGCCGGGCGCTGCGCGAGGGGGGCGACTGGGTGCCGGTCCTGTTCGTGACCGCGCGCGACGACGAGGTCGACCGCATCCTCGGTCTCGAGCTCGGCGCGGACGACTACCTCACCAAGCCGTTCAGCCCCCGCGAGCTGGTCAGCCGGGTGCGGGCGGTGCTGCGGCGGACCCAGGGCCACGTCGCGCAGCCACCGCTCGTCCTCGGGCCGGTCAGGGTCGACCTCGAGACCCGTGAGGTGACGGTCGACGGCGAGCCGGTGCAGCTGACCGTCACGGAGTTCGACCTGCTGGCGGCGCTGCTCCGCAAGCCGGGACGGGTGCTGAGCCGCGACCAGCTGCTGTCGCAGGTCTGGGGGTACGAGGCGGCCGCGGGCACCCGCACGGTCGACGTGCACGTCGGTCAGGTGCGCCAGAAGCTCGGCGCCGCAGGCGATCTCATCCGGACCGTCCGCGGCGTCGGCTACGCCACGACCAAGCCGTGAGCATGCGCCGGCGCATCGCGCTGAGCACCGTCCTTGCGGCGCTGGTCGGCGTGCTGGCTGCCGGGCTGGTGGCGCTCGGCCTGGTGCGGACGTCCTACGACGCCCAGGCCAGGGCCAACCTGCACCAGCAGGCGGAAGTGCTGGCGACCGCCCTCGACACGGGCAACGCGCGGCTGGCGCAGAAGCCGCTGCTGCGTCGGGCCCTCGGGATCCAGTACACCCGGATCAGGCCGGACGAGCTCGTCAAGCGCGCCCTCCCGGATGACGTCGTGCGTGCCGCTGCGGAGGGGCGGGCGCTCTCGACGACGGAGGCCCTGGCTGGTCGGCGGTTCCTGTTCGAGGTGGTGCCGCTCGACAGCGGCGGCGGGGTCGTCGTCTACGAGCCGCTGTCGCAGGCCCGTGCGGTCACCACCCACGTCTTCCGGCGGCTGCTGGTCGCGGCGCTGATCGGGCTCGGTGCGGCGGTCCTCATCGGGTTCGCGCTCGCACGCCGGCTCTCCGCCCCGCTGGTCGAGGCGAGCGCTGCGGCCCACCGGCTGGCCGCGGGGGAGCGGTCGGTCCGGCTGCCCGAGGAGGGGCCGCACGAGGTCGCCGAGGTGTCGCGCAGCATCAACGCCCTCGCGCAGGCGCTGTCGACGAGCGAGGCGCGGGAGCGCGACTTCCTCATGTCGGTGAGCCACGAGCTGAAGACACCGCTGACGGGGATCCGCGGCTTCGCCGAGGCCATCACGGAGGGGGTCGCGGAGCCGGTCGAGGCAGCCGCGACCATCGAGGCCGAGGCGACCCGGATGCAGCGGCTCGTCAACGACCTGCTCGACCTGGCCCGGGCGGGGGCGGACGACTTCCGGGTCGACCTGTCACCCACCGACCTCGTCACCCTCGTGACCGACGCGGCCACGGTGTGGGGGCGCCGCTGCGCCGACGTCGGCGTCGAGCTGCGCACGGAGCTGCCGGCGTCGTGCGTCGTGACGACCGACGCCGGCCGGCTCCGGCAGGTGCTCGACGGGCTGCTCGAGAACGCCCTGCGGGTGACGCCGGAGGGCCGGCCGATCGTGATCGCCGTGCGCGACCGGACCCTCGAGGTGCGGGACGGCGGCCCGGGGCTCACCGACGCCGACCTGCCGGTCGCCTTCGACCGGTCGGTCCTCTACGACCGCTACCAGGGCGTGCGGCAGGTAGGGACGGGCCTCGGGCTGGCCCTCGTGGCGTCGCTCGTCCGCAGGCTCGGCGGCACCGTCGAGGCCGGGCACGCCGCCGAGGGCGGCGCGCGCTTCTCCGTACTGCTCTGAGCTCCGGGGAACCCTCATGGAGCCGACGGGGGGGAACCGCACGGACCCCGAGCGTGCGGGTTTCCTCATGCCTGAGGAACCCGCAGGTCCGGTCAGGCCAGGGTGTCGACGGTGCGCAGGCCGCGCTTGATGTTGCGCGTCAGGCCGAGCTTCACGATGAGGTCGGCGAGGGGCACCGACGAGCCGAGCCGGATCGTGTAGTCGAGGTGCGTCCCGCCCGACGGGGTCGGGGTGAAGCGCATGACGCCCTCGTGGTCCCGGATGGGCGCGCCGCCCTCGGTGATCCGGTAGCGGATGAGGGCGTTCGGCACCGCCTCGACGATCGTCTCCTGCAGCGCGGGCAGCGGACCGATCTTCAGCCGCCGGACGGAGCCGACGCCGTTGCGCTCTGTCGTGCCGTCCTTGAGCCGCGTGATGGTCGCCCCGAACAGCGGGCCGAGGTTCTCGTGCTCGGACAAAAACGCATAAACCCGGTCAATGGGGAGGGAGAAGTCCTGCTGGACGTCGACGGTCTGCACGAGAGGAAGGAAACCACGTCGCCCCGCCGAACTGTTTCAGGTGTGCGTCGCCTCCTCGTTGCCCTCGCCCTGCTGGCCGGTGGCCTGACCGTCTCGGCCCAGGCCGCGAGCCCCTCCGCCGTGCCCGCAGGGTCCCCGCTGCTCGCGGGTGCTGCCGTGGTCGACGCGACCTGGCACGTGGGCGCCAGCGCGGGGCAGTACGCCAGCACGGCCGACCCTACGGACGAGTGGGACCCGAACGTCCAGAGCGTGAAGAACGCCGAGTCGTACGGCGTGGCCTCTCGCCTGTCCGTGCGGGCTCTCGTCCTGGCCAACCCCGGCAGCTACCCGGTCGCGCTCGTGAAGGACGACAACTACCTCTCGCAGGACGTCCTCATCCGGCGGGCGGCGCAGATCCTCGCGGCAGACGGCAGCAAGGTCACCTACGACCACCTGCTGGTCAGCGCGACGCACGACCACAACTCGCCCTACTACTCGACCCCCGCCGCGGGCGTCTGGCTGTTCCAGGACGCGATGGACCTGCGGATGCTCGAGTACCAGGCCCGCGCCATCGCCCATGCCGTCGAGGCTGCCGAGAAGCGGATGCGCCCGGCAAAGCTCGGAGCGGTCGTCGTGCCGTTCAGCACGTTCCAGGGCAACATCGCCGGCGCCGGCATCGGCGAGGACGGAGCGCCCGTCGGCTACCCGCTGCAGGAGAACGACCACGGCGCGACCGTGATCCGCGTCGACGGGGTCGACGGCACGCCGATCGCGACGTACGCCAACTACGCGGAGCACGGCGAGTCGCTCGACGGGTACGACCTCATCAGCGGTGACTGGGTCGCGCCGTTCCAGCGGTACGTGGACCGCGCCACGGGCGCACCGGTCGTGTTCAGCCAGGGCTCGGTCGGGTCAGCGGAAGGCCCGTACGAGCACGCCTACCCCAAGGGCAAGGCGCCGCTGACGAAGGACGGCGTCCCAGCGATCTGGGCGCACCTGGGCTACGCCCAGGCCGAGCGCGGCGCGCACCTGCTCGCGGAGGCCGTCATCAGCGGCTGGAAGAGCGTCCGGATGACGTCCGACGTGAAGGTCGCGATGCTCACGCACTGGGTGCCCGGCCCTGTGTCGCACCCCTACCCGTCGGTCTCGAACTGCCGCACCGGCCCGTCCGTCGACGGCGACCCGGGTGCGCCGGTCGCCGGCCTGCCGGACTGCGAGCGGGCGTCCGACGCGTTCGGCCAGTCCGTGCCCGCCGACGGCCTCTACGACGCCCTCAAGGCCGCGGGCCTGCCGATCCCGGCCAACTACGACGCGACCTCGTTCGGCTCGGTCGAGGAGAACGCCAGGCTGAAGCTGCAGGCCGTCCGGCTCGGCTCGACGCTGCTGGCGTCGTGCGCCTGCGAGGCGCAGAGCGACCTCATCAAGGCGCTCGAGACCCGCACCGACAAGGTCCAGGGCAACAAGTGGAACGGCATGGACTACGCCTCGCAGGCCGCCGTCTCGTCCGCGTGGCCCGGCCGCTCGGTGAAGGCCTGCTTCCAGGTCGCGAAGGGCTTCAGCTGCCCCGACCCGCGCGACTACACGGGAGCGACCCGCGTCGTCGTGCCGGCTGCTGCCTTCGCCCACATGGAGGCCGAGATCAACAACCCGGCAGACGGCTGGGACGACCCGGCCTACGCCCCGCAGGCCAACTCCGAGCCGACGGATCCCAAGCAGATCAAGGGGAACTTCACCTCTCACGAGCTGCCGGCGAGGTGCGGGTACGCCGTCTCGGTCGGCCTCGGCCACACCGGCGACTACAACGGCTACACGGTCTCCTACCGGGAGTACATGAGCCGTGACGCCTACCGGAAGGCCCTCACGTCCTACGGCGCCCACACCGCCGACTACATGACCACCCGCCTGATGGCGATGGCGTCCGCGCTGTCCTGCGGCACCGCCATCCCGGCCGAACCGCTCGACGGCGCGGCCGCTGCGGACGAGGTCCGGCAGAACGCCGAGGCGCTCGCTCTCGGCCAGCTCGGGTCGGCGTACCTCGACGCCTGGAACACGCAGCTGCCCGACTCCGTCGCCCCCGGCGCGGTCGCTCAGCCGAGGAGCCTGCAGCGCTTCGGTGCGGCCGCCTTCCGCTGGATCGGCGGGGACAACTTCACGGACAACCCGACGGTGACGGTGCAGCGCAAGGTCGGGTCGCGGTGGGTCGCGTACGCCGACCAGAGCGGCGAGGTGCAGGTCGTCCTCGACCACCCCGACCAGGTCGTCGCTGCCGTCGAGGAGAACCGCACGGGCAAGCAGACCTGGACGTGGACCGCGTCCTTCGAGGCCTACGACGCCTTCCCTCGGACCACCATTCCGGGCGGTCAGGTCCCCAACGGCAGCTACCGGTTCGTCGTGAACGGCAGGGCCAAGACGGGCGGTGCGCAGAAGCCGTACTCCCTGACCTCCAAGCCCTTCACGGTGTCCCGCTTCACCGGCCTGACCGGCAAGGTCGTCCGGTCCGGCGCGACCGTCCGGTTCGTCGCCGCGAGCTACCCGCGGACCTACGCCTCGCCGATCCGGTTCGTCGGTGACGACAAGGGCGGCCTGCCCGGTGCGGGCTCGGTCATCTGCAAGACCTGCACGTTCCGGCCCTGGGCCGTCCACCCCGTGCTGTCACGCGTCGTCTGGACCACGTCGGAAGGACGGCACCTCACCGGCGCGTCCGTGACCCTGCATCCGGGGGAGTCGGCGTGGATCGCGCCGGGCGGGCTCACGGACTCGTACGGCGAGACGAACGCCACCCGCATCAGCTGACCCTGGCGGCCCCGCGGGTCAGCTCAGGCAGGCCGTCATGGCCGCGATCATGAGCGGCACGTCGACCGCGGACGCCAGCTCCCGGCAGCTGTGCATCGCGAGCATCGGGTTGCCCACGTCGACCGTGGCGATGCCGATGCGGGTCGCGGTGAGCGGTCCGATGGTGCTGCCGCAGGGCAGGTCGGCGCGGGTGACGAAGTGCTGGACGGGAACGCCCGCATCGGCTGCTCTGCCGGCGAACCAGGCCTCGGTCCGCGCGTCGGTCGCGTAGCGCTGGTTGGCGTTGTGCTTGATGACCGGGCCGCCGCCGAGCAGGGGCGTGTGCGACGGCTCGTGCCGGTCGGCGTAGTTGGGGTGGATCGCGTGCGCCATGTCGGCGCTCACCAGCCGTGACCGGGCGATCATCTGCGCGTAGGCCTGCGGGTCCGCGTCACCGGTCGCCGCCGTCAGCCGGCGGAGCACGTCCTCGAGGAACGACCCGCTGGCGCCCTCCGCGGAGTCGCTGCCGACCTCCTCGTGGTCGTTCGCGACGAACACCTGCGTGTGGGCCGTGGCGGGTGCCGCGATGAGCGCGTGCGTGGCCGCGTGGCAGGAACCCAGGTTGTCGAGCCGCGGCGCCGCGATCCAGTCCGAACCCGTCACGGCGGCCGGCTGCGTGTCGGCGAGGACCAGGTCCCACCCGAGCGCGTCCGGGACGCCGAGCTGCTCGAGCAGGTCAGGCTCCTCCGCCAGCCCCGCGACCGGCACCAGTTGCCGCTGCGGGTCGAGGGTCAGTCCTTCCCGGACCGACCGGTCGAGGTGGATCGCGAGGCTCGGGATCCGCAGCGTCGTCCCGACGAGGCGGGCCAGCGTCGTCGTACCGTCTGACCGGGTCGCACGTCCGGCGACGGTCAGCTCGCGGTCGACCCAGGTGTGGGCGAGCATCCCGCCGTACGGCTCCACTCCCACGAGCTTGTAGCCGACCCGTGTCAGGTCGTGGTGCGGGCGCACCTTGAACGTGGGGGAGTCGGTGTGCGTCCCGACCCCGACGATGCCTGCGCCGGCCAGGGGACTGCTTCCGACCCGGAACGCCACGATGCTGCCGCCGTCCCGGATGACGTAGTGCTGCCCGCCGGGCTGCAGCTTCCACCTGTCCACCTCGTCCAGCTCCGTGAAGCCGGCCTCCCCGAGACGCCGCGCGATCTCGGCGACGGCGTGGAACGGACTGGGCGAGGCGTCGATGAAGGCGCGCAGGTCGTCGCCGGGGCTGGTCATGAACGGCACCGTAACAACGTCGGGTTGCTGACTCAGATGCTGTCCGTCACGCGTAGTACGCCCTAGGTTGTGCCGGAGGCGGCCGGGGGGCCGTCGCCGAGGGGGGCACTCTTGCCGCACGCCATGTTCCTGTTTCCTGCGCTCCCGCACGCCGACTACCTGAAGGATCACGTCGCCGAGGGAACGCTGCGTGCCGCTGCGAACTTCGACGCGGGCAGGTACGCCGGTGTCGCCTTCGCAACGGCACCCAGCTCGGCCGACCTGGGACCTGTGAAGGACCTGGTCTGTCCCGGCGACCCAGGGTGCATCGGCACGATCCTCCAGAAGGTCGGCTCGGTCCAGAGCGGGCACAAGGAGGGTGAGTTCAACGTCTTCGCCACCGCGACGGTCGCCCCCGGGACGATCCGCGCTGTGCTCAGCGCGTTCAGGGACCTTCCCGACCCGCCGCCCACCGTGCGGGTCGCGGCGTCGTTCGCCATCGGGGCCCCCGACTTCCACTTGGTCTTCGAGTTCGTCGGCGATGACCTCCAGGAGGTGACCGACCGACTCCTCCTCGTCCTGGACATCCCGGAGGTCGTGTCCTTCGACACCTTCTTCGTCAGTCCTCGTGGCGCGTTCGGGTTCGGCAGCGAACTCGCACAGTCCGACTGATCCACGGTCTCTGGCGTGCAACCCGCCGGCTCGCGCCAGACCTGTGGCGCGTGCGGACTGGCTGACCAGCAGCCGTTCGAGGCGTGCGCGGCGTGCGGGGCAGAGGTCTTCGCCTCCTCTCGGCGCGTGGTGACAGCGGTCTTCGCCGACCTGGTCGGCTACACGGCCATGTGCTCGACGATGGACGTCGAGGACGTCCACCTCGTGGTCAGGCCCCTCATGAACACCCTCAGCGGCGTTTTCGAGGAACGGGGCGCCGTGGTCCCCGTCAGCGAGGGCGATGGATTCATGGCGGTGTTAGGCGCGCGCA
>CBIHPE010000074.1:0-15790 GCA_966212015.1 uncultured Frankiales bacterium | reverse complement strand
CTCGGCCTTCGAGGGGCCGTGCAGGGGCTCTCCGACGAGCCGGCCGGTGTAGAGGCCGTCCTCCACCTCGGCGACCGTCCCGAGGGCTCCGGTGAGCCCCAGCCGCTTCGCGATGATGCGCGCCAGCTCGATGGGGGTGGCCGTGACGAGCCAGACCCGCTGGCCGGCGTCGAGGTGCGCCTGCGCCATCGCGCGGGTGCCCGACCAGATCCGCTCGGCCATCAGCTCGTCGTAGATCTCCTCGCCGTAGGCCACGATGTCGGCCACCGACTTGCCGGCCACGAGGGACAGCGCCTTCTCGCGGGCCTCGGCGACGGCGGCCAGGTCCTCGGTGCCGCGGACGCGGAACTTCAGCTGCTCCCAGCCGAACCGGACCAGGTCACCGGTCGTGACGAGCCCGCGCCCGGCCATGCCCTTGCCGAAGAAGTAGATCGACGCGCCGCGGATCATCGTGTTGTCGACGTCGAAGAACGCCGCGGCGGTGGGGTCGGCGGGTACGGCGAGGCTGGCCTCGACCTCCGCGGCCGCCGCCGAGGCCGCGCCGGCGAGCACGGCGGACACACCGTCGTCCGTGCGCCTGCGCAGCCTCATGGGCAGAACCCTAGCGAGAAACGACTGAGGGCCCGCTGCGTGAGCAGCGGGCCCTCAGTGCGAGGAGCGAGGTGTTACGCGCCGTGCGTGAGGCGGCGGCGGCGAGCGACGAACGCGAGGCCCATGAGGCCGGTGGCGATCGTGGCCGTCAGCGGCAGGTTCGCACCCGTGCGGGGGAGCGACTTGACGGCGACGGGCTTGCTCGGGACGACCGACTGCGCGATGAGCTTGTCACCGACAGCGGCCTGCGCGCCGACCAGCTCGACGGTCAGCAGCTTCTCGCCCTTGGGCAGGAGGCTCGCGATGACCGGCGGGTTGAGGATGAGCTTGGCAGCGGAGACCGTGGTGGCGGCCGACGTGCCGTCCTTGGCGACGGACTCGACCGACGAACCCGGCTGGAAGTCGAGGCCGAGGGTGTCGCGGAGCAGACCGAGGACGGTGGTCAGCGCGGTGTTGACCGTGTCCTGCAGCGCCGGCGGGAGGGCGGAGCCCAGCGTGCCGGTGAGCTCGATCGTCTTGCCGATCTTGAGCGTGAGGGCGTCGGCGACGTGGACGGTCAGGACACCGGGGGTGTGCAGGACCGACGCGGTGCCGGGCTTGCCACCGGCCGTGGCGGAGGCCGTCGACTGGAGGGCGTCCACGGAGACCAGGCCACCGAGCAGGCTCAGGCCGGCCAGCTCGTTGTGGACCGTCGAGGTGACGGCGGTGCCCGCGCGGCTGATCGTCTGGTTCGACTTCATGATGCCGAGATCGATCAGGCTGGTGCCGTTGGTCAGGCCCGTGATGGCCGACTCGATGGTCGCGACGAGCTGGTCGAGAGCGGTCGTCACCGTGGCGACGGCGCCCTGGACGGTCGAGGAGACCGGCGCGGAGGCGTTGTTGGTGGCGGCGTTCAGCTGGTCCGTGGCGGTCTTGAGGACGCCCGTGATCGTGCTGGTGGCGGTGCCGGTGGTGCTGTTGACCGTGCCGAGGACCGTGTTGAGCGCACCGGTGACCGTGGCGGTCGGGTTGTTCTTGCCGGCGCCGAGGAGGCCCGCGAGGTTCAGCTGGCCGAGCTTGACGGCCGCGACGGTGGACTCGGAGTGCGAGATGACGCCCTGGGCGGTCGGGACGGCGACGTTGCTCTTGGCGGAGAGCGCCTTGAGCGTGAGGCCGAGGCCCGCGAGGTTGTCCTGGTCGACGAGGGAGACGTTGTCGCTCATCTTGCCGCCGAGCTCGGAGACGGCCTGGCCGGCGAGCAGGTCGCTGAGGACCGGCACCTGACCCTTGCCGATGCTGCCGACCGACTTCGCACCGAGGTTGGTGACCGTGGTGACGGTGCCGTCCGTGGTGGAGATGTACTGGTCGATGATCTGGCCGATGCCCGGGAGCGCGACCGGCAGGGCGACGTGCAGGTGCACGACGGAGCCGTTGCCGAGGCCCTGGATCTTGTTCTGGAGCTTGGAGGTGGAGGTGGCCGCACCCGCGGTGCCGGCCCCGGCAGCGACGAGCGTGCCGGTGGCGAGGGCCAGGGCGGTCAGCCGCGCGACCCGTCCGTTGCTGGTCATGTGAGTCCCCTTGATCGAAGGTGTTGCTTGTAGTGGATCTGGTTCGGCATTCCGGACGTTTCGCTTGAACCGGCCATTTCGGTCCGGGGCGTGCCGTCTTGACCCTGACAACGACGGGTAGCGGTTCAGGTGACGCTCCGCACACAAAGTTTTTTCGGTCACCAGGGCGCAAAACGGACATAAGTCGGCTCCGAGCGGAACTTTTCTGGCTCGGAGTGACCAGGCGTAGCCCTGCGGAGGTAGTCCGTCCCGACCAGGAGCTGTCAGAAACTCGCAGCCCAGACAGGGACGATTCGGACATCCGGACGGCCCAACGGGCCCGTCTCGCGGTGCGTCCGTCCGGCGGCTGGCGCGTCGGTGCGCCGCTGTGGGATGCGCCCGTGGGATGCGCCCGTGGGATGCGCCCGTGGGATGCGCGGCAGCATCGATGTGAGCTCGGCGGCGTCTGAGCACCGCAGAACCCGCATCGTCCCCGCGGGCGGCCGCGGGAGGGGTACGGAGACGGGGGCGATCAGCGTCGCCGTACCGATGATGTGAGGAGCGGCGCGTTCCAGCGCTGCGGAACCCGCATCGACGCCGGGAAGAGGAGCCGCGGGACTCCCGCGGCGGGGCTCAGCTCTTGGGGAGCTGGGGGAGCCCGATCGGCAGGTGCGACGGCACGACCGGGAGGCTCGGGATGGTGGGAACCGGGACCGGGAGCGTCGGGACCGGCACCGGGAGCGTCGGCACCGGGATCGGAAGCGTCGACGGCGACGGCGTGGGCGACGGGGAGTCGCTCGGCGTCGGCTCGGTGGTGGGCTCGGTCGTCGGCTCCGAGGACGGGCTGTCCGTCGGCTGCGGCTCCGGGTTGGAGCTGGGCGACGGCGCGAGCGTCGGCTGCACGCAGTTGCAGTCGGGGACGCCGTTGTTGTCGCCCGGGTCGGTCGGCGTGGCCGTGGCGCCCGGGGTCGGGACCGGCTGCGCGGGCGTGGTCGGGCCGGCGTTGCCCGGGTAGCAGGAGCCGTTGCAGGTGCCGAGCGCGAGCAGGTCGGTCGCGTCGGACTGCGCCTGGGTCACGAGGTCGAGCGAGCTCTGCGCCTGCGGCTTCACGGCCGCGGGCAGCACGGGGAGCAGTGCGCTGAGCCGCGACGACTGCTCGCGGGTGAAGCTGGTGATGATGCGGAGCGGCGCGGGCTTGCCGGTCTTGTCGTAGACCTTCTTCAGCAGCGCCGTGCCGGCCTTGGTCTCGCTGTCGAAGTCGGCGAGCGCCTGGGCGATGTTGCTGGAGGTGGACCCGCCGAACGCGACGCCGGCGGCGGTCGGGTGGCCGGGGGTGCCGAGCGAGAGCGAGCCCTCGTCGTGCGCGAGCGCCTTGACCTCGCGCAGCCGGGTCGCGGCGAACTCCAGGTGCTTGGTGCCCTTGGCGGTGTCGCCGCTGGCGAGGTCGAGCTGGATGCCCTCGCCGAAGCGCTTCACGCCGTAGAACGCCTGGCCGGGCAGCGAGCGGGTGGCGGCGACGCCGATGCCGGTGAGGGCGACGACGGAGGCCATGGCGCCGGCGGTGACGCCGATGCGGCGCTGCGCCTTGCGGGACTGCGACCAGGAGACGGCCGCCTCGAGCGCCTTCGGGCGGACGACCGGCTCGGCGTAGGCGGGGGCGTTGGCGGCCTGGACCGTGGCGACGGCGACCAGGCGCTGGCGCAGCGCGTCCCGGAACTCCGGGCGCGGAGCGGCGAGCGACTCGAGGGTCGGGGCCAAGGCCCGCAGCCGTGCGGCCAGGCCGGCGTGCGTGGCGGTCAGGCTGCCCGGGCCGGCGACGGCTCCGTCGAGCAGCGCCGCGAGCTCCTCTGCGCGAGCGCGGGTGCCGAGCGGGTTCATGTCAGCACTCCTTCCGCGCTCGAGCGAGCCGCCTCGTCGCGACTCACTGGCTGCAACGACGGCACCCGGCCGGAGGTGACGGGCAGATGTCCGAAATACGCCAAACGGCCCATCAGAGCTCGACCCCCTCGGGAAGGAGTCGCCCGAGTGTCCGGATCGCGCGGTACTGGAGCGCCTTGATCGCGCCCTCGTTCTTGCCCATGATCGCGGCCGTCTCGGCCACCGACAGGCTCTGCAGGAACCGCAGGACGACGCACTCCTGCTGCTCGGCGTTCAGCTTCTTGATGGCCTCGAGGAGCACCTTGTTCTGCATCGACTCGAGGACCTCGGCCTCCGGGCCGGAGATCGTCGGCGCCTTGCCGGACTCGGTGACGTCGTCCGTCGTCATCTCGAGGCGGTAGCGGCCGCTCTTGTAGTGATCGGCGATCAGGTTGCGCGAGATGGTCACGAACCAGGCGCCGACGTCGCGTCCCTGCCAGGTGAACGAGCCGATCCTGCGCAGAGCGCGCAGGAACGTCTCGGACGTGAGGTCCTCGGCGAGCTGTGTGGAGCCGACCCGGTAGGCGATGTAGCGGTAGACCTGGTCGACGTAGCGGTCGTAGAGCTCCCCGAACGCGTCGGCGTCGCCGGCCTGCGCCCGCTCGACGAGCGACATCGCGACGGCGGTCTCGCCCTCGGGGGCGGCCAGCCCCTCGTCGTGCTCGGGCGTGGTGGGAGCGGGTACGACGGCGGGGACCCGGGCCGTGGAGGCCATCGCGCCGCTGTGCGCGACCCGGTCGAAGGCGTCAGCAGCGGTCAGCGACAGGCGCGCGGCGCGCTGCAGCTCCTCGCGGCGGGCGTCCGACACGGCAGCACGCAGCTGCGGGAGACCGGCGTTCGGACGGCTCACGGGCGCGCCCCAGCGACGCGGGTGCCGGTGGCGTGTGCCCCCCGAACGCCCGCGTGCCCCTGTGGTGACACCTGCATCGAGCTCCGTCCCGCACGACCGCGTCCAGCCGTGCGCTCCGACCATCCTACGGGGCGGATCCCCGCAGGACGGTCAACTTGCCTGCAGTTGTCCATCGGCACGTGCCGCGGCGCTCCTGAGCGGTTCGCGGCCTCAGCCCGCGCCGCGGGCCACCGCGAGCGTCAGCCGCACCAGCTCCCGCTCCAGCCGAGGCAGCCCCTCGACCTTGCCGAGGCAGAGCGCGGCGCCTGCCTCCCGGGCCCGCGCCTCGACGTCGGCGTCGAGGTAGGCGGTGTAGAGCACCACCTGCTGGCCGGGTCGGGCGGCCCGGAGCCGGCGGGTCGCCTCGATGCCGTCGATGCCCGGCATCATCAGGTCCATCACGACGACGTGCGGGTCGGTCTCGGCCGCGAGCAGCAGCGCTGCCTCGCCGTCGGGCGCGGTGCCGACGACGTCGAAGCCGTCGAGCCGGAGCATGTCGGCCACGACGGAGCGCACGTGCTCGGTGTCGTCGACGACGAGCACGCGCACGGCCTGCTGGTCCGGCACGAGGGTCCCCCTGTGCGCACCCGACGGGGGCGGCGCGCAGGACGTACCCTTCCAAACATGGCTGCCCGCGGTCCAGCACCGGCCCGCACCGGGCACTCCCGGCAGCAGGTGCTCAAGCGCAGACGGCGCCGTCGTCGTACCCGGCTCGTCGCCCGCACCCTGCTGGTCGGGGTGCTCGCGCTGGTCGTCGGCACGGGCACCTTCGTCGCCGGGCTGCTGAACGCGCCCATCAAGTTCACGCTGCCGCCGCCGCCGCAGAACGCGATCCTGGTCGCCGACGACGGGCGGCAGATCGCTCTCGTCGCGCCGCCCGAGAAGCGCGAGGAGGTCGACGCCAAGCTCATCCCGCGGGTCATGCGGCTCGCCATCATCAACGCCGAGGACGAGCGCTTCCTCAAGCACAACGGCGTCGACCCGCTGGCCACGCTGAGGGCCCTGTTCCGCGACGTCACCGGCGGCAACACCCAGGGCGGCTCGACCCTGACCCAGCAGTACGTGAAGAACGCCTACGTCGGCAACGAGCGCACCGCGCTCCGCAAGATCCGCGAGGCGGCGCTGGCCTACCGGCTCGAGCAGCGGGAGACCAAGGACCAGATCCTCACCGACTACCTCAACGCGCTCTACCTGGGCAACGGCCTCTACGGCGTGCAGGCTGCGTCGAAGTACTACTTCGGGGTCGATGTGAAGGACCTCGACCTCAACGTCAAGGCGCACGCCCGCGACGAGAGCCTGGCGCTGGCGCGCGCGACGCTGCTGGCGGGCATCGCGCCCGCGCCGTCCGCCTGGAACCCGATCAAGGACTTCAAGCAGGCGAAGGTCCGGCAGACCTACACGCTGAACCAGATGGTGAAGAACGGCTACATCACGGCCAACGACGCGACCGAGGCGTTCAAGCACTACCAGTCCAGGGGCTCGATCCAGCAGAACTCGCCGCCCGAGACCAAGAACCTCGCGCCCGAGTTCGTCGACTGGGTCGTGCCGAAGATCAAGGCCGACCCCTCCTACGACGAGGACACCTTCTTCCGGGGCGGCCTGAAGGTGAAGACCACCCTCAACCTCGACCTGGAGCAGGCCTTCCAGCAGGCGCTGAAGGAGGTGCTGCCCAACCCGTCCGACCCGCAGGCGGCGCTGGTCGCGGTCGACTACCAGACCGGTGGCGTCAAGGCGATGGCGACGCTGCGCCGGGTGCCGCCGGTCCTCAAGAACGGCAAGGTCGTCAACGACCCGACCAACGGCTACAAGGCGCACGGCTTCAACCTCGTGACCAACGCGGCCCGGTCCAGCGGGTCGACGATCAAGACCTTCACGCTCGCCCAGGCGCTCCTGGAGGGGCACTCCCTGGGGGAGAGCCGCCAAGGCCCGCCGACCAGGAGCATCCCCTGCAAGGGGTGCAAGGGCGGTGCCTACGTCTTCAGCAACGCCGGGGACGGCGAGGCCTGCTACTGCACGCTGCAGCGGGCCCTCGCGAAGTCGGTCAACACGATCTACGTGCCGCTCGCCAACGAGGTGGGGCGCGACAAGGTGGCCAAGCTGGCCGAGCGCGCCGGGCTGGCGCCTGCGGGCAAGCTCGAGGGGCCGTGCGTCAAGCAGGCGGACGGCGGCACCTACTGCCCACCGGCGCACTACATGCCGTTCGGCATCGGCGGTGGCGTCGACGTCTCCCCGCTGGGTGAGGCCGTGGGCTACGCGACGTTCGCCAACGGCGGCCGGCACATCCCGGTCAGCGGCTTCACCGAGGTCCGGGCCGGCGTCGCCGGCACGGGCACGGGCGAGCTGCTGTTCCAGCCGCCGAAGCCCCACATCGACCGGGTCGTCCCGAAGGGCGTGGCCGCGGACGTCGTGAAGGCCCTGACCAGCGTCGTCGACTACGGCACGGGGACGTCGGTGCAGGCAGCCGGAACGAAGGTCTTCGGCAAGACGGGCACGACGAACGACTCGACGGACGCCTGGTTCACCGGCTGCGTCCCGGAGCTGCGCATCTGCATGTCGAGCTGGATGGGGAACGAGTACGCCAGCTGCGCCATCGGCAACGGCAAGCACATCGACGGCTCCTGCGGCGGCATGCACGACCTGGCCGGCGTGAAGGGCCAGATCTTCGGTGGCACCGCGCCGGCGCGGATCTTCACGCGCGCCCTGCAGCTGTACAAGGAGATCAAGCTGGCCAGGGAGCAGAAGGACGCCGGGGTGGAGACCACGGCGTCGCCGACCCCCACGCCCACCCGGCGACGCTCCTTCACGACCGGCGCCCCCTCGGTGGCGCCGACCGTCCGGCGTACCTCCTCCCCGAAGCCGGTCAGGACCACCTCGCCGAAGCCGACCCCGTTGCAGACCTCGAAGCCGCCGGTGATCCTGCCGACGCAGGGACCGCCCTCGCCGACGCAGTCACCGCCCTAGTCGCGCTGTGGCATGCTCCGGCGCGTGACGGCGTCCAACCTTGCTGACCTGGTCTCCGAGGCCGCGGCGGCGACACCGGACAAGCCGGCGCTGCTGTTCCACGGCGAGACGCTGACCTGGGCCGAGCTGGACGCCCGGGTGTCGGCAGCGGCCCGAGGCCTGCGGTCGCTGGGCGCCGAGCCCGGGGACCGGGTCGCGATCCACCTCGGCAACACCCCGGACTTCGCGGTGGCCTACTTCGGCGCGCTCCGGGCGGGCTGCGTCGCCCTGCCGGTGAACACCGGCTACACGGCGGACGAGCTCGACCACGTCTTCGCCGACTCCGGCACGACGATCGTCATCACGTCGGTGGCGACCGCCTCGCTGGTCTCCGCCCCGACGGTCGTCGTCACCGCGTCGGCGGAGTGGCGCGCGCTGCTCGCGGACCGCGCGCCGGTCGAGTCCGTCGGCGGGGGCGAGGACCTCGCGGTGCTGCTCTACACGTCCGGGACGAGCGGCCGGCCCAAGGGGGCGATGCTCACCCACCGGGCGCTGCTGGCCAACCTCGCGCAGACGTCGGAGATCGACCCGCCCGTCATGGCGGGCGACGACGTGGTGCTGCTCGTGCTGCCCCTGTTCCACGTGTTCGGGCTCAACGCCGCGCTCGGCGCGGTCGTGCGGCACGGCGCGACGGGCGTCCTCACGGAGCGGTTCGACCCGGTCGAGACGCTCGAGCTGGTGCGCCGGCACGGCGTCACGAACGTCGTCGGGGCGCCCCCGATGTACGTCGCCTGGTCGATGCTGCCGGACGTCGGTGACGCCTTCACCTCCGTGCGGCTGGCGCTGTCCGGGGCCTCCCCGCTGCCGCCCACCGTCCTGCACCGCGTGCTCGACGTGACCGGGCACCACGTCTTCGAGGGCTACGGCCTCACCGAGACCGCACCCGTGCTGACGACGACGCTCATGTCCGAGGTCGCCAAGGCCGGCTCGATCGGGCGGCCGGTGCCGGGCGTCGAGCTCCGCCTCGTCGACGAGAGGGGCCGCCCCGTCGAGGAGGGCGACCCGGGCGAGGTCGTCGTGCGGGGCGCCAACCTCTTCAGCGGCTACTGGCCCGACGGAGCCGACGGGCCGGACGCGGACGGCTGGTTCGCGACCGGTGACGTCGCCGTGCTCGACGACGACGGCGACCTGCACCTGGTCGACCGGCGGCGCGAGCTGATCCTGGTGAGCGGCTTCAACGTCTACCCGCGCGAGGTGGAGGAGGTCATCGAGGCGCTGGACGGCGTGGCCGAGGTGGCCGTGCTGGGCATCCCGCACCCGTACACCGGCGAGTCCGTGAAGGCCCTCGTCGTGCTCGAGGCCGGGGCCTCGTTGTCGGCCGACGACGTCATCGCCCACGCAGCGACCCGGCTGGCCCGCTTCAAGTGCCCGACGGCGGTCCAGTTCGTCGACGAGCTGCCGCACTCCGCGACCGGCAAGGTGTCCAAGGGCCGCCTGCGCGAGCTCAACCCCTGACCCGTTCGCGAATGGATAAGGGCACTCGGTTCTGGGCCCTGCTTTCGAGTGCCCGTATCCACTCACCGGGGGAAGGGGGGTGTTGAGGCGGCGCGTGCGGGCCTCGGCGGTCACGCTCGTGACGCGCGACGGGTGCACGCTGTGCACGGAGGCGCTGCCGGTCGTCGAGCGGGTCTGCGAGAAGGCGGGGGTGCCGCTGACGGTGCTCGACGTCGACGCCGACCCCGCGCTGAGGGAGCACTCCGACCACGTGCCGGTGGTGCTGGTCGACGGTGCGGTCGTGTCGCGCTGGTGGGTCGACGAGAAGGACCTGATCCGCGCGCTCCGCTGACCCCAGGTGCTGGCGGTCCCAGGGACTTTCGGCCGGGACTCGCTCGGCGTGTCGCGCCGCGATGTCCCAGGGACCACCGAGGGCGGGTGTGACCGGGTTCACTGACTTTGTGCGCGCGTTCACAAGCGCGTAACGTCAACCCGTGACAGGGCCCCGTGACGGCCCGGCAAGCTGGAGCACCGTTGACGACCACCGAGATCGCCGCAGCGCGGCGCCGTGGCGTCATCCCCGAGGCGACCGTGGCCCGGCTGCCGCTGTACCTGCGCGCGCTGCACGCGCTCGCCGACGAGGGCACGAGCACGATCAGCTCCGAGGCCCTCGCCGAGGCGGCCGGTGTCAACTCCGCCAAGCTGCGCAAGGACCTCAGCCACCTCGGGTCCTACGGCACCCGCGGGGTGGGGTACGACGTGGCGCACCTGATCACGTCGATCAGCCACGAGCTGGGCCTGTCCCGCCGCTGCTCGGTCGTGCTGGTCGGCGTCGGCAACCTCGGCCGCGCGCTCGCCGGCTACGGCGGGTTCGCGAGCAGGGGCCTCGCCATCGACGCGCTCCTGGACGCCGACCCGGCCCTCACCGGTGAGCAGATCGCGGGCCTGACGGTGCGGCACATCGACGACCTGCCCGAGGTCGTCGTGCCGGGCAGCATCGGCGTCATCGCGACGCCCGCCAGCGCGGCGCAGCAGGTCTGCGACCTGCTCGTGGGAGCCGGAGTCACGAGCATCCTCAACTTCGCGCCGACTGTGCTGACCGTCCCGGCCGACGTCGACCTGCGCAAGGTCGACCTCTCCATCGAGCTGCAGATCCTCAGCTTCCACGAGCACCGCAAGTCGCTGGTGACCCCCGCATGAGCGTCCTCGCCGTCGGCATCAGCCACCGCAGCGCCCCCGTGTCGCTGCTGGAGGAGGTCACCCGCGGGGTCGGTGACACGAGCGGCGTGCTCGACGAGATCACCGTCGGCACCGTCACCGAGGCCGTCGTGCTCAGCACGTGCAACCGGGTGGAGGTCTACGCCGAGACCGACGAGTTCCACCCCGGTGTCGAGGCCATCACGGCGCTGCTCAGCAAGCGGTCCGGCGTGCCGCTCGAGGAGCTGTCGAAGCACCTCTACGTCCACTGGAACGACCCGGCGGTGCTGCACCTGTTCCAGGTGGCCAGCGGCCTCGACTCGATGGTGGTCGGCGAGTCGCAGATCCTCGGGCAGCTCCGGCGCGCTTACGCCGCCAGCGGCGAGTCCGCTGGACGCACCCTGCACGAGCTCTTCCAGACCGCGCTGCGGGTCGGCAAGCGGGTCCACTCCGAGACCGGCATCGACGCTGCCGGGCAGTCGCTCGTCAGCGTCGGGCTCGAGCACGCCGTCGGCGCGCTCGGCGACCTGACCGGCCGCTCCGTCCTCGTCGTCGGGGCCGGGTCCATGGGGGCCCTTGCCGGCACGACGCTGCGGCGGGCGGGGGTCGGCGACGTCGTCGTGGCCAACCGCACGAGGGCCAACGCCGAGCGCCTCGCCGCCACCCTCGCGGGCCGCGGTGTCGGGCTCGACGCGCTCGTCGACGAGCTCGCCACTGCTGACGTCGTCGTCACGAGCACCGGAGCGACCGGGCTGGTCGTCCGGCGGGACGCGGTCGCGGCCGCCGTCGAGCACCGCGAGGGCCGCCCGCTCGTCGTGCTCGACCTCGCCCTCCCGCGCGACGTCGAGACGACGGTGCGCACCCTGCCGGGCGTCACCCTCGTCGACCTCGAGACGCTGCAGGCCGCCCTCGCCGGCACCGACGCCGGTGCCGGCGTCGAGGCCGCTCGCGCGGTCGTCACCGAGGAGGTCGGCTCCTTCCTGTCGTGGCAGAAGTCGAGCCGGATCGCTCCGACCGTCGTCGCCCTGCGCAGCCGCGCCGACGAGGTCGTCAGCGCAGAGCTGGCCCGGCTCACCAGTCGCCTGCCGGAGCTCGACGAGCGCGAGCGCGGCGAGGTCGAGATGGCGGTGCGCAGGGTCGTCCAGACGCTGCTGCACACCCCGACGGTCCGCGTGAAGGAGCTCACCGAGTCGCCGGTCGGCCTGTCCTACGCCGAGGCGCTGCGCGAGCTGTTCGGGCTCGACCCGGCCGCGGTCGAGGCCGTCACCCGGGTGCCGGGTGAGGACCTGTGATCCGGCTGGGGACGCGCGCGTCCGCCCTCGCCCTCGCGCAGTCCGGTCACGTCGCCGACGCCCTGCGCGAGCAGGGCCTCGAGGTCGAGCTCGTGCACATCACCACCGAGGGCGACACGTCGACCGCGGCAATCCAGCAGCTCGGCGGCACCGGTGTCTTCGTCAGCGCCCTGCGCGACGCGCTGCTCGCCGGCGACATCGACATCGCGGTGCACTCCTACAAGGACCTCCCGACCGCACCGGCGGAGGGCCTCGTCATCGCCGCCGTCCCGCCGCGTCAGGACTCCCGCGACGTGCTGGTCGCCCGCGACGGGCTGACCCTCGGTGAACTGCCGACCGGCGCGCGCATCGGCACGGGGTCGCCTCGCCGCACCGCGCAGATCAACGCCCTCGGGCTCGGGGTCGAGGTCGTGCCGGTGCGCGGCAACGTCGACACCCGCATCGGCAAGGTCGCGTCGGGGGAGCTCGACGCCGTCGTGCTCGCCCGGGCCGGCCTGGCCCGCCTCGGCCGCCTCGACGAGGTGACCGAGACCCTTGACCCGCTGCAGGTCCTGCCCGCGCCCGCCCAGGGCGCCCTCGCCGTCGAGTGCAGGACAGACAGCGATCTCGTGACCGCCCTCAAGGCCCTCGACGACCCCGACACCCGGGTCGCCGTCGAGGCCGAGCGGGCCCTGCTCGCCGCCCTCGAAGCCGGCTGCTCCGCCCCCGTCGGAGCCATGGCCGAGGTCGCGGAGGGAGACGACGGTCCCGAGGTGTTCCTGCGCGGACTCGTCTGCGCCCTCGACGGCAGCGACGCCGTCCGCCTGTCCGCGACCGGACCCACGCACGACGCGGCAGGGGTGGGGGAACGGCTCGCTGCCGAGCTCCTCGACCTCGGCGCCGCGGAGCTGATGAGCAATGGAGACAACGCATGAGCCCGAGCAAGACCCGCAAGCCCGTGGGCCAGGTCGCCCTGGTCGGCGCCGGCACCGGCGACCCGGGGCTGCTGGCCCTGCGGGCCGCCGAGCTGATCGCGACCGCCGACCTGGTCGTGGCCGACGAGCGGATCGCCCCCGAGATCCTGCTGCTCGCGGGTGAGCAGACCGAGGTCCAGGTCGTCGACTCCGCCGACCTCCAGGGCACTGCCCTGGTGGCCGCCGCGAAGACCGGTCAGACCGTCGTGCGCCTCTACCCCGGTGACCCGTTCGTCGTCGCTGAGGGCGTCAAGGACGCGGAGGCCGTGGTCCGCGGCAAGCAGCGCCTCGAGATCGTCCCCGGCCTGCCCGCGCCCGTCGCCGTACCCGGCTTCGCCGGTGTGCCCGTCGGCATGCCCCGCACCATCGCCCGCGTCGAGGACGGCCTCGACTGGAGCGGGATCGCCTCTGCCCCAGGCACTCTCGTGCTGATGGCCCAGATCGGCGAGGTCGCCAAGGCCGCCTCCGCGCTGGTCGAGCACGGCCGCAAGGCCGACACCCCGGTCTCCGTCACGGTGGGCGGCACGACCGCCGACCAGCGCACCGTGATCAGCACTCTCGACGAGGTCGAGCGCGCGATCAGCGACCTGTCCGGCGAGGCCCTCGTGGTCGTCGGCGACGTCGTCAAGAAGGCCGAGAAGCTCGGCTGGTTCGAGCAGCGCGCCCTCTACGGCTGGAAGGTGCTGGTGCCCCGCACCCGCGACCAGGCCGGCACCCTGTCCACGGCCCTGCGCGCGCACGGCGCCATCCCCGTCGAGGTGCCGACGATCGCGGTCGAGCCGCCGCGCACCCCCGCGCCGATGGAGCGGGCCATCAAGGGCCTCGTGACCGGTCGCTACCTGTGGGTCGCCTTCACCTCGGTCAACGCGGTCCGGGCCGTGCGGGAGAAGCTCGAGGAGTTCGGCCTCGACGCGCGGGCGTTCGCCGGCGTCAAGATCGCTGCCGTGGGCGACGCGACGGCGCAGGCACTGCTCGACTACGGCATCAAGCCCGAGCTCGTCCCCACCGGGGAGCAGAGCAGCGAGGGCCTGCTGCGCGAGTGGCAGCAGTACGACGAGGTCTTCGACCCCATCGACCGGGTGTTCCTCCCGCGCGCCGACATCGCGACCGACACCCTCGTCGCGGGCCTGCAGGAGCTCGGCTGGCAGGTCGACGACGTCACCGCCTACCGCACCGTCCGGGCGGCCCCGCCGCCCGCCGAGACCCGCGAGGCGCTGAAGGGCGGCGGGTTCGACGCCGTGCTCTTCACGAGCTCGTCCACCGTGCGCAACCTCGTCGGCATCGCCGGCAAGCCGCACGACACGACGATCCTCGTCGCCATCGGCCCGCAGACGCTGAAGACCGCCGAGGAGCTGGGCCTGCGCGTCGACGTCGTCGCCGCCAAGCCCGACGTCCTCAGCCTCGTCGACGGCCTCGCCGACCACGCCCTGCAGATGCGGGCCAACGGCGAGCTGCCGCCCTCGGTGCGGCGTCGCAAGAAGCCGGCCAAGAAGCGCGCATGACCGGGTTCCCCGCCAGCCGTCCCCGGCGGCTGCGGCGCTCCCCGGCGCTGCGGCGGCTGGTGGCCGACGTGCGGGTCTCGCCGTCCGACCTGGTGCTGCCCGTCTTCGTCAAGGAGGGGCTCACCGAGCCCGCCCCGATCGCGAGCATGCCGGGCGTCGTCCAGCACACCCGTGACTCCCTCAAGAAGGTCGTGCACGAGGCGGCCGCCGCAGGCGTCGGCGGCGTGATCCTGTTCGGCATCCCGGCGCACAAGGACGGGCGGGGGTCCCAGGCCGACGCCGCGGACGGCATCGTGCAGCTGGCCCTGGCCGACACGGTCGCGGAGGTCGGCGACGACCTCGTGGTCATGAGCGACCTGTGCCTCGACGAGTACACCGACCACGGGCACTGCGGCCTGCTCACCGACAGCGGCGAGGTCGACAACGACAGCACGCTCGAGCGGTACGCCGACATCGCCGTCGCCCAGGCCCGCGCGGGCACCCAGGTGGTGGCGCCCAGCGGGATGATGGACGGCCAGGTCGCGGCCATCCGCGGTGCCCTCGACGGCGCCGGGTTCACCGACCTGACGGTCCTGAGCTACTCCACCAAGTACGCCTCCGCGTTCTACGGGCCGTTCCGCGACGCCGCGGAGTGCGCGCCCCAGTTCGGCGACCGGGCGGCGTACCAGCAGGACGGTGCCCGCGACGCCCGTGAGGGGGTCCGCGAGGCCCTGCAGGACGTCGCCGAGGGCGCCGACGCCGTCATGGTGAAGCCGGCGCTGGCCTACCTCGACGTCGTGCGGGCGGTCAGCGAGACCGTCGACGTGCCCGTCGCGGCGTACCAGGTGTCCGGCGAGTACGCGATGGTCGAGGCGGCTGCCGCGCACGGGTGGATCGACCGGCAGCGGATCATCACCGAGCAGCTCGTGGGCATCCGCCGGGCCGGCGCGTCAGTGGTGCTGACCTACTGGGCGACCGAAGCGGCGGGCTGGCTGCGTTAACCCGGTCGGGCGGCAGGAGATGTCCCGGTTGTGGCGAATGTCCCTTAGGGTTCCGCCCAGTCACCCAGCCCACCCCCCGAGGGAGCACCTGCATGCCTGAGTCCGTGTCGACGCGCGCCGCAGCAGTCGTCGGAGTGGCCGGCTTCGGCCTCGCCGCCGTCCTGGCCGGGGCGGTGCTCGCCGCCGGAGGCTCCGCGTCCGCGGCCGCCACCTGCGCCGCGACGCCGAGCGACAGCCCGACCGCGGACCCCAGCTCCACGGACAGCCCGTCGGCCGACCCGAGCGACACCTCGTCGCCCGTCCCCTCGTCGACGACGAACAGCAACGGCTCGATCGCCCAGGCCGTCACCGACCTGCTCCCGCTCGGCCACGGCCAGGGCACCACCACGGGCTCGCCCGAGCCGAGCAGCACCGACACCGCTGAGCCGACCGACTCCGCCACCCCGGAGCCGACCTCCACGGCCAGCACCACCGTCACGCTGGCGCCGAAGCGCGTCGTCAAGGGCGAC
>CBIHPE010000073.1:0-15987 GCA_966212015.1 uncultured Frankiales bacterium | reverse complement strand
CAGGGTGCAGCCGGTCATCGTCGACACGATCATGAGGACCTGCTCGTGGAAGACGACGACGCCGTGCGTCTGCTCGAGGGCGTAGCGCAGGTCCTCGTGCAGGTAGAGCGCCTCCTTCCAGCCCTGCCGGGCCTCGAGGAACGGCCGGATCATGTCGCTCTTCACCGGTCCGGGGCGGAACAGGCTGATGTCGGTGATGAGGTCCTCGAAGGTCTCCGGCGCGAATTTGCCGATCAGCTCGCGCTGGCCGGGCGACTCGATCTGGAAGCAGCCGAGCGTCTTCGTCGACTGCACGAGGTGGAAGGTCCGCAGGTCCTCGCGGCTGATGCTGTCGACGTCGGGGCGATGGCCGTCGACCCGCTCGACCTCGTCCATCGCGTGCGCCATCGCCGACTGCATCCGGATGCCGAGGACGTCGAGCTTCAGCAGCCCCAGCGCCTCGACGTCGTCCTTGTCGAACTGGCTCATCGGGAAGCCCAGCCAGCTCGACTCGACGGGGGTGCGGTCGAGCAGGGTGCGGTCGGACAGCAGGACGCCGCACGGGTGCAGCGCGATGTGCCGGGGCAGGCCGTCGAGCTTCTCGACGAGCTGCAGCACCAGGTCTGTGCGGTTCCCGTTGAGACCGGAGGCCCGCAGCTCCGGCAGGTCCTTCATCGCCTGCCGCACCTGGTTGGCGCGGATGTGCGGGAACGCCTTGGCGAGCGCGTCGATGTCGCCGGGCGGCAGGCCCAGGGCGGCACCGACGTCGCGGATGCCGTGCCGCGCGCGGTAGGTGTCCATCATCGAGACGCAGGTGCAGCGCTCCCCGCCGTACCTGGCGAGGATCAGCTCGTAGAGCTCGGTGCGGCGGGCGGACTCGACGTCGATGTCGACGTCGGGAAGCCCTGCCCGCAAGGGGCTGAGGAAGCGCTCCATCAGCAGGCCGTAGCGCATCGGGTCGACGTCGCTGACCCCCAGCAGGTAGTTGACGAGGCTGCCCGCACCGGAGCCGCGGGCCGCGCACCGGACGCCGGCCCCCTTGATGAGGTCGACGACGTCGGCGACGGTGAGGAAGTACGACGGGAAGCCGAGCTGCTCGATGACCTGCAGCTCGTCCTCGAGCCTTTGGCTGACCTTGCCGTCGAGGACCATCCCTCTGCGCCCGAGGCCCGCCTCGACCCGCTGCCGCAGCAGCGCGTTCGCCTCCCCCGCGACCTCCAGCTCGGGGAAGTGCACCTCGCCGATGCCGAGGTCCTGCCGCGGGTCGACGGCGCACCGGTCGGCCTGCTTGCGGGTCTGCGCGAGCAGGTCGCGACCGTCGTCGGTGAGGCCGGCGTAGCGGGCGACTTCGCTTGCCACGTCGGACATCTCCTTGCCCGACAGCAGCGCCGCCTCGGCGTTGGCGCGGTCGACGTGCCGGGCGTCCAGCGCGACGAGGCGACGTGCGGCATCGAGCACGTCAGCCGCTGGAGCGTCGGTCCGGTCGGCGTAGCGGACGACGTTGGACAGCACCGCCGCCGCCCGCTGCTCGTGGGCGAAGCCGAGGAACCGGGCGGCGTTCGCCGCGTCGCCCGGGCCGCGGTGGTGGACGACCTCGACGACGACCGCGTCGCTGTCGAGGGCGTCGCGCCAGGCCCGCAGGTGCCGCTGCGCCTCGTCCGGCCGGCGCCGTGCGAGGGCGTGCCCCAGCTCCGACTGCGGCCCGAGCAGGACGGCGACCCCGTCGGTCACGTGCTCGCGCACCAGGTCCAGGGAGCTGATCGGGGTGCCGCGCTCCCCCGCCAGGTGGGTCGCGCTGATCAGCCGGCACAGCTGCGCCCACCCGCGGCCGGTGCGGGCGAGGAACGTGACCCGCGGCAGCTCGACCCGGAACGCTCCCCCTCGCGCCGGCATCCTCCGCGTTTCCACAGCACCCTGGTGCTGTGGAAATGCGGGTCGCATCGCGAGGTCGACGCCGAAGACCGGCCGGATGCCGAAGCGCTCGCAGGCCTGCGCGAACTTCACGATCCCGTAGGCGCCGTCGCGGTCGGTCAGCGCGAGGGTGTCCATGCCGTGCTCGGCGGCCCGCTCGACGAGCTGCTTGGGGTGGGAGGCCCCGTGCTTGAGGGAGTAGCCGCTGGCGACGTGCAGGTGGACGAACGGGTCCACCTCAACCCGCTCGGGCGAGCAGGGTGGTCTCGACGACCGATACGAACGCCTCGGCGTCGCGCAGCAGGTCGTCGGCCTCGCGCGGCGTCACGACCCCCGCGATGCCGGCCTCGGCCGCGGCGCGCTTCTCGGCGCCGGCGGCGAAGAACTGCGACCACTCGGTGAGCTCCGGGGCGACCTTGGCGAGCAGCACCCACGCGCTCGTCGGGCGGGTGCGCGACTCGGGCCCTGAGGACGAGGTGCGGCAGGACAGGACGGCCGCGGCAGCCCGCAGGGCGGCGAGGTGCGCGAGGGCGTACCTGCTGCTCGGCGACCGGGTCTCCCCCGCCTCCTGCAGGCCCTGGTGCGCGAGGGACAGCAGCATGCTGACGGATCGCTTCTCGGCCCGCATCAGTCCATCACCCGCTTCACCGTCCAGGTCGCGGACGACTCGGTGAAGCACAGGTCGTAGACGCCGCGGCCCCCGGACAGCGCCGCCAGCCGCCCGCTGTCGGCCTCGACCCGCCACCACTGGGTCGACCGGTCGTCGACGGTGAGCGTCGTGCTCATGAGCTCGTCCCCAGTGACCACCGCCGACATCGACGTGCCCTTCCACCAGCTGCCGGACTCGGTCCAGCGGGCGAGCACCTCGCGCACGACGTACAGCCGGCCTCTCCACAGGAACTGGTCGGGCACGGGGCCGGACGCATCAGGCGTGGTGTGCACGTCAGCAGGCTCGGTGTAGCGACGGCTCATGGTCTTCCTCCTCAGACAGGTGCTCGGGCTGCCGGGGGAAGACGGCCGACGGGGGCCCGGCCTCGCTGAAGCGCTTCCCCACGCTCCGACGAGACCGGGCCACCGCCGTGCGGCAGGAGAGGGTCGAGACACCTGTCGCACGGCGGAGGTACCGTCACCGACGGGTCCGCCAGGTCCCGTCGGATCGTGTCGAACATCTGTTCGAACGACCCCTCCAGTAGACCCCCACCAGGGGTCCGGCGTCAAGGGGGAGCTGTGGACACGGGACTGCGGACGGCGACGGTGGCGACCCCGATCGGCGAGATGCTCGTCGTGGCCTCCGAGCGGGGCCTCGTGCAGACGCACCTGCCGGAGAGCAAGGGCGTCCCGTGGTCGACCGACGAGCGCTACGACCCCGATGCCTTCTGCCTGCCGGAGGCCCGCGCGCAGCTGCACGCGTACTTCTCCGGCGAGCTGCAGGACTTCGACCTCCCCCTCGACGAGCGCGGCAGCGACTTCCAGCTGAGGGTGTGGGCCGCACTGCGCGAGATCCCCTACGGCGAGACCTGCTCCTACGGGCACATCGCCGAGCGGATCGGTGAGGACCCGCGCGTCGCGTCCCGCGCGGTCGGCCTCGCCAACGGCTCCAACCCCAACGCGATCGTCACGCCCTGCCACCGCGTCATCGGCGCCGACGGCACCCTCGTCGGCTACGGCGGCGGCCTGCACGCCAAGCGCTGGCTGCTCGACCTCGAGGCCAGGACCGTCGGAGCCGTGCTGTTCTGAAGCGCAGCAGCAAGCGTTTGGAGGAGCTGGACTGGCGGGAGACGCCGATCGGCGAGATCAGCCTGCGCCGCCGTCTCGACCCGACCCTCCAGACCGACGTCTACGAGGTGAAGCTCGGTGACGAGTTCCTCATGTCGAGCCTGTTCACCGTCGCCGAGGAGGCCCTCGCGACCCTCGGCCTCGCCGCCTGCGACCGCGACGAGCTCGACGTCGTCAACGGCGGCCTCGGCCTCGGCTACACCGCCGGCGCCGCCCTCACCGACCCGCGGGTCCAGTCCCTGCACGTCGTCGAGTACCTCGAGTCGGTCATCGACTGGCACGAGCGGCAGATCCTCCCCCTCAGCCCGCCGATCACCGACGACCCCCGCTGCCACCTCGTCCACGGCGACTTCTTCGCCCTCGTTGCCAGCGGATCCGGCTTCGGCCGCGGGACGCCCGCCCGCGTCGACGCGGTGCTGCTCGACATCGACCACACGCCGACGCACGTCCTCAACCCCTCGCACGCCGCGTTCTACACCCGCCGGGGCCTCACCCTGGTCGCCGACCGCCTCAACCCCGGCGGCGTCTTCGCCCTCTGGTCCGACGAGCCGCCCTCCGACGACTTCCTCGCCGTCCTCCGCGAGGTGTTCGCCACCGCGGAGGGGCACCTCGTCGAGTTCGCCAACCCGCTCACCGGCGGCACCTCGAGCAACGGCGTCTACGTCGCCACCCTCTGAGACGCCGCTCCCGAGATCCTCAGTGGTCCACCCGCACCCTGACGCGGGCAGCTGCCTGATCTTGAGCCATCGATGTGACCTCGACAGCGCTGGGGCGCCGTCCCTCTCACGTTGATGCTCAGGGCTGGGCCGTGTCGATCTCCTTCACACCGGTGACCCGGGTGCCGACGCGCTGGCCCGGCATCCGCACGTAGAGCCGCCTGTCGTTCGTCCCCTCGGTCTCGTAGACGAGCCCGTCCGGTCCGCCCCACACAGCGACCACGCTGCGCCCGGGAGCGGGGGTCACGAGGACGTCCCTGACGCGACCGGTCGTGAGGTCCCAGCGGACCGCGCGGAAGGGGGCTGAGGGCTTGCCGTCCTCGCAGGTGATCTCGCAGTACTCGTTCTCGATGCCGATCGCGCTGGAGCCCTGGACCGACAGCTGGCCGCGGTACTCGTTGTACGGGTCGGGGTGGTGCTCGTCGAGGTACGCGCCCTTCCCGTGCACCGGCAGGCTGGCGTAGCCGCCCGCGGCGTCGTTCTCGCCGTTGCACTCGAGGACGAGGCCGTCCCCCCGCCAGGCGAGGCTCACGACGTAGTTGGCGCACTCCGTGTCCTCCACGGAGACGACGCGCCCCGTCACGAGGCCTGACCTGCCCAGCGTCCCGGTCCGGACGTGCTCGGGCTGGGCCTGGTCCTGCGGGACGTCGACCCACGCGAAGCGGGTGCCGTCGGAGCTGATGGCGATCGCCCCGATCTCGTCCGGCTGGCTGTCACGGGCCGGGTCCGCGGCCGCGACCGGGGTGCCCTTGCTGCTGCCGAACGGGTAGCAGAGGACGCGCCGGTCGTGCTGCGCGCTCCAGAGCAGGCAGGCCGTCGGGTGCGGTCCGGCGGACAGCGTCGCGTCGTGGACCTCGAAGGGGGCACCGGAGTCGGGCTGGTCGAGTCGCCGCACGACGTGCGCGACCCCGTCGGTCCCGATCCGGTACAGCGCCTCGTCGTCCCCGGCCGCTGCGAGGACGTAGATCCCTCGCACCGCAGCGGGTCGACGGCTCGGTGCGACCGACGGCGCAGGCGAGGACGGGTGCGACGCCACGGACGTCGGGCTGTTCGCGACGGGTCTCGGTGAGGACGAGCCGTGAGAGCAGGCCGAGAGGAGGAGGACGCAGGCGAGCGCCGCGGATCGCTGGGAGATCACGAGGGCGGACCCTAGGCCCTGCGGAGGAGCGGAGCGACGAGGCTGGCCGCCGTGCGACCGAGCAGCGGGATCATGCCGAGCAGACGCGGCAGCGCTCATGTCGGTTCAGCCTGTTTCCCGGGAGATCTCCCCGGGTGCATGCTGCGCGGCATGTCTGCCAACCTCGCGATGCTCGCCGACTACAGCACCGCCATGTTCGCCGGTGACCAGGAGGCGGTGTTCGCCTTCTGGGCGCCCGACTTCCACAGCCACGTCACCACCCGGGTCGCCCCTGACAAGGTCGGCAGCGATGTGCGCGGCCACGAGCTCGAGTGGTGGAACAACGTCCGGTCCGCGTTCCCGGACTTCACCTTCGACGTGAACCTCGTCATCGAGAAGGACGACCTCGTCGTCTCGAACTGGACGGTGAAGGGCACGCACACCGGCACGGCCTTCTACGACGTACCCGCCTCGGGCAACCCCGTGGAGATCAACGGCACTGCCGTCCTGCGGATCCGGGACGGGCAGATCGTCGAGCACTGGGGCGGACCGCACTGCCAGCTGGGCGTCGGCCTCACCCGCTGACGAGGCCGTCCCACGACCAGCGCGGCATCGGCAGCCCGTCCGGCGGCGAGCCCTTCTCCTCGTAGGAGAGGACGTCGTCGACGGCCCAGCGGAGGTAGCCGGTCATCACGGTCCGCACCTCGACCGGGATCGAGGCGTCGTCGAGCGCCTGCTCGAAGCAGCGGGTGAAGCGACGGCCGAGATCGGTCATGTCCCCGTTGCCGCAGTGCATCTGCAGCACCGAGGAGTGGGTCCCGCACTCCGTCGAGAACACTGCAGGCCCGCCGAGCACCTCGCCCCAGTAGGCCGCGAGCCGTGCGACGTGCTCCGGGTTGCCGTCCGGGTGGGAGAACGGGTGGTTCAGCTCGGGGTCGGCGAGGCAGCGGGCGTGGAAGGCCGTGGCGAGTGCCAGGAAGGCGGGCGCTCCGCCCGCGGCGTCGAAGACCGAGGCGGTCACGCCAGGCCGCGGGCGTGGAAGGCCGCGGTCGCGGACGACGCCGCCTTCGTGCCGTACAGCGCCTTCACCGTGGCGATGGTGACGCGAGCCGCGTCCGGCATGGAGATGTCGACGGTGAAGGAGAACTGGGCCTTCACGATCGCCTTGTCGGCCCTGGTCGCGCCCAGCGCCGTCCGCAGGCCGTTGAGCGCGCTGCTCCAGATCTCGCCGTCGGCGTGCACCTCGCCGACGAGGTCCTTCGGGTAGGTCTTCGTGCCGTCGGTCCGGCGCAAGCAGTGCACCGGGCCGCTGGTGTAGCTGACCGAGTCCCAGTCCGCGATGCACGGCTCGTCGGGAGTGGGGGCGTACCGCGACGACACGGCCTGCGACCAGTAGTCGCCGAAGCCCTCGCCGATGGCGCCCGAGTCAGCGGTGGTCCCGAAGCCCGGCACCTGGCTGTCCTGGATGGCGTGGCCGTACTCGTGGAGGATCACCTCGGCGTCCTCCGCGTCGTCGACGCCGCCCTTGCCGAAGCGCAGCACGTCGTCCTTCTGGTCGCCGTTGAAGTAGCTGTTGTCGACGCCGTACTGGTTGATCTTCATCCGCTGCGGCTCGTTGTTGACGTTGGTGAAGCCGAGCTCCTGCAGGTAGAGCTGTGCCTGCGTGGCCCAGTAGTAGGCCATGACCTGCTCGAAGCGGTCGTCGTCGCGGTGGAACGCGAAGGGCGCCTTCGCCAACGGCCCCGTGCTGCTGTCGACGTAGGCGTAGTCGCCGTGCAGGTAGCCGCTGCCGTCCAGGTGGGTCAGCGTCACGGTCCGGTAGGCCTTCTGGAGCGCGGCGTAGTCCGCGTCCTTGGCGTCCGTCAGCGACTCGTCCTGCAGCGTGGCGACCGGGTTCGGAGCGAACACGGTGGCGCTCGCCGTGCTCGTGGCGGCGTGCGCCGGCGCGGTCCCGAGCAGCGGGAGGAGGGCGAGCAGGACGACGGGGGCACGTCTCATGGAGGTACGAAAGCACACGGCCTAGCCTGACCGCCATGGCCTCCACGCTGCTCAGCCGTCGCGACCTCGACTTCCTGCTCTACGAGTGGCTGCAGGTCACCGGCGACCGCGACACCTACGACGCGGTCCTCGACCTCGCGGAGCAGATCGCGACCGAGCGGTTCGCCACCCACAACCGGCGCAACGACCTCGAGGAGCCGATCTTCGAGAACGGCCGGGTGATCCTGCACGACGAGGTCGGCAAGGCGCTCAAGGCCTACAACGAGGCCGGCTTCATCGGCGCCGGCATGCCGGAGAGCGTCGGGGGCATGGACCTGCCCGCGACCATCTGCGGCGCCCTCATGGCGTGGTTCCACGCCGCGAACGTCGGCACCGCGGCCTACCCGCTCCTCACCGTCGCCAACGCCAACCTGCTGCTGGCCCACGGGTCGCCGGAGATGATCGACACCTACGTGAAGCCGATGGTCGAGGGCCGCTACTTCGGCACCATGTGCCTGTCGGAGCCGCAGGCCGGCAGCTCGCTGGGCGACATCACGACGAGGGCCGAGCGGCAGGACGACGGGACCTACCGGGTCACCGGCAGCAAGATGTGGATCAGCGCCGGAGAGCACGACCTGTCCGAGAACATCGTGCACCTGGTGCTCGCGAAGGTCCCCGGCGGACCGCCTGGCAGCAAGGGGATCTCGCTGTTCGTCGTGCCCAAGCTGATCGACGGCGAGCGCAACGGCGTGACCCTCGCGGGGATCAACCACAAGATGGGGTTCCGCGGCACCGTCAACACGGTGCTGTCGTTCGAGGACGCCACCGGCTACCTCGTGGGCGAGGAGAACCGCGGCCTGCCCTACATGTTCCACATGATGAACGAGGCCCGCATCGGCGTGGGTCTCGGCGCGACGGCCCTCGGCTACAGCGGCTACCTGCACTCGCTGGAGTACGCCAAGGGCCGGCCGCAGGGCCGCGCCGGGGGCGACGCGACGACGCCGCAGGTGCCGATCATCGAGCACCCCGACGTGCGCCGGATGCTGCTCGCGCAGAAGTCGTACGTCGAGGGCGCGCTCGCGCTCGAGCTCTACTGCATGAAGCTGGTCGACGAACACGACGAGCTGCTGCTCGGCATGCTGACGCCGATCGCGAAGAGCTGGCCGAGCCAGTGGTGCCTGGAGGCGAACAGCCTCGCCATCCAGGTGCTGGGCGGCTACGGCTACACCCGCGAGTACCCGGTCGAGCAGCTCTACCGGGACAACCGGCTCAACCCGATCCACGAGGGCACCCACGGCATCCAGGCCCTCGACCTGCTCGGCCGCAAGGTCACGCAGCAGGACGGCGCAGGACTCGTGAAGCTCGCCGAGACCATCAACGCGACCTGCGACCGGGCGCCGGAGGAGTACGCCGCTCCTCTGCGCGCGGCCGTCGACCGGATCGTGGAGGTGACCCAGAAGGTCTGGGGCGCAGGCGATGTGGCGCTCTCCCTCGCCAACGCCACACCCTTCATGGAGGCCGTCGGCCACACGGTCCTCGCCTGGATCTGGCTCGAGCAGCTGGTCGCCGTGCAGGGCAAGGACGGCGACTTCTACGAGGGCAAGCGCCGCGCGGCGCCCGACTACTTCTCGAGGGAGCTGCCCAAGGTGCACCCGCAGCTCGACCTGGTCGCGAGCCTCGACCGGACGACCCTCGACATGGAGTCCCGCTTCTTCTAGGCCTTGACCTCCGAGGTCATCGACGGCATGACCTCGGGGGGCCGACTCTCCTTGCACCTCAACCGAAGGAGAGCACGATGTCCGACCTGACCGACCGCTACCTCGCCGCCTGGAACGCGACCGACCCGACCGCGCGCAAGGCCGCGGTCGAGGACGTCTTCACGGAGACGGCGACCTACGTCGACCCGCTCGTCGATGTCTTCGGCCACGACCAGCTCGAGGCGACCATCGCTGCCGTGCAGGGCCAGTTCCCCGGCTTCGTCTTCACGCTGCTCGACGAGCCGGACAGCCACCACGACGTCGTCCGGTTCCGCTGGGGCCTTGGTCCGGCGGGAGCCGAGCCGCTGGTCGAGGGCTTCGACGTGGCGACGCTCGACGGTCGCCGGATCGCCACGGTGACCGGCTTCCTCGACAAGCTCCCTGCCTAGGTCAGCGTGACCGACCCGCCGAGCTGGAGCGTCGACCCGTCCGCGTACTTCGTGGGCGACGGCTCGGGGGTCGGGCTCTCCGAAGCCAGCGGGACCTGCGAGGTCGGCGACGGGGACGCGTCCGGTGCGTCGGCGACCACGTCGTTGATCGGCATGATCAGCTGAGCCCGGTAGGTGCCCGCGGCCAGCCCCGGCTCGTCGTCGGACGGGGTGTCGCCGCACTGGACGGTCGCTCCCTCCACCGCGACGTCCGCGCTGCTGTGCGGCTCGACGACCAGGCTCGCGATGCCGAAGGCGTCCGTTCCGTAGCTCGCGGCGCCGTCGACCTCGATCCGCGTGAAGGTGCTGCCGTAGTGGACGGTGAGCTGCAGGTCCGTGCTGTTCGTCAGCGTGACGACCCCGTGCAGCCGTGAGCCCGACGGGGCGGACGGGTCCATCGCCAGCGAGGCCGTGAGTCCCTCCGCGACCGGGCCGGTGTCCGGACGCTCGGGGACGCTGACGTCCGTGCACGACGTGAGGCCCGTCCCCCACCCCGGCTTGCCGTCCGGGCACTGCGCCGGGAAGCCCTCGCAGGTCGCCGTGGCCGACGCTCTCTGCGTCGGCGTCGTGGTCGGGCTGGGTGTCTCCGAAGGCGTCGCGGACGCGGTGGGCGAAGGGGTGCTGGCCGGCGTCGGCGTCTCGCTGACGACCTCGACGGTCGGCGGATCCGTGAGGTACTCGACCGAGGTCCGGTGCCCCGGCGAGCCGCTCGACGCGATCGCCATGGCGACGACGAGGACGAGCGAGAGGGCTGCCGTGCTGGACCCGCCCACCACCAGCCGGCGGCGGAGGAGGAGCGACCGCGGGCGGGGCGGGCCCGGCGCCCCGGGGGGGGCCCCCGGGGCGGGCGGCTCGTGGTCGTCGAGGTGGTCGAACATCACGCCTCCACCGCCTCTCCGAGGGCGAGCCGCAGGGCCGCGAGGCCCCGCGACGCGTGCGTCTTCACCGAGCCGACGGAGACCCCCAAGAGCCCCGCGACCGTCTCCTCCGACTGGTCCATCAGGTAGCGCAGCACGACGACGTCGCACTGCTGGCGCGGCAGCGCACGAAGGGCCTTGACCAGGTCGAGCCGCTCTGCGGCGTCAGGGTCGGGCCGGCCCTGCTCACCGGCGGACGAGCTGGTCCGGCGGTCCTTCCTCGCCCGGTCGATGCTGAGGTTGGCCGCGACCCGCGACACCCACGGGACGGCGTAGGGCTCGACCTTGCGCCAGCGCACCAGCGCCCGCGCGAGCGACTCCTGCGCGATGTCCTCGGCCTCGGCGCGGTCGCCGAGCAGCTTGTAGGAGACCCGGTAGGCGGCGTGGTGCAGCGTCACGAACGCCTCGTCGAACGTCTGCACCGGTTCCCCCATGGCTAGGTGATGTGGAGAGTGCCACCAAGGGTGGCTGGTCCGCTGGGCTCGGGATCGGCAGTGGCACTCGGACCCGGGTCGCCGATCGGGTCGACGCCGGCGCCGACGGTGAACCCGAGCGCGTAGTCGCCGGGCGGCAGCGCCGGGCCGAGGTCGTCCTGGGTGTCACCGCACTCGAACGTCTGCAGGTAGACCACGAACGTCACGGACGTCCCGGGGGCGAGGTCGCGGGTGATCGGGGGCGGCGGGTCGGCTTCCGGGCCCCGCGATCCTTCGACGGCTGCGCCCTTCACCAGACCGATCCACGCAGGTGGGTCGTTGTCCTGGCCGTCGTAGCCCTCGTTCGGCCGGAGGGTGACGCGCAGCGCCTGGCCGCCGTTGTTGTGCACCACGAGGTCGGCCGTCGGCCCGTGCTGCGTGCTCTCGCCCTCGCCCTTGACCGAGGCCGGGAGCACGAGCTCCAGGCTCGCGCCCAGACGGAGCTCGGCCGTCGTGTCCCCCGCCGGCACCGTGGTGCGGTTGTGGCAGTCGAACAGGCTCTGCCCGTCGCCGTAGCCGGGCTTGCCGTCGCGGCACTCCTCGTACTTGGTGCTCTCGCAGGGCGGTGAGACGGAGGTGGTGGCCCCCGGCTGCTGCTGGCCGCCACCCGCAGCGACCGGGACCGACAGGTGGGTGCGGGCGGCGCGCGCCCTCGGCGTGGGGGGGGCCCCACCCCCCGGCCGCGGCCGCCCCGGTGGGAGTCTCCTCAGGCGTCGCCGCGGTCGTGGGCGCGGCGCGCGACAGCACGCTGCGGTGCGGTGCTCCGCCCTGGCCGACGAGGGCGAGCGCCACGACGAGGAGCAGCGCTGTCGTCGTACCCGTCCCTGCCAGGACCAGCCGGCGACGCAGCCGCAGCCGACCCGCCCGGGCGGCTACGGCAGCCCGGTCCCCCTTGGGTGGGGTGGGGTCGTCGAGATGGTCGTGCACGTCCTGCTAACGGGCGACGTCGCCCTGGCGTTGACGCAGCTCCTCGATCGGAGCGGGGCGGCCGAAGAGGTAGCCCTGCGCGTGCCGCACGCCGAGCGCGAGGAGGGCCTCCGCCTGCGCCTCGGACTCGACGCCCTCGGTCACCAGCTGCAGGACGCAGCCGCGCGCGAGCTCGACGACGGAGCGCACGATGTGCTCGCTCACGGGTTCGCGACCGAGCCCGGCGACGAAGGCCTTGTCCAGCTTGATGACGTCCAGGGTCGGGAACCGCTGCAGGTAGCCGAGCCCGGCGCCGTCGTGGCCCTGCCTCCTGCCGAGCAGGAGCTGGCGCACCTCGTCCGGCCCCGAGACCGCCACTACGACGAGCGCGGTGTCGTCGTCGTCGACGAGGTTGATCACGGCGACCTCGAAGCCCAGGGACTCCACGATCGTGTCCGCGACCAGCTGGAGGGTCTCGGACAGGTCGAGCGGCGTGCGGGTCACGCCTTCTGCGAGGTCCATCACCGCCAGCTAGGAGCCTCCACGAGGGACACACCGGACACGATGGTCAGATCGGGCCTGTCGTCAGGGAGAGACCACCGTGGCGATGACGCCCAGGACCATCTGGACCAGGTGGTCGACGAGCTGGTCGCGGGTGAGCCCGTCCGGGGACTCGAGCCAGCGGCCCACGACGGCGTCCGCCATCCCCACGACGCCGGTGGCGAACACCTCGGCCACGGAGGGCTCCGCCGCGCCGGTGGCGACGAGGTGGTCGCGGGCGACGGCAGCGACCTTGGACCGCAGCGAGTCCTTCGCCCGCTGCACCGCGCCGGACGCCTCGTGGGCGCGGACGAACCGGTAGACGGCGAGGTGCTGCTCGACGTACTCGACGTAGGCGAGCAGGCCGGACCGGACCGAGGACGCGATGGAGCCGGACAGGTCGAGGTGCGGGAGCACCGCGTCGACGAGCTGGTCGGCCGCCGCGACGGCGATCGCGTTGTCGAGGTCCGCGCGGTCGTCGAACTGCCGGTAGAGCGCCTGCCTCGTGACCTCGAGCTCCCCCGCGATCTGGTCGACCGTGGCGGCCGGCCCGACCCGCTCGATCACGTCGAGGGCGGCGGCCACGAACGCCGCCCGTCGTTGCTCGCGGTGCCCGGCCCAGCGCAGCGCCCTCCCGTCGGCCCGCTCGCTGGTCATGGCGCGCACTCTAGGACCGGGTACTAGACCGGACATCAGGTAACAGTTACTTTGGGTCCGGGTAACTGAGGAGGTGCGCGATGACGATCCAGGACCGCGAGCAGGTGGCCGGCCGGCTGCTGCGCTCGAGCGCGAAGCTCTCGTACGACCCCGAGACCGACCTCGACTGGGAGCAGGAGCTCGACCCATCGCTCTTCGCGATCCCGGAGCACCGGGTGTCGCTCTACGGCACGCCGCTCTGGGACCAGATGTCGCAGGAGCAGCGGGTGCAGCTGTCGTGGCACGAGTTCGCGAGCACCGCGTCGGTCGGCCTGTGGTTCGAGATCATCCTCATGCAGGGCCTGCTCCGGTACGCCTACGACCAGGACCCGCACACGCAGCACATCCAGTACTGCCTCACCGAGATCGGCGACGAGACCCGGCACTCGGTGATGTTCGCCCGCGCAGCGCAGAAGCTCGCCCCGGGCTCCCGCTACCGGGCGCCGAGGCTCACCCACGAGCTCGGGCGGCTCTACAAGAGCATCTCCGTCGGCCCCTCGCTGTTCGCCAGCGTCCTCGTCGCCGAGGAGACCCTCGACCGCCTGCAGCGCGAGACCCTCGACACCCCGGGCCTGCTTCCCTTCGCGCAGCAGGTCTGCAAGATCCACGTCACCGAGGAGGCCCGGCACGTGGCCTACGCCCGCACGGCGGTGGAGCGCCAGGTGCCTCGCCTCACCCGGCGCCAGCTCGCGTGGCACCGGACCCAGACCCTCGTCACGTCCGTGTTCGTCGTGGAGTCGTTCCGCGACCCGGCGGTCTACACCGCCGTCGGGCTCGACAGGGACGAGGCGGTACGGCAGGCGCGGACCAACCCGTACGCCCGCGAGACCCGTCGGTGGATGGCCGAGCGGGTCACGGGCTTCCTCACGGACGCCGGCATGATCGCCGGCCCGACGTCAGCGCTGTGGCGCCGCGCCGGCCTGGTGGCCTAGCAACCGGTCCCTGCTCTCGAGCGCGTCGAAGAACTGCCGCCACTGCGGCGGCTCCGGCGCCTCCTCCACCTCCGGCAGCGGGTCGACCAGCGGGTCGAAGGCCTTCGCCACGACCGGCTGCTCGAGCAGCCGGTCGACCGTCAGGGCGTCCCGCACCCTGGGCGACGCGAGGTCACCGAGGGCGATCCGGGCCACTTGGCGCCAGGCCAGCGGACGGCCCCACTCGTCGACGGCGTCGAGCGAGCCGAGCTTCTCGCGCAGCCGCTGCGCGGCGGCCTCGACGACGGGGTCGAGGTCGGGCTCGTCCCTCAGCTCGGGCACGACGTCGCGGAGGACGAGGTCGACGACACGGGGCTCTGGGTCGTCAGGGGTACGGCGCAACATGGGGCTCCTGGACAGCTGCTGGGGGAAGTCCAGGGACCAGGATGCTCCATCCGGCGCAGCCCCGCACTAGGCCGAACGGCGGAACGTCAGCTCGGCGGCTGGGGACCCTTGCTCAGCAGGCGGTCGGCCTGCTCGACCGCCTCGAAGAAGGTCCGCCACCGCTCCGGCTCGGCGTCGGGGACGACCACCTCGCGCTTCGCGACCTCGCCAGCCAGCACGTCGGACGTCAGAACGTCGCGCACCCGTGGGGTCGCCAGGTCACCCAGCGCGATCCGCGCGACCTGGCGCCACGCCACCGGCCGGCCCCAGGAGTCGACCGGCTCCATCGACGAGAGCTGGTCGCGCAGCCGCTGAGCCGCGGCTTCGACGACGGGGTCGGGGTCCGGTTCGTCGCGAAGCGCGGTCTGCTTCTCGTGGCGACCCAGCTCGAGCAGGACGTGGGGTTCGGGTTCGGGGTGTCGACGGAACATCGGTGGCTCCTGGACGGGCTTGTCGGGGGGAAGCCCAGTGACCCCATCGTCCTTCTCCGGACCGTGCGGGACATCCGCCGATCGGCGTAAGTCACGCGCCCTAGGGTGGGCCGTGTGACGGTCGATCCCGCCTTCCTCGCCCTGCCCCTCAAGGCCCTGGCCGATGCCGCGCTGCAGTCCGCGCGCGACGCCGGCGCTGACCACGCCGACGTCCGCATCGAGCGGATCCGGCACCAGGACCTCTCGCTGCGCGACGCCGCGCTCGAGAACCTGTCCGACGACGTGACCCTCGGCCTCGCGGTGCGGGTGATCGTCGACGGGACCTGGGGCTTCGCGTCCAGCGCCGACGTCAACGCCGACGAGGCCCGGCGGCTGGCGCGGGAGGCCGTCGACGTCGCCCGGGTCGCCCGACCGCTGAACTCCCAGCGGGTCGAGCTCGCGGACGAGCCGGTCTACGACGACGTCACCTGGGTCTCCGCCTACGAGATCGACCCCTTCGGCGTCCCGACCGCGGACAAGGTCGCCCTCTTCACCGACTGGTCGCGAGCCCTGCTCACCCACGACGAGGTCGACCACGTCGACGTCTCGCTTCAGCAGGCGCTGGAGTGCAAGTTCTACGCCGACACCGCCGGCACGATGACCACGCAGCAGCGCATCCGGCTGCAACCGCAGGTGACCGGCACCCGGCTCGACCCCGGAGGCGGCTTCGAGACCATGCGCACCCTCGCGGCGCCCGTCGGGCGTGGCTGGGAGTACGTCACCACCGGCCACCCCGACAGCTGGGACTGGGCCACGGAGCTCGCGGAGCTGCCGACCAGCCTGGTGGAGAAGGCCAAGGCGTCCTCCGTCGAGCCCGGCCGCTACGACCTCGTCATCGACCCCTCGAACCTCTGGCTCACGATCCACGAGTCGATCGGCCACGCCACCGAGCTCTACCGCGCGCACGGCTACGAGGCGGCGTACGCCGGGACGTCGTTCGCGACGCACGACCAGCTCGGCACACTGCGC